>JAWXCM010000352.1:0-9674 GCA_034408745.1 Bryobacteraceae bacterium
GAGCGCGGCCATCAGTGTTTGCGATATCACCAGGCCCGCTCCGAATCGCCGGGTTCTGCCTCCCTTGCTCGCGCGTCTGGAACAAGCGGGGATATCGCGGGAAAATATCTCGATTTTCATCGCCACCGGACTGCATCGCGAAGCCACTCCAGCGGAAATCGCCGAGATTCTCGGCCCAGAAGTGCATGGCACGGTGCGGGTGGTGAACCACAACGCGCGCAATCTCCATGAGCACAAGTACCTCGGCGACACGGCCAGCGGTACGCCGGTCTACATCGACGCACGGTACATCGCGGCCGACCTTCACATCACGCTGGGGTTTATTGAGCCGCACCTGATGCTGGGCTTCTCCGGTGGCCGCAAGCTGATCGCCCCTGGTCTGGCGGCGCAGGAAACGATCAAGGTGATTCACAGCCCGAAATTCATGCGCGATCCGCGGGCTACCGAGGGTTCAGTGGACGATAATCCGCTGCATCGCGAATTACTGGAAATTGCCCGAATGGCCCGGCACGATTTTATCGTCGACGTATGTCTCACGCGGGACAGGCGCATTGCGCAGGTGTTCGCCGGCGATTCGGAAAAAGCGCATGCTGCGGGCATGAAATTCGTGTCGCAGGTGATGCTGGAACAACTGCCTGGGCCGGTGGACGCTGTAATTACCAGTTGCGCCGGATATCCGCTGGATCTTACTTTTTACCAGGCGATTAAAGGTATCACCGCGGCGCAGCATATCGTGAAGCCCGGCGGTAAAATCCTGCTGATGGCCGAATGCGCCGAAGGCCCGGGAGCGCACGAGTTTTGTCAGCTTCTGCTTCGCACGGACTCATGGGAAGACTTTCTGGAATCCATCCGGGAGGCGCCGGTGACGGTGGATCAGTGGCAGCTGGAAAAACTCGCGTTGGTCACGCGTAAGGCCGAGGTATTGTTCTACACGCCCGGCCTTCCCGCGAAATACAACGCGACTGTCTGGGGCAAAGTGCTGCCCTCGCCCTCCGCTGCCGTCGCAGCCCTGATTGCGGGTCTGGCTCCAGGTTCAGTGATTGCCGTGATGCCGGAAGGCCCGTACGTACTCGCACGAGCCCAGGCTGCTTAGTTAACGCCCGTAGTAGGTGATCGTGACGGTAGCCTCTTTGCTCGCGCCGGCCGCGTCGGTCACGCTTACAAGGAACTGATATCCACCTGGACCGCTGGCGAACTGAACGGTCGGATTTGCCGTCCGGCAGCCGCGAATCGCCGCCGCGCCCTGGGTGGAACGCCAGTAGAATTCCAGCGGCAGCGAACTGTCCGGATCCATCGACCCGGAGGCATCGATCTGCGTCTCGGGCTGAGTCGTGATGAAATCTGTGGTTGCCACAATGACGGGCGGCTGCGGCACGGTCGAAGAGACAACCACCATGCCCGCTGCCGTCGACACCTTCCGGGCGTCCTCGGCCACAATACTAATATCTCTGAAAATCGCGGCATTTCCCGCGCCGTCGAGCGCGAACGCCGAACTAAGTTCGTATTTGTCACCGTCGGTTACAGAACTGAGGAAAGATTTAGCGCCTGGAGCCACAGTGCCAGAGAAGGAAATCAGGTTACCGGAGACGGAAACGCTGGTCAGATCGACGCGAAATTCCTCAAGCGGAGTACAGGGAAGGGCTTCATTCGGAGTCAGCGCGGGTGCGCCGGTCATCACCGGGAACGTAAGTACATCCAGATGATTCCCCGGGCCGTCATAGCGAATTTGCTGCCGAATCTGAACGTTTCCGCTCTCCACGGCTTCCGTAAGTTCGGGCGGAACGACTCCGGTGGACGGGAACGCAAACTCCTGCCGGAAGCTCTGCAACTTACCGCCATCCTGCGCGAACAGCGTGAGTCCGGCAAGCGCGCACATCAGGACACACGTATAGCTGGTCCATTTCATGGTTAATCTCCTGAATAAGGTTATCTTTTTCTATTAGATCAGGCGTGCATTACCCAGCGCCCGATAACTGGCGAAGCTGCTTTCACTTATCTAAAACCGATGGAGCGCGGAAAGTTTCGGACTAGATTGTGAAGTCTGCTCAACGGCCGTAATAGCTGGTGGTTACAGTGGCTTCCGCGGAGGCTCCAGGCGAATCGGTAACAGTCAGCATGAGTACATACTGACCCGGACCGGAGTGGAACTGTATGCGAGGTAACGCGGAGTCAGACGGTGAGACGCCTGGCGGGCGCGTCGTAAACGGCCTGCTGTCTCACCTCGCGAGCCCCTGTCAGCACCGCCTCGGCCAGGTCCGGTCCCAGCACCGGAGCGGTCTGCCCGTCGAAATCGAGGCGATATTCCAGCCGGAACGCCTGCAATTCTTCCGGCGTCTGAGCTCCCAGGAGCAACACGCCGGCGATTATCAGACAAACAACTCGAAACTTCATGAAACTGCTACTACCCCGTTACTTTATTTGTTGCGAAATCCCACTTAATTTTACGGCCTTCGCGGTATGACATGTTGGCGATGTGCGCCGCACCGGCTGCCGCGTGCCCTTCGGTGGCATTCTCGCGGCTCGGCTTCCCTTCCCGCACGCTGTCGATGAAGAAGTCGGAGTGATTGGGACCAGCGGGGACCTTGTACTCTTTCGGATCGGGATCCTTGCCCCACAGCCCGCGCGGGTTCGCCGGGTCCACTCCCTTGCTACGCAGATAAGCTTCTTTAGCCGCTTTCGGCCAGGCGTAAGTACCGTAATTCTGAATATCCTTGTCTTCCGCCTCGCCCAGGACGGTGATTTTATTCCGGTCCCAGATCAGCGTGCCGTCGCTGCCATAAGCGACCAGCGCCGGAGCATCCGCGCCATTCTTCTGGTGTACGCACATTTCAGCGAGATAATTTTCCGGATACTCGAAAACGGTTTCCAGCACATCCGGCACGGTTCGACCGTCCTTCCAGAACCACAAACCGCCCTGCGACACTGCCGACACCGGCGCGTGAGACCCGGTGACCTCATGCAGCGTAGTCAGCATGTGTACGAACAGATCCGTCGCGACGCCGCCCGAATATTCCCACCAGCAGCGCCACCGGAAGAAATGCTCCGCTGTAAATGGGCGTTTCGGAGCCGTGCCGAGCCAGCGATTCCAGTCGATTGTCTCGGGCGAAGCATCGGGTGGAATCGCATACCGCCACGCGCCTTCGGCATTATTCCGGTAATTCGCCATGCGAATCAGCGACACTTTGCCGATCGCCTTCTGCGCGAGCAGTTCCTTCACCTTCTGTGTCATGGCAGCCGTCTTGCCGCCGCTGCCGATCATGACGCACTTGCCGGACTTCTTCTCCGCGGCGATGATCTCCGGGCCTTCCTTCAGGTTCCATGTCATCGGCTTTTCGCAGTAGACGTGCTTGCCCGCGGCCAGCGCGTCCAGCGTGATTCTCTTGTGCCAGTGGTCCGGCGTCGCGATGACGACCGCGTCGATGTCCTTGCGGTTGAGCACATCCTCATACCGTTTGGTGGTCTCGACGTCCGTGCTCGCCTTCGCTTTACAAAACTCACGGGCGTGCTGCAAATAACCGTCGTACAAATCCGCGCAGACCACGAATCGCGATGCGGAGTTCTTAGAGAAGTCCTCCAGCAACGCGCTGCCGCGGATCCCAACGCCGATAAACCCGAGCCCCACTTTGTCGCTGGCGCCCACCGCTGCCGCCGCGGGACGGCCCCCGACCAGCGAGTACACCGCGGCGACACTGCCCGCTTTCACGAAATCGCGTCTTTCAATCATGACGCTCGCAGGCTAACACACCCGGGGGCCGTTTGCGTTACTCTGTAATCCATGCAGCGCAGGACTTTCTTTAGCGGAGCGGCAGCAGCCGCGGGACTCGCATCGGCTCAGAGCCAGAGCGGCACGAAGGCCGGTGACGTGCCCCGCAGGCGCTTTGGCAAGACAGGCGTCGACGTCAGCATCATTGGACAGGCCGGAGGCAGGCTTGGCATGGTGACGCGCGAGGAGGCGAAGGCCGTCACTCTGCGCGCATACCAGCTGGGGCTCAACTACTTCGACAACGCCCGGCTTTACAACAACGGCGTCTCCGAAGAGATTTACGGCGAGGTGCTGCAGCCGTATCGCAAGGAGCTGTTCCTCACCACCAAATCGGCCACGTACACCAAACAGGGCGCGCTCGCCGACCTGGAGAAGTCACTGAAGGCAATGCGCACGGACTATGTCGACCTCTGGCAGATCCACCAGGTCGGCGAGATGAAGGAAGTGGAGCAGATCTTCGCGCCGGGCGGCTCCATTGAAGCCGCGGTGCAGGCGAAGAAGGAAGGCAAGGCTCGCTTCATTGGTTTCACCGGGCACCGCGACCCCGCCGTCCATATGGAGATGCTGAAGCGTTTCCAGAACTGGGACACCATCCTGATGCCGCTGAATCCGGCGGACACGCACTACCTCTCCTTTGAGACGCAGGTACTGCCCATCGCCGTGAAACGCGGCATGGGTATTCAGGGCATGAAGAGCACAGCCAACGCGAAGCTGCTTTCCGCGCTGGCGGTCCGCGACTGCATTCGCTACGTGCTGAGCCAGCCCATTCACTGCCTCGCCGTCGGCTGCACGACGATCGGCCAGATTGAAGACGACGTTCGAATCGCAAAAGAATTCAAAGCCTTAAACGAGACGGAACTGGCTACATTACGCAAGCGGGCGCAACGACTTTCCGGCCCCGCGCTGGAAGACTGGAAAAAGAATACTCAGACGGCTGACAATGGCCATATCTATCGCGATGGACAGGGCGTGATCGCGGTTTAATACTTTTCGCTCACGGGACTGCTGTGCCGACAAGCGGTGTTTTTTCGGTGTAAACTCATTTTTCACGGGGAGCGCATCCGCTGAAGCAAACTACGGCACGCTCAACGTGAACCCGGCGGAAGGCTACGCCGCCTTCGGCGATACGTTTACCTTCGGTGGCGGCGCCGGGACAGGATATCTGGTGCTGGACATCAACCTTACCGGTTCGGCGACATGGAGCCCGCTGGCAGCTGGCAGCGCGGTCCCCGAACCCGGCACGATGTTCGCCCTCGGTGGCGGGCTGATGGTCCTCGCAGCAGTTCGGCGTGTGCGGCAGGCTCGAGGATAGAAACCAGATACACTCGTCTGGTGTTCCGCAATATGGTTTCGGTTCTGTGGCTGGGCGCCTGCCTGCTGCAACCGGCGGGTGCCGCTGAAGCGCCAGTTCGACTCAACCAGGCGGGTTACCGCCCCAATGCTCCAAAGATTGCAGTAGTTGTAGCGACTTTGCCAGTGTCTGCTTTCACGGTCCGTGAGGCGTCCACTGGCAAAGTCGCGTTTACGGGGATAGCGGGTACTCCTGCCAGGGAAGCCGATTCCGGCGACACGGTCCAGGTGCTCGACTTCAGCGCGCTGAACAAGCCCGGGCGATATTTCATCGAGTCCGGGGGGCTCGCGAAAAGCTGGCAGTTCACGATCGCCCCAGACGTGTATTCCCGTCCTTTTTATCTGGCAATGCGGTCCTTTTACGGGCAACGCTGCGGAATGGCGGTCGATTTAGGGGCTGAATTTCCAGGATATAAGTATGAGGCCTGCCACCTGGCCGGCGCGTGGCATTCGTCTTCTGGAAAACAGGGCGCGGCGCCTTCGTCGAAAGGGTGGCACGATGCGGGCGACTACGGCCGCTACATAGTAAACTCCGGAATCACAACGGGCACTCTGCTTTGGGCGTGGGAACTGTACGGGTCGAAGCTGGCGAAGGTGGACCTGCGCATCCCGGAATCGGGGAACAAGACACCGGACATGCTCGACGAGATTCGCTGGAATCTGGAGTGGATGCAGACGCTGCAGGATGCGGCCGACGGCGGTGTCTGGCACAAGCAGACCACGGAACGCTTCTCCGGGTTCGTGATGCCGGAAGCGGACAAGGCGCCGAGCGTGATTATCGGCACCGCGTCCGAGCCGTTTAAGAGCACGTGCGCCACTGCCGATTTCGCGGCTGTCATGGCGATTGCGGCACGCGCGTATAAGCCGTTCGACGCGAGGTTCGCGGACAAGTCCCGCAAAGCGGCAGAAGCGGCGTGGACGTGGGCTGTTGCCCATCCCGCTGTGGTGTTCAATAACCCGCCGGGTGTGGCGACGGGCGGGTATGGCGACAGAAACTGCGGCGATGAGTTGCTTTGGGCGTCGGCGGAATTGTGGCGCACCACCGGATTAAAGCCGTACCACGATTATTTTGCCGCTCATGCGCGGGAATTTATGGGAACGCTTCGGGCTACCGAGCCGCAGAGCTGGGCTAACGTCGCACCGCTGGCGCTCTGGGCGTATGCGCTGGACAAGCGCGGCGACGCCGAGTTGGCTGCGGCGATTCGCAAAGCGGCGCTGGCGGCCGCCGACAGTATCGTGGCGCGAACCGCCGCGAACCCGTATCGAACCAGCATGACGGCACGCGACTATATCTGGGGCTCGAACGCCGTGGCCGCGAATTACGGTATGCAGTTGCTGGTCGCCAATGCGCTCCAGGCAGACCCGCGGTACGTGGAAACCGCGCTCGACAATCTGCACTATTTGCTCGGGCGGAATACGTTTTCCCTCTCGTGGGTGACGCAGCTTGGAGAGAATCCGTACCGGCATCCGCATCACCGGCCGAGCGGTGCCGACAAGAATGCCGAGCCATGGCCAGGCCTGCTGTCGGGCGGTCCGAACCAGCGCCCGCAGGATCCTGCGATGAAGAAGATCCCGGCGGGTACGCCTCCGGCCCGAATGTTCATCGACGACCAGGAGTCTTACGCGAGCAACGAAATCGCGATTAACTGGAATGCGCCGCTTGTGTTCCTGCTGGCCGGGGTTATGTAGTCCGGCGCGCGATTCGACAGGCGCCCGACACGCCGCCATTCTTAAGACCCGCCGCCAGCGGTAATCGTATCTCAGGCCCCAGGGCCCATACGTGATAACCTGAAAATTAGCTTATTAACGGTCCCGAAAACGAAGGAGGATTGCAACTATGCCAATGGTATCGATGCGTCAGGTTCTTGACGAAGCGGCAAAAGGCGGCTACGGTGTTGGCGCTTTTAACGTGAACAATATGGAGCAGATCCAGGCGATCATGGAAGCGGCGCGCGAAACCAAATCGCCCGCCATCGTCCAGGCGAGCCGCGGCGCCCGCTCCTACACCAACGACCGTTTTCTGTATCACCTCATGATGGCGGCCGTCGAACTCTACCCCGAAATTCCGATCGTCCTGCACCAGGATCACGGAAACAGCCCGGAAACCTGCAAGTCCGCCATCGACATGGGCTTTACGTCCGTCATGATGGACGGCTCCCTGATGCCCGACGGCAAGACCCCGGCTGATTTCGAGTACAACGTCCGTGTCACCAAAGAAGTTTGCGAGATGGCCCATGAGCGCGGCGTAACTGTGGAAGGCGAGCTCGGCACGCTCGGCGGTATCGAAGACGGGCACGGCGCCGACGTTGACCCCATGAGTCACCTCACCGACCCCGACCAGGCGGTCGAGTTCGTGGAGCGCACCGGAATCGACGCCCTGGCAGTCGCCATCGGCACCAGCCACGGCGCCTATAAGTTCAGCAAGAAGCCGACCGGCGAAGTGCTGGTTATGAGCCGCATCGAAGAAATTCACCGTAAGCTCCCGAACTGCCACATGGTGATGCACGGCTCGTCCAGCGTTCCGCAGGACCTGCAGGACATCATCAACAAGTACGGCGGCCAGATGAAGCAGACCTATGGTGTGCCGGTGGAAGAAATCCAGCGCGGCATCAAGAACGGCGTCCGCAAAATCAACGTCGACACCGACAGCCGCATGGCCATTACTGGTGCCATCCGCAAGGTGTTCGTCGAGCATCCGGAACATTTCGACCCGCGCGATTACCTGAAGCCGGCCCGCGCCGCCATGCAGGCAGTCGTCAAGGCTCGCATGCTCGCGTTCGGCCAGGCCGGACATGCAGGCGATTATGAGCCGATTCCGCTGGCAAGTTTCGCCGAGTACTACAAGCAGCAGCCAGTCGCTGTCTAAGCGGCTCCCGCCTGCCAATAGGGCACCCCCGCACGGGGTGCCCTTTTTCGTTTACAATTCACAGATATTCATGCCAACCCTGCTGACACGCGTTCTCGCGCTGCTCGCGGTACCGGTATTTCTGGCCGCCCAGGGCGGGCCACGACTGTACAACCAGCGGCTCGACAAGCAGGCCGACGAGCTCAAACGGCTCGCTGAATCGACTGCGAACGGCCAGTTCTTTGAGGCCGAGTTGCAGAACCTGGAGCAGCTCACCAAACCGACCCTCGACCGCATCTTCACCAGCGCCCGGCGCCTGGCGACTGACCGGATTAACGGCACAACCACGTGGGGCGATCTGCAGGACACGCTGGGGCGGATCGAGAAGCTCAACGAAGGCCCGCCGGACCGGCAGGAGCAGTGGAAGTCGCGGACCGCCGAGCTAAAACAGAAGATCGAGGCAGCGCGTGCAGCAGCGGCCGGCGCAGCGCCTTCCGGCACCGAGCCGGGTATCGCGATTCAAATTCTGGCTCATGCGGCCGACGCATCCGACCTGTTCGACGCCGCGGACCAACTGCAAACGAAGGACATCCTCAAGGTTACCCGCACGGATCTGCGGATCGCGGAGACGCTGACCGACCTCGCGGGCCAGTTCACGCCGCTGCTTCAGGCATTCGCGAAGAACGCGGCAACGGCCGCGGAGGCCAGCGATGCCGTGCGGACCATGGAGATCGCGATGGCGCGGGCTGAGCTCGACCATATTGCCGCGCTGGGCCGCATCGAAGCGCGCAGGCTTGCAGCGATGGACGAAGTGACGGCGATGCACGGGACCGCGGTGAAAGGGCTGAAGTGCCTGTTCGACAACGCGTGCGACGGGCTGGATCTGTTCAAGGCCGGCGAAGTGGCGCCAACCCACAGCATGGAGGCCACATTGAAGCAGATGCGGGCCGCTCCGGCATCTGAAGACTCACGCAACCGGCTGGAAACCACGCTCTACCTGCTGGAGAACTATGCCGCCCTGTGCGCTCGGGCCAACACGCCGAACCGGCTGGCGGAAGCTCGCGCCGCGATTGAGGGTCGGCGCCACGCGATCCGGCGCGACGCGATTGTCGCGCAGTCGTTTGAATCGGTGCTGGCGTCCGGCGCGCAGCGGCTGGCGGCGTACTACAAGGGCGGCATTCGGCCGGAGGTGCTGGCCCAACTGGCACAGGCACTCGCGACGGCTGGTCTGATTCCGGCGGTGATCGGCAAATGAAACGCGTAGCCCTGATCTGCCTCGCCTGCTTAGGACTAACGGGCTGCACCGACGCCACGGTGCGGCGATACGCGAAGCTGCTCGGCGAACAACTTCGGTCATACCAGACACAGCTGGATCGCAATCTGGCAGCCGAACGCCGGCTGTACTCGGAACTGGCCGCTGTGTTTGCGCTCGAGGCGGAACGAGATGTGTATGGCACCCTGACCGCTGAACGCCTGCGCACCAGCCGTCGCGAATCGAGGCGGCTGGAAAGCACCACCACCCTGTTCGATGAGCACGAGTTCATGCGCACCCAGGCGGACCGGGAGTTCGAGGCAACGCGCGAGTTCTACCAGAAGGAGATGACGCTGCCCGAGCAGACGACGGGAGCGCTGCGCAAGCTGGAGTTGAACAGCCAGAAGGTAACCGAGCTTGCGGCCGCGCTCCAGGAGTTCACGGAGGCCTCGAAGCTCTCCGAC
>JAWXCM010000353.1:0-20988 GCA_034408745.1 Bryobacteraceae bacterium
AATGCCAGTTCAGCATGGACCTGACATGCACGGGATTGGCAACCAAACCATTCCCCAGGTAACGCGCGCCCGGCTGGATGATCCCGGAATCGGTTTGGGGGGCAGTGGCCGAAAGGTTTTAGTCTATACCGACCTGAAGGCGCTTGAACCATTCGAAGACACCCGGCAGCCGGAACGGGAACTGGAGATTCATCTCACGGGGCATATGGAGCGCTTTATATGGTCGCTCGATGGCAAGAAGTATTCCCAGGCCAACGAGCCGGTTCGCTTTCGGCTTGGGGAACGCCTGCGATGGACGTTCGTCAACGACACGATGATGGAACATACGATGCATTTGCATGGAATGTTCATGCAGCTTGAGAATGGTGCGGGCGACCTTTTACCCAGCAAGCATACGGTTCTTGTAAAGCCAACTGAGCGTGTGTCTGTAGCAATTACGCCGATCGAACGCGGCCCATGGGCTTTTCATTGCCACCTGGTGATGCACATGGAATCAGGCATGTTTCGAGTGGTCCTGGTTTCGTAGTTAATGAACCACGGCAGATCATGAATTACCTGCAAATCCTGTTCTTTCTCCTGCTCTTTGTCCTCTCTCACGGGATTGTGGTGGCTCAATCGCCAGTGGAGAATCCGGGTAGACCCGAGCCCACCAACCCGGTCCTGTTTCCTCCCCCAAAAGACTGGCCTGCGCCAGTGGAACATGAAAACACCCGCCTTTATTTGCTCGCAGATGTACTCGAATATCGCGCATCCAGGAAAGAAAGCGACTTCCGATGGGATGCGGAAGGTTGGTACGGTGGCGACTACAATCGGATTTGGTTCAAAAGTGAAGGTGAACGCAATACTGCTTTAAAGGCAGACTACGATATCGATTTCCAGCTTCTGTACGGAAGGTTCGTGAAGCGCTACTACGATTTGCAAGTGGGCGCGAGAGTTGAAACCCAAAAGTTCCAGGGTCGAAATGTTACCCGCACGCATGCAGTTATTGGTTTTGAGGGACTCGTTCCGTACCGATACGACATCGAACCACTCTTGTTCATCAGCCAAAACGGCGACGTGTCGGGCCGATTCACCATTACGAGGGACGTGCTTGTTACTCAGCGCCTCATTTTGCAGCCTCGATTTGAAACAACACTCGCCGCGCAGCGGGTAGAGCGATTCACAACCGGTACGGGATTAAACAACATCGAAGCTGGATTGCGCCTTCGCTATGAGATCCGGCGCGAATTCGCTCCCTACTTTGGAGTGTCATTTGACCGCAGCTTTTTTGGAACCGCTGATTTGGTGCGGCAGGATGGTGGTAGTCCTTCGCAAATTCGCTTTGTAGCTGGTATTCGACTATGGAAATAGCTCGACAAGCCCTGCTTTTCAGATGATCGAGCGCCACATCCATGTAGCCCGTGTTCCATAAGAATCAGGGCATTGACAATCAATCCGAGGGCGCCGAGTTGATCTTCCTGGCCCTCGCGGTATCCCTGGCGCAGTTCGCCGCGCTGCCCAAAGAAGCACTTCCTCGCCAGGCTGTGCCGGCCCTCGCCACGGTTGAGCTGGGTGAGGATCCGCCGGCGGAAGCTCTCATCATTTATATAGGCCAGCAGGTGGAGCGTCTTCGGGATGCGCCCCAACTCGCCAATCGCCCGCGCCAGCAACGACTTCTTGCTCCCTCGCTTACAGCGACCGTATCAACCTGATGGTCCCCATCTTCAGCGAGCCCGCCACCCGCAGGAAGTCATCCCAGTTCTGCGTGATCAGTTTCATGTTGAGGCGTTGCCGGGCCAAGCTCCGAACAGCCCGCCGTGTCGGTCATCAACTCCTTCGGAACCAAGCTCGTTTCGTGCTCGAGCAAGCCGTCCAGCACGTACGGAGAATCGTGCAGCGTTCCCGGAATCACGATGCCGTGAAAGCCGGTGAACGGATCGATGCTGAAATTGTAGTAGGTGACGCCCCGGTCGGTGTGGAAGTACTTGCTGTTCGGTCGGGCGTTGAGCGTCCGGACCGGCACCACGAAGCGAAGCCCGTCGGCCGAGGCAACCTCGCCGCCGCCAAAGGCGCGGGCCAACGGAATGCGCGCCTGCGCATCAACAAGGCGGGCATTGGCACGGACCAGTGTCTCGGCACGGATGTAGTTTTGTTGAACCCACTCCAGGCGTCCCAGACACAGCGCCGGATTCGTCGGATCGACGATGGGTTCGAGGCCGATGTTGCAGGCCTGCGCCGTCAGCACCGCACAGATGATCAGGCCCAGATTGTCGACGCGGGCATGGCTTTCGCTGACATGCGTGCACCCGTCACAACCCGGTGAAGCCGTTGATCTCCAGGATCGCATCAGTGATCTCGGCCCTGGGCAGCAGTTCATGGACGCGTTTCCTCGCCTCGACCAGACTGGCTGGATCATCGAGCTTGTCCAAGCACCTGACCACGAGCCGGTCCTTGCCGTTCACCTGGTCGATTCGCGCGCCTGGATTGGAAGTGAAGCGTTCGGCCACTCGCCGGCAGGACTCGTCCAACTGGTTGGTCAGCTTCACCAGCGCCGGTTCGGCGGTCGTTGGAAGATCCAGCATTCGGCAAACCGCCGGATGATTTCGCGCGGCGCCGCGCCCATCTGGGGCTTTCGTGATACTTGTCCTCCGGCTGTCGCGTCAAGGCTTCGACGATCGCGACGGCGGCCTCCAAATCGTCCGGGCTGTTCTGTCCAAAGATGGTGGACCGGACCTGGCGATCCGCGCAGAACGGATCGATCACAACTTTGACGACGTCTTTGAGCCGAATGGCAGCGGCGTCCAGATCGCGCAGAGTGCGCAGCCTGATCTCTTGTCCTTATTCCTCGGCGCAGGCGAGGCATTGGGTGATCAACTGGGTGATCAACTGGGTGAACAACTCCAACGCGTCGTCCTGGCTGACAGCTTCGTAGACATAGGCGAAGACGAGCAAGCTGGCAATGCGCCGGGCGGGTTGCAGGTGAGCCAGTGTCTGAGCCCAGGCGGTGGCGGTGTTGCGTGCGATTGTCTTGACGCGCCCCGGACGGGAAGCGCGACAGATCCACACCGCTCACACCGAGCGCACGAATCTCGGTCACGCGCTCCAGCGCTTCCAGCATCGCTGGAGAACTGATCCGCGTAGCAGCGCGGCGAGACGTACTCTCCTTCCGTGGTGACCAACAGCGACGTCAACCGCGCCGTCTGCTCCTGGTCTGGGAGCGCCGCAATCGCTGCCAGAGGCGTATCGTGGCGCGCTCTCGCACCCGGGCCACCAGGCGCGTCAACACGGTCACCCCGGGCAGAAGAATCTTCCGTTCGATCAGGCGAGCCGTGATCAGGTCGAATACCACCGTGGGTCGCTCGGCGCTCAACCAGGCTCTGGTATAGATCCACCGGATCAGCCGGAAGTGCTCAGGCTGACTGGTGAAGTCGCGATAATCGTGCCGAAGCTGAATTTCGCCGGCGTGCTCGCGGTGCGTGGCTTCCCGGTCGAGGTACTGGCTCACGCTGCCCGGATCGGCTATTTATGGCGAGTTGCCTGGACAAATGCCTGAACACGCCTGGCGGCACGTCGATTGGGTTGCTGAGGAACGTACCAGTAAACCGAACGGTGCACAGTTGCAGAGCATAGCCCAGGCGACTGAGGTCACCCGACGCCAGCCTCAGCAAGGAGTGGGCCTCGCCCGAGGACGAGGCCCTGTTCGCTGATCTTTAGCTCAGTGTCAGGCTGTGATCGACCCAGAGTCTCGACCGGATGCCCGGTATTGCAGAGATCACGGATCCGAAGAAGGCGGCCTGAAATGGCCGCCGTTCTCAGGGTTCTAAAGACTGCAAAGCGGCGATTGCCTGTTCGGTGTATTCGATCCCGCCATCCCAGAACTTAACGAGAACGTCGAGGTTCAGGGCTACCCACTGCCGCAACAACGCCAGATCCTGTGGGGACAGCTCACCATTCACTACCCGGACGTCGGGTCGCAGTGCGATGGAAATCAGATCCTCACTCCGGGCCTTCGGACCCGGCGAGACCTTAATGCGGATGTCGTGCTTTGCTCCGGCTTTGGGCGAGATCCAGACAACGAATGGCAAACCAGTTCGTTTGGGAGACAGATTCGCCATCGTGTAGAAGTCATCGACACCAGTCGGCAGTAACCCGGTTGCCACGAATAAATGGTAGCAATACCCCCACCCAAATAAGGAGACCCTGATCCATGGCCGTACTCGCCGACCTGATCGCCGTGTTTGCCCAGCAGCAGGCATCCATGTCCGCCAGCGCAAAAGGCTTTGAGCAGGGATTTGAACGAGTAGCCAGCGGCCCGAGCTGATCCGTCCGACACCTTCTTCAGGCCTTCCGGGGAGTCAGTCAGCGAATACGGCGTCTGGCCCCGCAGCGCCGGAATCGGCGTCCGCATCCACGTGCTAACCAATTCCAGCCCGATGATGCGGGCGGCGCGCCCGATCGTTTCCACTTCCGGATTTATCGTTGCTGCCAGCACCTGGCTGAGCCAACTGGCTGAGGTCGGCGTGAAGTGAAAATGCACCCGGCCTTCGTATCTGGCAAGCCAGCCTTCGTTGCGTTTGTGAGTGCAGTAGTTGTCCAGAATCGCGTGAATCTCCTTATCGGCTGGCAATTCGGCGATGATCGCATCCCAAAAACCGGCCGAAGTCTTCGCGCTTCTTCTGCTCCGTCGTTTGTGCGTGGACCTGCCCACTGGCGATCTCCAGTGCGGCAAAAAGATTCAACGTGCCGTTGCGCTTACAGGTGCTTTTCATGCACTGGCTGTGGAGTTGGATGCGTTTCCCGGTGAGCTGCTGTTGGCCGGGAACCAGACTTCGTCATCTCCCGCTTTCAATGTGACCGGGTCGGGCAGATATACCGGACCGACGTCAATGTCCCTGCCTTTGTCGATCGCACCGAACGTTCCGCGCCGCACGTAGAATTTGAAGTTCCTGTCCGATGCCGGCACGCTGGCCGTCGGCTGGCCGAGGCGATACACGCCGTAAATCTCACCGATCAGATCGAGGTTGCGCCCACTGGCGAACGGGAGAAGCGTCTCGCTGATATTGAGGAACTGGCGGGTATCGAGCTCTCCCATCCTTATACGACTTCGGTTTCTGAATCATGCTCCACTTCCGCGATTTACCTCTGCCTGACCAGCGAGGTTCCGTTGACGAACACCCGCCACAACTACCGCCTGATCGCAGAAATGGTATCCCCACGCTTCGGTTCCATGATTTGCGGCGGACCGCCGTCCGGAACATGTCCACGGACTCCACCGTACCGTGGCAAAGAAGATCAGCGGTCATCAGACAGACGCGATGTTCGAGCGATACAACATCATTGATTGATGAACAGGACATCAAAGCGGCCAGGTTGTAACAAGCGACCGTAACGATTACCGTTACGATAGCCGAAAACCCGCGCTTGAGCTTGCGCGTTACTCAGCATTTCAGTCGTTTGTTTTGTTGGTGCCCGGGGCGGGACTTGAACCCGCACACCCCTTCCGGGATAAAGGATTTTAAGTCCTTTGCGTCTGCCGATTTCGCCACCCGGGCACAAGGGCCTGATACCTGCGAGATTCCATCATAGTGAACCGGAGTCGCCGTTCTGAAGTTTCGGCGCTCCGCCTAGCCGTGCGTGGCACTTCCGGTGACTGCGACTTCCGGAGGTGCGGGCTCTTCTTCGAGCGCGGCCAGCTCCAGCAGCCATCCGCCGATTTCCGCCGAGAGGCCCCACAGCACCTGCAGGTCCCGCGCTGAGAAAGCATCGGGTTGCAGCGCGTAGATGGTCAGCGCGCCCACCGTGCGGTCGCCGGCCAGAATCGGCACCGATGAGGCGCAGAGCAGGTCGCTTTGCCCTCCGTTGGCCTGAACCAGTACGTCGAGCCGCCCGTTGCCGTTGAGAATCGGCCGGCCCTCTTCCACCACCCACCCGGAGAGACCCTGACCGACGGTACCGTAGCTGGTTTCCTTCGTCACCGAGCCATCCGACAGGTACATCAGCCGGATCCGGGTGCTTTCACGCACGAAAACGGCCAGGTGCCGGTAGCGCAGGGTGCTTCTGAGTTGACGGTCACCAGCCGTCATGGCCGCTGGCAAATCCTGGCCGGTGTGGGAACGGTTCATCGCAGCCAGTACCGTCCGCACCACCGAAGGCACATCGAAATTCCGCTTGCCCGCCACCAGTACCGACTGGAAACCGGCCGCCGGAACCGCCTCGCGAATCTCCTGGCGGCTCAGCATCGGTGGCTCGGACGCTGCAGCCGACCGCACCAGGCTCTCGAGTTCGCCGTACTTTGCAGCCAGAAGATTGACTACCTTAGGATCGAAGTCCTTACCTGCGGCCCGCTGAACCACCTGGATCGCCTGATCTGTAGTCATGGCTTTCCGGTACTGGCGGTCGCTGGCGAGGGCGTCAAAGCAGTCGACCACCGACAAAATGCGCGCGCCGATCGGGATCTGCTCCCCTTTGAGGCCGTCCGGATAGCCTGAGCCGTCCCACCGCTCGTGGTGGCATCGGACAATCGGGACGACTGCGTAGGGGAAGTTAACGCGCTCCAGGATTTCAGCGCCGACCACAGGGTGGGCCTGAACCTTTTCGAACTCTTCCGGCGTCAGGCGGCCAGGCTTGCTGATGATGTGTTCCGGCACCCCCAGCTTTCCGATGTCGTGGAGCACCGAGGCGGTGCGCAGCGCTTCCAGCTCGGCGTGCTCTAAATCCATCGCGCGGCCGATCTCGACGGCGTAGATTTGCACCCGGCGGAGGTGATCGTGAGTGGTACGGTCCCGCGCTTCGATCGCCATTGCGAGCGCGTGGATCGTGCGCAAGTGCAGCGCCGACATTTCCTCGGCGTGGATTCTGGCCTCTTCCTGGCGCTTCCGTTCGCCTTCCACCCGGTCGGCGTACACCGCCCAAACCTGGTAGATGGCGTACACTGCCGGGATCACAAGGACGGCCGTTTGCCAGCCGGCGTACCGTTCGAGAAGCCGGATTGCCTCCGCCAGCGCAGCGCCGAAGAGGTAAAAGGGCACGGACCAGAGGTAGTATTCCGCCACCACCTGCCGGAAGCTTCTCTTTTCGGGATCCGTAAGCGAAATCACAACAGAGACAATAATGCAGTTTGCCGCGAAGTAGACCAGAGAGGCCAAAGCAAGGCTGAGGGGATGCTCGAAACCGATTCCGGGCAGGAACGGCGAGTGAAGTACCTTACTGGCCACCCACGCTGCGACGGCCACGTTGCTGGCATTAAACGCAGCCTGGGCGACTCGTAGTTTGATCGCCGACTGCCACGCATATTGCACGACGGCCGAGATGATGGCGATCATCACCGTTTCAGGTGTACTCAAGGCCGCAATTGAGAGCAGCACGATGAGGAAAGCACCAGACAGGGTGGCTGTAACGCCCGGAAGGCGGATCTTCAACCCACCGCTGAGGCACGCCAAAAGCACGTAAGTGCCGAAACGGAAAAGGTTTGCCGACTCCCACTGGACGCAGTTAATGACCAGCACGCACACTCCGAGTGCGATGATGAAACCGATATAGAACCGGGTCAGTGCGGTCATACGACGAGCAGTCCTTACTCTACGTTAACTGAGAATCGGCCGAAAGCGTAGTTCGTGTTAGGGACAGATGTACGAATTCCTACGCTTCATACGGTCGAATAGTACATTTTTGCAACGCAGCCAGGTAAAAGTAGTACTGGTACGAAGCGGAAAATTTTGGCATCATTAAGTGCGGAGTAGTCATATCACGGTGAACGGGATTAATGATAGTATTGTCATGCGCAAGGGCCCTGCCGTTCAGAGGCCTGGATTCATTGTGGAAGTGTGGTCGACCCTGGAGGGTGGAATGAAATCAATCAGTCGGACGCTGGCGTTGGTCCTCGCACTGGCACTTAGTCTCTTTGCTGACGACAAGAAGATTGCCCCGGATGCTGGCAAGTCTGGTACGGTCATTGTGCAGTTTAAAAACGATCCGGATTCAGCACTGCAGGCCCGGTTGTCACTTTCGGGCGCGAGGTTGAAACAATACCTCGGCAACCTGAAAGCGGGGCTATATGAGGTGCCGACGGGCCGCCCAGTTCTGAACGCGATCAGTAGTGAGGCACAGGTTCATTACATCACCAGCGATCGCCCTGTAGCGGCGTCGCTGGATCACGCGGTTTCTTCGATTTACGCGGATTTCAAGAGCTCAGGTTACGCGACCGGCAAGGGCATTACGGTGGCGGTGATCGACAGCGGAGTGAACGCGACAGCGGATTTGACCACGGGGGTATCGCGGGTGATTTACCGCGAGGACTTCACCGGCGGCAACAATCCGAACGATCAGTTCGGTCACGGCACCCACGTCGCCAGCATGCTGGGCGGCGACGGGTCCCTTTCCGAAGGCAACAAGTTCTTCCGGACGTTCCGGGGTGTCGCACCGGAAGTCCGGATCGTCAGCCTGAAGGTTCTTGACGCCAAAGGTATGGGCACCGAGAGCGCGGTGGTTCGCGCGATCGACCGCGCCATTTCTCTGAGCAGGATACTAAACATCCGCGTCATCAATTTGTCGCTGGGCCGTCCGGTTCTCGAGAGCTACAAGACCGATCCACTCTGCCAGGCGGTGGAACGGGCCTGGAAGGCTGGAATCGTTGTGGTGGTGGCGGCCGGCAACGAAGGCCGCAATAACCTCGCAAAGACCAAAGGCTACGGCATGATCATGTCCCCGGGGAACGATCCGTACGTGATCACGGTGGGCGCCATGAAGGACATGGCCAACAACGGCTCGCGCACCGACGACCAGATCGCCAGCTACAGCTCGAAAGGGCCGTCTGCGGCCGATCACGTCATCAAGCCCGACCTTGTGGCGCCCGGCAACATGATCATCGCGGACGCGGTACCCGGCAGCCTTCTGTGGAACACCGCTCCGGCGTCGGCGAAAGTGAAGCGCAATGTGTACGAGTACACCACCAGCACGGCGTTCACCAGCGACTACATCCGCCTGAGCGGAACCAGCATGTCAGCCGCTCTGGTCAGCGGCGCGGCGGCCCTGATGCTCGACCGTGACGACGACCTTTCGCCAGATACCATTAAGGCCCGTCTGATGAAGACCGCCTACAAGACCTTCCCGCGGCGCAGCAAAACCGTTGTCAACGGAAAGACCTACTGGTCCTACTACGACATCTTCACGGTCGGCGCTGGCTACCTGGACGTTCAGGCAGCCCTCCGCAACCGCGACGTAGTCAGAAGGACTCAGTCGGCGCAGTCCCCTGTCGCTGCCTGGAATAAGAAGACGAAGAAGGCCGTGATGCTGGTGATGAGCCAGAACATCATCTGGGGCGGCGACGAAGAAGCCTGGGGCACCAACATCATCTGGGGTGGTGACGAAGTCTCCGGTGAGAACATCATCTGGGGTGGCGACGAAGTTACCGCATTCAACATCATCTGGGGCGGCGACGAAGAAGCCGTCTGGGGTGAGAGCGGTGTGGCCGGCAATAACATCATCTGGGGCAGCAACATCATCTGGGGCGGAGACGATAACTCCTGGGGTGGTGAATCTGTCCGGACGACCAACATCATCTGGGGCGGGCTCGTTGATGAAGACGTGACCACCGTGGGCGACCCTCAGTAACTCTGGCTGGTACATTCCAATCCTCCTCGATGCCCTGCTCGCTCACGCGGTCAGGGCATTTCGATTTTCAGATACACCAGCCTGCTGGTAAACTCGAAACCGAATCGCCTCATGAGCCCAATCTCACGGTCAGCGAGATTTCTCGCCGATACCGCCTTCCTGCTTGTTGCCGGATCCCTGGCGGCGACGCTTCTGTTCCGCCTCACCCCAGGCGCGGAGACTGACCCGTCCGACCTGACACCCGGACTGAGCAGCGAGTCGCTGGAAGCGCGCCGGGCGGAGCGTAGAAAGACGCTGTCCACCACCGGACAGTCCGTCGCCTACTTCGTCGGAATCCTGCGCGGCGACTTCGGCAAGTCCACATTGTCCGGTGCTCCCGTATCGGGGCTGATGCTGGACAGGGCGCCGGCAACGGCCTGGCTGGTGGGAAGCGGCGCCCTGCTGGGACTGGTGGCCGGGTTGCTGCTGGCGGTCGCTGCGGTCCTTATTTACCCCGGGCTGCCGGAAACCATCGTCACAACAGGCTTCCTCGGCTTGCTCTCATTGCCAGCGGGACTGCTGGTGCTGGCTGCGATCTTCACACGGCTGCCTTTGGAGCTGGCCGTGGGTGCGGCCGTGGCTCCGCGCGTGTACTTCTACGCCTCCCGTCTGCTCGCCAGGCAGCGGAATGCCGGTTATGTTCTTCAGGCGGTGGCCACCGGGATCGGGCCAGTGCGCATCGCGGCGCTTCACGTACTCCCTGCGCTGCGTTCTGAACTGTCCGCGCTTGCCGGATTCTCGATCGTTACAGCGTTGGCAGCCGCTATCCCCGCCGAAGCGCTCAGTGGACGCCCAGGCATTGGACAACTGGCATGGCGAAGTGCCATGGAGCGCGACCTTCCGGTGCTGGTGGCGGTGACTCTGTGCCTGTTGCTGGCGTCCCGCGCCGTGACTTTGCTTTCGGACGTGCCCCCCCGGGAATCGAGGTTTGCGGCATGAGGGTGGCACGGCTGGCCGCGATGGCGGTGCTTGCCGTCGTTCTCCTGCTCTCAGCCTTCCCCGCCCTGGTCACGGCCGATCCGTCAGACGAGCAATTTCGCAACGACATCGACCTGCCACCCAGCCTGCGATACCCGCTCGGCACTGACGATCTGGGCCGCAACCGCATGGCGCGGCTACTTCATGGCACACGGACGTCCTTGCTTCTGGCGCCCGCCGCGGCCGCACTGAGCGTCGTCCTGGCGTGTAGCATCGGACTGGCCGCCGGAGGTGGCGGGCGGATCGCCGTGCGTCTTTTCGAAAGTGTGGCCGACCTCACCGGATCCCTGCCCTGGCTCCTCATGCTGATCGGACTGCGTGCGGCTCTGCCGCTGGAAGCATCGCCATTTGCCACGACGGCGATCACTTTCGCGATGCTGGCACTGCTCGGGTGGGCCGGACCGGCGCGGGTGATTCGCAACCTCGCGGCCAACCTGCGGGAACGCGACTTCACCATACAGGCCCGGGCGCTCGGCCAGGGCGGCTGGCGGTTCTCGACGAAGCACCTGCTCCCACACGTCTGGCCGGTGGCGGCGGCGCAGTTCTGGATCAACCTGCCTGTCTTCATACTCGTGGAGGCGAACCTCGGGCTTCTCGGCATGGGCATACCCGAGCCATACGCTTCACTTGGAAATCAGCTGCGGGACCTGGAGAGTTACCAGTCGGTGATGAACAAGCCCTGGCTGCTGGCGCCTGCTGTGCTGTTAACCGCGGTGGTGTCGGCCAGCTGGATTATCAGCCTGACCGCGGAGGAAACGGCATGAAGAACCTGCGTGCCACGGCAGTCCTTGTACTGCTGTCCCTTCTCAGCGCCTGCGCCGGGACAGCACAGCAAAGCGAGCTGCGATTCATCCTTAGGTCGGAACCGAAGACCCTGAATCCCCTGCAGGTGGAGGATGAGTTCTCTGAGCTTATTCGCTACCTGACGGGCGGGTTTCTGGTCCGAATCAACCGTGCCACTCAGGTGATCGTCCCCGAACTCTGCGAAACAGCCAACCTTTCCAGAGACGCCCGAACTTTGACACTGCAACTGATTAAGGGCGCAAGGTTTTCCGATGGCAGTCCGTTCGATTCGGCCGATGTCGTCCACACGTTTCAGCAGTTGCTCTCACCCGATCTGCACAGCGCCACGGGCGATTCGTTCCGTGTCGGCGGCTCAGGGCCAGTGGTGAAGGCGACGGGACAGCATGGCGTTACTATCCAGTTCCCGCAGCCGGTCCCCGGCGCACTGCGCCTGCTGGACCAGGTGCCGATGCTGTCGTCCCGGTCTAAGGAAGGGATCCGCGCCGTGCTCGGACCTTATATGGTTACCGAGCAGAAGCAGGGTGCCTCTATGCTGCTGCGGCGCAACCCGAACTACTGGAGGAAGCCCGGTCCGTCCATCAATACTCTGCGCATCACCTATCAGAGCAACCGCGAACTGGAGGCGCTGGCGTTCCGGCGCGGTGAGATTGACCTGATCAGCCAGGTTTCGGCGCCGATCTGGGAGGATCTGCAAAAAGCCCTGCCCCAGCAGGCGGTCGACATTGGCCCCTCGCTCGACCAGGAATTTCTCTGGTTCAACCAGGTGACAGCCGGCACAAAGCTGGCTCCGCAAAAGAAGGAATGGTTCCGGATGACGGCATTTCGCAAAGCGGTGTCGCTCGCCATCAACCGGCCGGACCTGGTCCGCATTGCCTGGCGCGGGCGCGCGGTTCCCTCAGCCGGTCCCATGCCTCCGTCGAACGTGATGTTCTTCAACAAGGCGCTGAAGCCACACCCGTACGACGTGGCGCAGGCGAAGAAACTGCTGGCCGGGGCTGGCTTCCGGCTCGACGGCAGCACCCTGCGCGACGCCAGGGGCACTCCCGTGTCCTTCTCCATCCTGACGAACGGCGGGAACCGGCCTCGTGAGCAGATGGCGGCACTCATACAGCGCGATTTGAAGGCGATCGGGATCGCCGTCAACATCATTACCCTCGACTTCCCCGCTCTGATCGAGCGCATCACGAAGACGTTCGACTACGAGGCTTGCCTGTTTGGGTTCGTTTTGGCAGACCCGGATCCAGGCTATCAGTCGAACGTCTGGCCGAGTTCCGCAGCCAACCACCAGTGGAACCCACGCCAGCCGAAGCCGGAGACGCTGTGGGAAGCCGAGATCGACAAGCTGATGCTGGTGCAAACCACCAGCGGCTCGCAAACCGAGCGACGCAATGCGTTCAACCGCGTCCAGGAGATTCTCTATGAGCAGGAGCCGTTCCTCTATCTGGTA
This sequence comes from Bryobacteraceae bacterium, assembly GCA_034408745.1. GTDB lineage: Bacteria > Acidobacteriota > Terriglobia > Bryobacterales > Bryobacteraceae > JAWXCM01. The sequence goes on from JAWXCM010000353.1 coordinate 12,857, forward strand.
CACCCCAACGCGCTCGCCGCTGTGAGCCCGGCCGTACAGGGCGTCAGGCCGACCATTCTCCGGCCGCAGTTGCTCTGGAATATCGAGAATCTGAAAGTCAGCCGCGGCAAATGACACCGCTGCTGGAGTGCGACATCTCGTCCACATACAGGCGGACCGGGGCGGGCGTGCGGGATATTCGCTTCGCGGTTGGGCGAGGCGAGATCCTGGGAATTGCGGGCGAAAGCGGCTCGGGCAAGAGTACGATTGCGTCGGCGATTCTGGGCCTCTCGAAGTATCGCGGCGGAGAGGTCACGGGGAGCATCCGGTTCGACGGGCAGGAGTTGGTGGGGCTCGCGGAAAAGCAGTGGCGCGCCCTCCGCGGGCGTCGCATCTCGCTCGTCTCGCAGAGCTCGATGGCAGCACTGAATCCCGCGCTCCGCCTGCGAACCCAGTTTGGCGAGGCATGGCGGGCGCACCGCCGCGACGGCGACTGGCGTGCGGCCGCGACACCCACGCTCGAGCTGCTGCGCGTCCCGGTGACGGCGGAATTCCTGGAACGATACCCGTCGGAGCTCAGCGTAGGACTGGCGCAGCGCGTGCTTGTGGCGCTCGCGCTGCTCCACGAGCCTCAGCTGCTGATTGCGGACGAGCCTACCAGTGCGCTCGACCTGGTCACGCAGGCAGAGCTTTTGGGTTTGTTTCGCAAATTGCGAGACGATAGGGGCCTCTCGATCGTGTTCATCTCCCACGACCTGCTGGCCCTGACGGCAGTGTGCGACCGCATCGCGGTGCTGCGCTCGGGTTCGCTTGTCGAGATTGTGGATGCGGACCGGTTCCTTACCAGTCCGACTCACGAATACACGCGGCAGCTGGTGGCTGCCTTGCGGGCTATTGCGCTGCCGGCTTTGCGCGCCCAGGCTTCTTCGCAGGCACCACAGGCGGGGGCGGAGGCACCTTCAGTTCCGCCTTCAACCGCGCCAGATCGGCCTTGAGCCCGGCCTCGATTTTGGCGTACTCCGGCTTGCCGTAAATGCTGACCATCTGGTTCGGGTCCTTCTGGCGGTCGAACAGCTCCCACTCGTCGGTGTCGTAAAAGTGCGCCAGCGTGTAGCGGTCCGTGCGCACACCCTCATGCCGAGCCACCTGATGCACCGGCAGTTCGTAGTAGTGGAAATAGAACGCCTTGCGCCAGTCGGCCGGCTTCTGTCCTTTCAGGATCGGCACGATGCTGCGTCCCTGCATGTCGGTGGGCTCGGGCACGCCGGCGGCTTCGAGGAACGTCTGGGCCATGTCGACATTAGCCACCATCAGGTCTGTCTTTGAACCTGGTTTCACCACGCCCGGCCAGCGCATCAGCAGCGGCGTGCGAATCGACTCTTCGTAGATCCAGCGCTTGTCGAACCAGCCATGTTCGCCCAGATAGAAGCCCTGATCGGACATGTAGACCACCAGTGTGTTGTCGGTGAGCTTGTTGTCGTCAAGGTATTTCATCACGCGGCCCGCGTTATCGTCGACGCTCGCCACGCAGCGCAGGTAGTCCTTCATGTACTGCTGATACTTCCAGCCCGTCAGATCGCGACCCTCGGGTTTGAGACGCTGGAAGTCGTCACCGCGGCGCTTATAGGCAGCATCCCAGGCGGCCTTCTGCTGGGCGTTCATGCGATTGTACTCGGCGCGAAAGCCACCGCCCTCGCCGCCGGCCTGATCCCCTGAGACCACCTTGAGGTCGGCGTTCATCACCATGTCTTTGCCAATCTCCATGGCCTGCTTGCTGGCTGGTGAGGCGCGGTTCTTGTAGTCGTCGTACAGGGTGGCCGGCTCGGGGAAATGGTGATCCTCGTAGTCGGTAAGGTGCTTCGGGCCAGGCATCCAGTTGCGGTGCGGCGCCTTCTGCTGGAAGAAGAGCATGAATGGCTTCGTTTTGTCACGCTTCTCCAGCCATTCCATGGCGAGGTCGGCCACCACGTCGGTGACATAGCCTTCGCGTCGATGGCGGCCTTCCTTCGTGATGAAGTCGGGGTTGTAGTAGTTGCCCTGACCGGGGAGGACTTCCCAGTGGTCGAAGCCTGTGGGATCGCTCTTCAGATGCCACTTGCCGATCATCGCGGTCTGATATCCGGCTGCCTGCAGCAACTTTGGAAATGTCTGCTGGGCCGGGTTGAACTCCATCACGTTGTCCAGCACTCCGTTGAGGTGGCTGTACTTGCCCGTCAGCATCACGGCCCTGCTTGGGGCGCAGATCGAATTGGTGACCAGCGCGCTGGTAAACAGCATGCCTTCCTTCGCCAGCCGGTCGAGGTTCGGCGTCTGGTTCAGTTTGTGCCCATACGCGCTGATTGCCTGATAGGCGTGATCGTCGGAGAACATCAGCAGGATGTTCGGCCGCTTCTTGGAAGCGGAGGTCTGGGCCAGGCCGGTTACACCGGCGGCGCAGGATGCCAGCAGGAATTTTCTACGGTCCACTCTGATAGAGTATCCCCTATGCAACGACGGGATTTTCTGGCGGCATCCGCTTCACTGGCGGCCGCGGCAGCCGCGCCTGTATCCGCGGCGGAAACAAAGCCGAGACGCATGTGTATCGGCACACAGCACGCTGACGATGATGAAACGCTCGCCGTCATGGCCAGCTTCGGTGTAAAAAACATCTGCAGCACCAACATCTCCCGCACTCTGGATGAGAAGTGGTCCGTCGATTCCCTGAAACGGCTCCGGGAGCGCGTCGAGAAGCACGGCATTTCTCTGGACATGGTGCCGATTCCGCTGCCGTCCTCACCCATCGAGAGGGCGGAGATGCCGGACATCATGCTCGCCAACAGCCCGCAGCGCGAGAAGAACATCGATCAGATCTGCCAGATGCTTCGCAACTGCGCGCAGGCCGGCATCCCGGCGGTGAAATACAACATGACCTTCATCGGCGTGGTGCGAACCGAAGCCACGAAGGGTCGCGGCGCCGCCATGTACAGCACGTTCGATTACGCGAAGGGCAAGCAGGATCCGCCGCTCACTCTGGCAGGCAAGATCACCCCCGACCTCTACTGGGAGCGCATCACCTACTTCCTCGACCGCGTAGTGCCTGTGGCCGCCGAAAACAAGGTGCGCATCGCCTGCCATCCGCAGGATCCCGGGATGCCGCCAGGTAAGGGCTGGCGCGGCGTGGAGACGGTGCTGGGGTCTTTCGACGGAATGAAGAAATTCATCTCGATCAAAGAGAATCCGTACCACGGCCTCAACTTCTGCCAGGGCACGGTGTCGGAGATGCTGGAGAACCCGAAGGAGCAGATTCACGACGTGATTCGCTACTTCGGGTCGCGCAAGAAGATATTCAATGTGCACTTCCGGAATATCGAAGGAAAATTCCTGAATTTCCGCGAGACGTTCCCGGACAATGGCGATGTCGACATGTTCCGTGCGGCTCGGACCTACAAGGAAGTGGGCTACGACGGCATGTTGATGCCGGATCACGTTCCACGCATCCCGGGCGATACTGGCGGACGGCAGGCCTTCGCCTTTGCGTTCGGGTATATTCAGGCGGTGCTGCAAAGCATCGGGATGCACGCGTAGTATCCGTAACTTTGATACCGTAGTGGGCATGAGCCCGAGCGAATGGGTCCCGATTCGCTGGTCGTCCGGACCAGTCGATATCGCGATGCGAAAAAACGTCAGCTCTGACGAAAAAGAAGCGCTGTCGGCCTGTCATGAGCCGGCGGCGCTTCGTATTTTGGAGGGCAGCCCTTTCAACTGCCTGGTGATTTCCCTTGCGGCTGGCGTGGCCGAAGATGAGGCCCAAAAGAGTACGCTGAAGCCGCTGGTCGATGCGGCGAAAGCGAAGGGGCTCGCGGTGCTGGGCCGTGTCACCGGAAAAGCCGTATTTAGTGCGACGCAGGCCGCGGAACTGGGGCTTGCGGGTATTGTTACCGACACGGAGTTGCTCACGGCCTCGGGCGCAGACAGCGGCATAACGCTGGTGAGAGAGCCGGACTGGCCCTCGGTACGTATGGGTCAGGGCGGCAATGCCGACGCGGGGCCGACAGGGGCGCCGTGGATCGACTCCAATGGCTGGAAGGTCCAGTTAGCCCGCGCTCTGAATCCGGCGGCCACCGTATGGACCACCGGCGAGCCGAAGCGTCGCGGCGAGCCGGGTGGCGGCGCGCCGATGCGTCCCGATCAGTACGCGCTGGCTGTCGCCGATGCGGGAGCATATGGCGGACGCTGGGTAGTGGCGCTCGACCCAATTACGCAGGCGGGTCTGCTGAAGGGCTCTGGCGAGGCTCGCGAAGCGTGGTCGACGCTTACCCGTGCGGTGAAGTTTTTCGACGCCCAGAAGGACTGGAACAAGCTCGGCATCATGTCGCGCATCGGTGTGGTGTCGGATTTCACCGGCCCGAATGAGTTCCTCGCGCTGGAGTATCTGAACCTGAGCACGCGGCGACTGTTGCCGGCGCGCATCATCCATTCGGCAAAGCTGACGCCGGAATCGTGGCACGGTCTCCGAGCCCTGGTCGTCATCGGCGGCGATGCCGACCGCCAGTTGCTGATTCAGTATCTGACCAACGGAGGCATGGTGATCCTGCCTCCAGGCAAGCTGGCCGATGCGGCGAAACGGCTGCCCGCGGCCGGCACTCACGAGAACGGGTATCAGCTGTATCAGGCCGAGAAAGGCATGGTCGCAGTAAGCCCGGAAGAGTGGACCGACCCGTACATGGTGGCGCAGGACGCGCACCGTCTGCTGGGCCGCAAGAACGATGTCGTGCGATTGTGGAACTCCGGCTCCACCATCGCCTATCCGACCGCGAACGGGCCGCGCACCGTAGTGCATCTGGTGAACTACACCGGCCGGCCGTCGAACCAGCTGATGACTCTCTACGTGGTCCGTCCGCATGCCCAGGCCCGCATGATCGACCTTGCAGGCAAAGTGGAAGTACTGAAAGCCGAGCGCAAGAACGAGGGCACCGAAGTCGCGCTGCCCGTGTTCACATCCTACGCCGCTGTGGAATTTGGAGACAAAGCATGACACGCAGAGAGTGGATGATCGCCACCGCAGCCGCCGCGGCAGCAGCCTCGAAGCCGATGATGGGCGCGGCGCCGGCGTCGCCCGTTGCCATCGCGAAGTGCCGCACCTACGGCCCCGAACTGGTCACGACGCTGAACACCATGTTCGACCAGATTGGCGGGCTGGAACGCATTGTCAGGGGTAAGACCGTGGCGATGAAGGTGAACCTGACAGGGTCGGCCAACTACCGGCTCGGCTACACGCCGGCTGAGCTGGCGCACTGGACGCACCCTGCCGTAATGGGCGCCACCATCGCCGCCATGAACCGCGCGGGGGCGAAACGAGTCCGCATTCTTGAAAGCGCGTGGAGCACAGCCGAGCCAGTCGAAGAAGTCATGCTGGAAGCAGGCTGGGACGTATCGCACCTCCTCAACGCCGGCGGCAAGGTGGAGATGGAGAACACCAACTGGCTGGGGCAGGCGAAGAAGTATTCCTCGTTCAAACCCGCCAACGGTGGCCACCTGTTTCGCGAGTACATGCTGAATCACTCGTATGAGGATTGCGATGTATTCGTGTCTGTGGCGAAGCTAAAGGAGCACGTCACCACGGGAGTCACGATGTCGATGAAAAATCTCTTCGGCATCACGCCATGCACCATATACGGCGATGGCGTTACAACCGATGAGCCGCTGATCATTCCCAAAGGGGGGCGTGGTTCGGTGTTCCATGCGGGCAAGAAACAGCCTGCAAAAATCGCCGTCGCGGAGAACGATCCGAGCTCTTCGCGACAGGCCGGTTATCGCGTTCCGCGCGCTGTGGCCGACCTGGTTTCGGCTCGCCCGATTCATCTCGCGATTGTCGACGGCATCGCCACGATGGCCGGGGGCGAGGGTCCCTGGTGCGGCCCACAGGTGAAACAGGCCACTCCAGGCGTGATGATCGTGGGCACCAACCCCGTTTGCACCGACGCCGTCTGCACCGCGTTGATGGGCTTCGACCCCTCCGCCGACCGGGGCAAGGCGCCATTTGAGACCGCCGATAACATGATGCTGCTGGCCGAAAAGCACGGAGTCGGCACCGCCGACCTCAGCCGCATTGAAGTTCTGGGTACTCCCATCGCTGCAGCGCGATTCGATATGCGCAGCTTCCGGGCGCCCGTAACGGGCAATCGCCGCAATCGCGCCTGAGTCACCGTTACCCCTCTGCGGGGGCAGCCGGCACACTCCAATGCCCCTGCCCCATACGCTTCAGCGACTTACGAATCCCGCTAAAGTCTGGTCCTGCTTGTCACGTGATCTGCCGAACTCTGAATCAGTACCTCTCAGAGTTTGGCAAAATGCAACGATACTCACTCCTCTACTTGTGTGTGCTGGCAGCCCGTCTTTCGGGCGAAGTCCTCTCCAACGGCATTGCGATGCCGGCCGCCTGGCCTCCGCAGCAACTGCCGACGCAGGCCTATCGCGTTCCCACGTATCTGACTAGTCCTCCCGCGGTCATACCCGTCAACGTCGGGCGGCAGCTGTTCATCGACGATTTTCTTATTGAGAGCACCACCCTGAACCGGACGCAACACCGGCCCACGATGTTCAGCGGGAATCCCATCATGCGGACGTCGCTGAACGGCGAGCGCGCCATGCCGTTCAGCGACGGCGTGTGGTTCGACCCTGCCGACCGCCTCTTCAAGATGTGGTACTGGGGACCCAACGGTGCTCCTTATCTTTGCTACGCCTATTCCTACGACGGCAAGACCTGGGTGAAGCCTTCTCTTGCCAACGGGGCCTTCAAGAACACCAACGTGGTGATCAACTTCGGCGGCGGCCGTGATTCCGGAACAGTGTGGATGGATCTGGAAGACCCGAATCCTTCCAAGAAGTTCAAAGGATTTTTTTACGGCGGCGGCGGACTGCTGCGCGTCTTTTACTCACCGGACGGGATCGTGTGGACGGAACAGCCGTTCAAAATAGACTCGCTCTCCGACCGGACCACACTGTTCTGGAATCCATTTCGCAAACTGTGGGTCAACAGCGCCCGTTCCGGCGCGGTACTTCCCGCGACTCCGACGCGCACTTCCACGTCAGCCCGCTCCCGCTATTACTTTGAGAGCAAGGACTTGCAGAACTGGCAGTCAACGAACCCCACGTACTCGTTCTGGACTTCGATTGACGACCGTGATCCGGCATATCCTGGAACCTCGACGCGGCCGCATCTGTACAACCTGGATGCGGTCGCCTATGAGAGCATCTTCGTCGGCCTGTTCAACCTCTATTACCCCGAACCCGCGCCACTGCTGGTGGAACTCAACGCGGGGTTCAGCCGCGACGGCTATCAGTGGGTTCGTCCCACGCGCGGTGCGGCCGACAAGGCATTTATCCCGTCCACTAACAGAGACGGCGACTGGAACGCATTCAACACGCAGTCGGTTGGCGGCGGATTCCTGGTAGTCGGCGACGAACTGTGGTTTTACTTCTCCGGACGCAGCGGCCGGCACGGAACTGCGTTCAACACGCACCAGATGCAGACCGGCCTCGCGACACTGCGGCGCGACGGCTTTTACTCCATGGACGCGCCGGCGGGCGAAGGCTCGCTGACCACACGGAAGCTCACCTTCACCGGGTCAAAGCTGTTCGTAAATGTGAATGCCCCGTCGGGTTCGCTGCAGGCGGAGGTGCTGGATGAGAACGGCACGCCGATCCCAGGCTTCACACGCGCGGAATCGACGCCGTTCACCGGAAACTCGACGAAGCAGGCGCTGGTATGGAGCAGCCGGCCGGATCTGTCGAGCCTCGCAGGCCGTACGGTGCGTCTCCGCTTTTGGCTGACCCGAGGTGAACTGTACGCCTTCTGGATCACGCCCGACGCCAACGGCGCCAGCTACGGCTATGTCGCCGCCGGGGGACCTGGGTTCGTGTCGAATCGCGACACCGGGGATGCCGTGCCGCCCGCTCCCGACACCACGGTGCCCAGCGTGCCGACAGCGCTTCAAACCGCAGTCACCGCGACGCCATCGGTGCAGCTAAGCTGGTCAGCATCGACGGACAACGTCGCTGTCACCGGGTATCGGGTCTATCGCAACGGCGCGCTGGTTGGCGTGGCAGGGTCGACGGGCTGGACCGATTCCAGTGTCGCCGCGGGCCAGTCCTACAGCTACGCGGTTTCGGCC
>JAWXCM010000354.1:0-13322 GCA_034408745.1 Bryobacteraceae bacterium
CCGTCGGCACCGTGCAGAAGGTCGCCAGCATCGTGCGTGGCAACGAGGACAGTGTCGCCGATCATGTCGAGCGGCTGATGACACAGCAGCGCTCACTCGAACGCGAAGTCGAGCAGCTCAAGACGCGCGTAGCCCATGCCCAGATGGCCGAACTCGACGGCGCAGCCCGCACCATCAAGGGCGTCAAGGTGCTGTCGGCGCGGGTCGACGGCATGGACCGCCAACAGCTTCGCGAACTCGCCGATTCGCTCCGCAACAAGTGGAAGACCGGTGTGGTCGCGCTGGCCACCATCGGTGGTGACGGCAAGGTCGCCATCCTCACTGCCGTCACAAAGGACCTGACGGCGAAGGTCCACGCGGGCAAGCTCGCAGGCACTATGGCTGCCGCGGTCGGCGGTAAAGGCGGCGGACGACCCGACATGGCGGAAGCGGGCGGCACCAACGGTGAGGCCCTGCCTGGCGCGCTCGAAGCGGTCTACGGCTCCGTGGAAGGAATGCTGTAGCGGCATGATCCACGACGCCATCGTGATCGGTGCCGGACCCACCGGCCTGGCATGCGCGATCGAACTGAAGAAGCGCGGCCTCTCCGCGTTCTGTATCGACAAGGGTTGCCTGTGCAACTCGCTGTACAACTACCCGGCGAACATGACGTTCTTCACGACGCCGGAACTGCTGGAGATCGGCGACATCCCGATGACGTCGCTGAACGACAAGCCCACGCGCGTCGAGGGCCTGAAATACTACCGCCGTGTCGCCGAGCATTTCCAACTCGACGTGCACCAGTACGAGGCGGTGCTCAGCGTCACGGGCGAGGACGGCCACTTCTTCGTCGAATCGGCGAAGCAGCAGTATCGATGCCGCAAGGTCATTCTTGCGACGGGCTTTTACGACATCCCTAACCCGGTCGGCTGCTTCGGTGAGGACCTGCCCAAGGTCACCCATTACTACCAGGAAGCGCACCCTTACTGGCGGACGCACGTGGCGGTAATCGGTGCCAAGAACTCCGCCGCCATCGCATGCCTGGAACTCTTCTGGACGGGCGCGAAAAGCATCACGATGATCCACCGCGGCCCGGCCATCCATCACAACGTGAAGTACTGGATCAAGCCGAACATTGAAAACCGCATTAAAAACGGTGAAGTGACCGCGTATTTCAGTTCCACCGTCACGGCCATTCGACCCACCGAGATCGACGTACTCACTCCGTCCGGTCCAGTTACTCTGCCCAACGACTTCGTGCTCGCGATGACCGGGTACCGGCCGGACCTCGCGTTCCTCGGCAGCATGGGCATTACTCTGCAGCCAGACACGCTGAAACCGCTCACCGATCCGGTCACGCTGGAAAGCCAGAGAAAAGGCATTTATCTGGCCGGCGTAATCGTGGCCGGAATGCATACCAACGAGATATTCATTGAGAACGGCCGGTTTCACGGACGACAAATTGCCGAAGCAATCCGGCAATGTGTTAGTGTCTGAGACCATGAGAGTCCTCGCGTCACTCACACTCACCTTCAGCCTGCTCGCTTTCACAGCAGTCGCCCAGACCGCCAAACCGCGGCGCGCACCCGACGTTCCCTACGTCCCGACTACCGAAAAAGCGGTCGAGGAAATGCTCAAACTCGGCAAGGTCACCAAAGATGACATTGTCTATGACCTCGGCTGCGGCGATGGCCGCATCGTGATTACGGCGGCGAAGAAGTACGGCGCTCATGGCGTCGGGATCGACATCAATCCCGAGCGTATTAAGGAAGCCCGCGCGAACGTCGCCAAAGAAAGCCCCGAAGTTCAGAAGCTGGTCCGCTTTGAGGAAAACGACCTGTTCGAGGCCAACTTCAAAGAAGCGACCATAGTGACACTGTTCCTGCTGCCGCAGATCAATCTCAAACTGCAGCCAAAACTGCTGGCCGATCTGAAGCCGGGGACCCGCGTGGTGTCGAACACGTTCGACATGGGCGAGTGGAAGGCCGAGAAAGAAGCCAATCTCGCCGAAGCCGAGGACAACGAATATTCCGGGCTCAGCTCGAAATTCTTCCTCTGGACCATTCCGGCCAGGAAGTAATTAAGCCATCCACTTCTTCAGAAATTCAGGATCGAGAAACGGGTCCCGAGTCTGTTTCCGCCAGTCGAGCAGCGCCGTCTTCAGGCGCTGTTCGGCTTTGGCGGCCTCTGTTTTTCCCGCCAAATTCCGGAATTCATCCGGGTCATTCTGCAGATCGTAAAGCTCAAATTCCGGTGGATTTGCGAACGTTTCAAATACGTCGCGAGTCGGCGCGTTCTTTGAGCTCTGGTATGCCGTGTCTCCATCGATGCCGGTGGACGGTTTGGCGGAACTCGCCACCAGGTTGTGAATCAGCTTGTAGCGCGTGTCGCGAATCGCGCGACGTGGAAACCTGGGTTTCGCGCCGTGTGTATGGAACTCTGCCGCAAGAAACTCACGCCACTTTGCGTTGCCGTCGCTCACCACCGGGCGCAGCGACTGGCCGTGCATCGGAGAGGGAGACTGGACGCCTGCAGCGTCGAAGAACGTGGGCGCAATGTCCACCGTGCTAACCATTGCTTTCGACACCAGGCCGGCTTTGCTGACGCCCGGCCAGCGGACGATGAAGGGAACGCGCAGGCCGGCTTCGTAAGTCGTCGTCTTGCCGCGAGCGAACGGCGGGCCGTGGTCGCCGATCACCACGATCAACGTGTCCTGTTCTTTTCCGGCTTTGCGCAACTCGTCCAGGAGAAGACCGAAGCCGTAGTCGAACCGGGCGCAGGCGTTCAGATAATTCGCGGTCCGCTCCCGCTGCTCCGGCGTATCGATTCCCTGGAAACGGAACAGCGTTTCTTTCGTCGGATCGACCGGCTTTTCCGGTAATCCTTCCACCTGGGGCGGGAAATACCACTCATTTGGCGCGCCTTGTTTACGAAATGCGTGTGGGTCGCCGAAATTAACCATCAGAAAGAAGGGCTGGTCGCCGGTCTCTTTGAAGAACTCGGCCGCATGGCTCGCGTTGTCGCGCACGTGCCGGTTCATCCCGACCTGCACCTTGCGCATGTCGAAGGCGAAGTCCTTCTCCGGGTTGACGTGCAGTTTGCCCAGGATGCCGGTCTTGTAGCCTGCCATCTCTTTCAGCATGTTCGGAATGGTGCGATTCACCAGGCCGGGGTGCAGGCTGAAGCCGCCATTTGTCAATCCGTACTGCCCGTTGGAGTGGGGGAACAGGCCCGTGAACATGGCGCTGCGCGACGGACTGCACGAGGCCTGCGCCACATACGCCACCTCAAACCGAACTCCGGTAGTGGCGAACTTGTCGAGGTTGGGTGTCTGGATGCGCTTCTCGCCGTAGCAGCCGAGTAGCAGGCCCAAATCGTCCGCAGTCACGAACAAAATGTTCGGGCGCTTGCGCGTCTGCGCCGTTGCGAGGCCTGCGCCCAGAGTCGTGGTCAGGAATGTTCTGCGATTCATCATCGTGATACCACCAGGGCGGTTCGTTCGTACGAGAATTTGTGTCCCACCGCATCGACTACACTAACCTGGGCGACGTAGCGGCCAGGGCGCACGCCGTCCAGCGGGATCTGGAACTGCAGCGGTGAGGTTCCGGCTCGGACCGCATCGGCGGCCGCGGCCAGCACGGGCTCGGATTCCATGACCTTCGTATTTCCTTTGAACAGACTCACGGTAGCCGCCGTCTGTCCCTGAGCATCATACGCCTCCACGTAGACGTACAGCTTCTGACCGGCGCGGAACAGGCGCGTAACGCTCGGTACCAGCTTCTGTCCGTCCTTGATCAGAGGGTGATTCGCGAGGATCTTCTTGTTCTTCTCGACCGAGGCGAGCGCTGCGTTGAGCGGCTCGCGCTGGCTGCTCCAGACGACGGAACTGATGACGGGCTGTTCGGGGATGGTGAACTTCGTCTCGAAGGTACCCATGCGACCCGACGCGTTCTCGCGCACCAGGAACTTCGCTTTGTACGCGCCAGGCGGCAGCGTGAAGCCGGTGTCGTAGAGCACGTTGCGTTTCTTCATATCCTCGGCCGTGGCGTTGGCCGGGAGTTTGAGTTTGATGGCGTCACGTACGCTGGCCGCGATCTTGCCTTTGCTGTCGCGCACCTGTCCGATGAAATCGAATTCGGTCGATTTCCTTTCCGGATCGATGGCCGAGCCGGGAATGCGCACCGCGATGGGCACGAAGAATTTGGTTGGGTTCAGGCGGAACCAGTTCACTTCGAGCGCAAGCGGGAGGCCGGTCTGGGGGTCGCCCAGCATCAGGGCTTCCTGCAACTGGCGCTCTTTGTCGGACGAGTTGAAGGCGGTCCAGACTTTCTCGCCGTAATACCCGGCGCGGAAGTCGAGCCGGGCCTGCAAAGTCGTGTTGGTGAGCTTCACGCCGACCTTGCGGAAGCGGCCATCGCGCGAGCCGTCCGTCGAGTAGTAGCCGAGTGTGTAATAGCTCTGCAGATCCTTCTGGGCCTGCTGGATGCCGAGCCCGAGGTCGTTGTTGTCGAGCAGGGCTTTGCCGCCTGTGTCGGCCGCCAGCGAGTTCAGTGTCTCCTGCTGTTCGGCGTGCTTGTCCCGGTGGACGCGCTGCGCTTTGCCGGTGTAGAGCGCGTTGCCTTTGGCTCCGGTTTCTCCGGCGCCGCCACCCGGAGGCGTTGCGACGAGGCCGCGGACGTCGACCGGATAAAACGACACGTTGGCCCGGACCGCGGCGTTGACGGTGGCTCTCAGCTGGGCCTGATTTTCCGCTCCGCTGCCGCCCGCGCCGCTGGAGAAATAGATCAGAGCCTTCTTTTCGGGCAATGTGGCCATCAGCCGGACGGCTTGTTCAAGAGCTCCGAGTTTGCGGTCCGTGTTGAACAGGTCGAGCTCGATTTCTTCGGGCGTGGTGGTTGCGGTCTCGCCGGTTTCTTCGGCATTGGGATCGCTGAGCGCGGCGTCGGTGCCGGGGAGCAACCCTTCACCGATGCGGAACTTCTTCAGCGCCGCGAGGAGTTTGGTGCGGTCGTCGGTGAACTCCTGGTCGGTGCGTATGCCGGAGGAGAAGCTCATGATCTGGACCAGGTCGGATTTGGCCAGCTTCTCATTCACGAACTTCAGTGCCGAGTCCTGGGCGCGCAACTGGTCGGAGATCTCCATGCCTGCGAAGTCGAAAAACAGGATCATCAGGCGCCTGTCTCGAAACCGCTCGCGGCCCTCTGGCTCGGGCTTCGGCGGCTCGGCGGCGTCCAGGGACGCTTCAGCGCTTTCCGGCGGAGCGGGTGGCAGAACTTCGTTGGAGAGCTCCTGAAACTCGAAAACAGAGACGGACTGTGGCTTGCCGTTCTCCATCAGGGCGAAGTCTTCCTTCTTCAGTCCGGTGAGGGGCTTGCCGGACTTGTCGCGAACGATGACATTGACGACGACAAGGTTGGCTTCCGCCTTAAACGTGATGTCGGATTTCTCCTGCGCGACGAGCAGGCCGGCGACGATGGTGAGTGCGATCAGTCGGCGAATCATCAGAACCGGAACCTCGCTGTCAGGGTTACCTGGCGCATGGACGACACGTTGGTCGGGCTCCCGTAGTTGAGGGCGTTGATAACTGTGCCGAGACTGGTGTAGTTCACCTGGTTCAGGGCGTTTTCGGAGTTGGCTCGAATTTCGAATCGATGCTTCTCACCGAGGTTGAAGGAGCGTCCGAAGGAGACGTTGATACCGGTGAAGCCGGGGCCTGGGATCGTATTGCGACCGGCGTTGCCGAAGCGGCCGGACGGCGGCGTCATGAAGGCCTGCGCGTTGAAGAAGCCGCTGGTTCCGGTGACGGGCTGGCCGGTGGAATCGGCTCGGCCGCTGCCAGTGGAGCCAGTGCCGCCAGCGTCGGAAATGTTGCCAAGGACTCGCGCGGTGAAGGGGCGTCCGGTGCGGGCGACGAAGGTCGTCGACAGGTTCCAGTCCTTCAGGAGCTTTGCGGCTATCGAACGGTCCTTGAGGAAAAACGCGTTCTCGCCGAAGGGCGAACTGATCAGGTGCGTGAGCTGGAACTGGTGGCGGAGGTCGAAACTGGACAGGCCGCGTTCGGCGGCGAGGTTGCCGTCGTCCTGAGCGACGGTGCCGCCGCCACCGCCGATGTTGGACGCGTTGTCGATGGACTTGGCCCAGGTGTAGCTGGCGTTGTAAGACAGGCCTTTGCGGAGGCGTCGAGTTACGCGCAGCGTGCCGCTGTGGAATATGGAGTTCGCTTCCGAACTGTCGAACGTGAAGCCTACGGCGTTGCCGATGAGGCGGCGCTGTTCGGCGGTGAGCGGCGAGCCGGGGGCGGCTCGGTTGGGCTGGCGCAGCACGTCGAGCCGGGTGCCTTTGGTACCGGTGCAGGCGAGTTCGATGACATGCCCGACGAGCTCTTGCTGGACCGAGAAGTTCCAGGTTTGCGCGTAAGGCAGGAGGTAATTCCGGGCGACTGCGAAATTATTCGTGACCGTTTTCCCTAATTCGCCGAAATTGCCAAAGCCATTTTGCAGCGTGAGGCGGCGGGAGAGGCTGGTGCTCAGTGACGACGTGCTGGCGAAGGGCGGCTGTCCGGCGAGCCGGCTGGCGATGTTGTTATAAGCCGCACCGTCGAAGAAGATGCTGTAGCCTCCACGGATCTGCAGGTGGCTTTTCGGGATGGGGCGCCAGGCGAAGCCGAACCGCGGGCCGAGGTTGTTCTTGTCGGGGTCGACGAGACCTCTGGGGAACTGGCCCGAGTACGGCCCGGGCTGCGCTGGCGTGACCACAGCGACTGCTGTGAAGGCGGGGGCGATGTCGAGGTTGGCGAGGTGGCCATCGCGTTCGTAAAACGGCGTGTAGTACTCGTAGCGAAGGCCGAGGTTGAGGGTGAGGTTGTTGCGCAGGCGCCACTCATCCTGAAACCACGTTGCGTAGATGTTGGAGCGGAAGAAGGTGGAGGTGGTGCCGTATCGAATCGAGCTCGATTGTGGGAAGCCGAGGAGGAAGTCGGCGAAGTCGAAGCCGGTGCCGGGGAGCGGCTGTCCGGCGGAGTTGAGGCCGCTTGTGAGGAGGCCGCTGAAGTTGAGTGAGCCGCGCGCGTTCTGGTCGGTATTGGTGTCGATGCGGGCCCAGCGGAACTCGAGGCCGGCGCCGATGGTGTGGTTGCCTCTGGAGATGCTGACGCTGTCCGTGATGGAGACGGTCTGGTTATGGCGGAGCAGCGGAGCGGCGTCGGTAATGTCGGCGAAGTTGGTGAAGTTGATGTTGGGCGGTCCCCACGTGAGGGGGTTGTTGACGGCGGGGCCGCTGATGCCAAGGGCGGCCGATGTGTTCTCGCGGTTCGCGAAATACGGGAGGGTTTCGTTGCGGTCGCGGTTGATGCGGAAGCGGAGGTCGTTGACTCGCTTCGGGCCGATGATGAAGGTCCAGCCAGCGTCGACGGTGTAGCCGCTGCCGCTGATGTCGTCGATGTATCCGAGCAGTTGCGGGTTATTCG
Source organism: Bryobacteraceae bacterium (assembly GCA_034408745.1). Lineage (GTDB taxonomy): Bacteria > Acidobacteriota > Terriglobia > Bryobacterales > Bryobacteraceae > JAWXCM01. The sequence continues at coordinate 7,445 of JAWXCM010000354.1, forward strand.
AATTCCGGGACTGCCTGGTGTAGCCGCCGGAGATTCGGTTCTTCTGGCTGAGGCTCTGGTTGATGCGGAAATTCAGCTCGTCGGAGTTGCGGCTGGTGGAGGCTACGAACTGGTAGTTCTGGACTGTGCTGGTGCGGTTGGGCAGGGGCAGGAATTTCAGCAGGCCGGTAGCTGCGGGGTTGACGCGGCTCTCGGGAATGCGATTGCCGGCGAAGGGTGCGCCGGTGGTGGGGTCGTGGACGGTGACCGGGCCTCGGATCTGGGTCTCAGAGAAGTCTCCGGCGCGCTGGAGGGCCGTGGGCACGATGCCGAAGCCGCTGTAGGGGCCTCGGTTGCGGCCGGCCGACCACGCGAAGGTGAACTGGGTTCGTGCGAGAGCCGGGATTCTGGTGATGGCCAGCGGGCCGCCGAGGGTCAGGTTGTAGCGGTTCTGCGCGTAGTCGGGCTTGTCGAAGTACTGGCCGGTGATGGCGTAGGAGCGGGCGTCGAAGAACGAGTTTCCGGCGGTGTAAGAGAACTGGCCCCGGATTCCGGGCTGTCCCTTTTTGTTTTTGTTGCCGAAGCTGCGCTCGGTGCCGCGGCGCTGGGCGAGGCGCTTGAGGACTTTGGCCTGCTCGTCCTTTGGGAGCTTGTCGAGGTAGGCTTTGAAGCGCTCGCTGGGCCCGCCGGCTCCGAAGGGTCCTTTGGCCGCGGCTGCTCGTTTGGCGCCCTTTCCGGGTGCGGCTCCACCGCCTCCGGCGGCTGCTCGTCTGCCGCCTCCACCACCTGCGGAGACGCCACTGGTTGCCGCGGCGAAGCTGCCGCCTCCGGCTTCGGCTGGTGCTGTGCCGGGCGGGACTTCGTTGGCCATTCTGAGGAGGAAGCTGGTGTCCTGCTCTCTGGGCTCACTGAGGCCCTGGCTGACGCTGCCGTTGACCACGAACGAGGTGTCGATGATGCCGCTGTCGCGGTTTTCACCAGGGGGCTCGGTCGGTGCCGGGGCGGTCTGGCGCTCGAGGTCGGAGAGGCCGTCGGCGAGCTGGGTGAAGCGGGCGGTCTGGAAGGTGTTGGTCGCTTTAGCCGGCGCTGGGGGGGCCGGGGCGAATGTCAGTGCCCACTCCTGCGGTGCGGCCGGATCGGAAATGGTGCGCTTTTCCGGTTTAAAGCCGAACATTTCCACGGTGACGGACCATTCTCCGCCGGCCGGGAGGGCGAGGGTGTAGCTGCCCATTTCGTCGGTGGTGGCCGTTAGCTTCCTGTCGCCTTGTACGGCGACGACGGTAGCACCGGGGATCGGCTGTTGCTCGACGCGGACGACACCGGTGAGGGTTGCTCCATAAGCGACGACAGAGCACAGGAATAGGCACACGAATCGCAGGAACACTTCACATAGGCAAACACTGGTCAGCGGTTTAGGTTTCGGGAAACTCTTCGGTTCTCCCCGTGTTTCTGCATTCATGAAGAAGCTTTTCCTCCTTTCTGTTTTCGCCCTGGCGATGTCCGTCGCCTCGGCTGCGAGTATTGACGGGAAATGGTCGGTTGACGTGCAGACCGGCGGTAAGAAGGCCGCTGCGAAGAAACTGACGTTCGTTATGGATTTGAAGAGCTCCGGTGACGCTCTTTCGGGTACGGTCAGCGCCGAGGGTAAGGCTCGGTCGGTGTCTGTTGCCGAGGGTAAGGTGACCGGGGATTCGTTCCGGTTTGTTACGGTCCAGGGGGACAACAAGGTGGTCTGGTCGGGTACGGTTAAGGGCGATGCGATTAGCGGGTCCCGGGGTCGGGACGGGGCTAAGCGGGCTCCTTCGTTTACTGGCTCTCGGGTTAAGTAGATGGCGGGTCTGGGGACCCGCCGCAGCTCTGGGGAGCTGCCCCCCTTCTGATTTCCAGGGTTGATTTGTGGCTGGTTATTCCAGGTGGATTTCTATGGTGCTGTGGAAGGGGGTGTAGCCGGTTATGTAGAGTTTGGGGCCTGGGAACGGGGGCTCGGCTCCCCTTACCTGGTGGTATTTGTGCTCGTTTTTTGGGTGGGTCACTTTTATTTTGTTTTTGCCCCGGGTGATTACGGAGACGGTGGGGCTCAGGGACTCAACTGTGCTGCCCTCGCGCAGGCCTAGCTCGATCGTGAGGGGGATATTGGGGGTTCCTTCTGACTTTATGGTCAGGCGGAAGCCGCCTCGGATTTCCTCCACTTCGGCGGACTGGTCTAGTTTGTTTAGCTCGGTTACCTTTCGCTTTGGTCTTGCGGAGGGCCAGTCCGTTACCTTTTCATTGATGGGCTGGTAGTAGCCAGCTTCGAGGTGCTGCTTCAGGTCTTTGGTTGGGACGAACTGGCCCTTGCCGAAGAAGGATGTTGAGAACCTTACGGCTTCGATGATGGCGTCGCCGTGGCGGACGGTGAAGAAGCGGCTGGTGCCGTCCAACAGGACGCTGGCGCTGGTTTGGCCTCGGCGGTAGCGGACCAGGCGGATGGCTTTGAATTCGCGGCGGAAGTTGTCGGGGAGCGGAGCGTCGGCGGGCATAGTGCCGGCGATCTCGGGCATGTCGAGCATGTAGGCGAGACTTCCGGATTTGGGTTCGGCTCTGCGGGCTAGCGTCGCGAACTGGCCGTTCTTGTCGAGGACGGCGAGGGCTCGCAGCGGGAACCAGTAGCGGTCCATTGTGCCGCGTTCATTGAGGTCCTGGCGGCGGCTGATCTCGGTGACCACTTCGCCGTCGGCGTGGATGAGGTAGAGCATCGCGTTCAGGTTTTTGCGGACCGGATCGAGGAGCCGCGGCCGCTTTAGCTTGAGGGCGAGGACGGTGAAGGCGTGGTCGCAGACGGTGTTGTAGATCGTTGTGCTGCGTTCGTAATATTGGCCGTCCTCATCGATATCTATGCCTTCGGCGAGCCACTGGTCGATGCGCCGGGTATAGGCCGGATTCGGCCATAATTCGTTGATTTGTGCGAGGGCGGCGGACACGACCCAGCGGTGATTGGGCGTGTGGATGCCGCCCTTTGCCATTCCGGCACCAGCCTTTTTGAGGAAAGGCTCGAGTGCCTTTTCGATCTCGGGGGCTCCGTTTTTGCGGGCGACCGAGGCGGCGGCTCCGACGTTGTGCACGACAAAACCGGTGTCGGGCGGGGAGTTGAAGTTGGTGGAGAGCAGGTCAATGTTGCCATCGGTGGACTGAATGCTCTCGAGGTACTTTGCGGCAGCCTGGATGCGGCGTACGAGGTCGGGGTTCTTGTGGAACTTCGAGCTCTGGTGGACGAATGCGGCGGCGAGGGTCGCGGTCAGGCCGGAGGCTCCGCCTGGTCCCCAAAGTTCTGTGGCGTCCGGGACTCCGCCGAATCTGGGCGAAGCGGGGTCCATGTTCTGGACCTTGAGGAAGTGCTCGACGCCTTCGTCATTCCGGCGAATCATGGCCGGTTCGATATTTACGGGGATGGCGGCGTTTACGGGGATGGCGGCTGAAGCGGCCATCGAAATTGCATGTCTTCGCGTCATGGTTTTAGTCTGCCGGGTATTGTTTGAGGAAACGGGCCACATCGGGTTGCTGGGCGGGCACCCGGGCCTCGCAGAGCTGGATGCTTTCGAGTGTTTTGGCGAGGGAGCGCTGGCCTCCGCTGATGGTCTGGATTCGCTGCTCGAAGAAGTTCTGCACCTGCGAGTAGCCTTCGGTGCTGCAGAAGCTGGCTCCGGCTACGGGCAGGATGGCTCCGGCTCCGACGCCGAGGCGTGTTGGGAGGCGGGGGAGCAGTTTGTCGTAATTGGCGGTTACGAATTCCCAGGGGAGCGTGCGGGTTTCGGGGTTCTCCTGGTAGTCCATGAGAAGGCCCGTAAGTTCGCGCACGTCGAGTTCGCCGGTGAGCATGAGGTTGAGGCCTCGTTTGGCGATTTCGCTGTCGCGGAAGTTGCCGATGGCGTCGAGGATACGCTGCCGTTCGCGGCGGACCTTCGACTTTTTGGCTTCGGCGAGGAGGGCTTCAAAGAGGTCCTTGTCCCCGTGCCAGGCGGCGACTCGCAGGACGGAGCTGACCATTTCGGGCTGGACGGCCTTGCGGTCCTTCAGCCACTCCATGGTGAGTTTTCTGGCTTCGGTGGCGAGGGCCTTGTCTTCGCCGAGGGTGGCGACGAATTCGAGAAGTCCAGGGCGAAGGAGTCGATTTTCGGCGTCTTCTCCGGATTTCCCGGCCCAGCCGAGGGAATGCGCTTTTTCGCCATAGAATTCGCGGATCATTTTTCCGAAATTGTGAGTTAGTTCGCTGGGAACGCTGCGGCGCACGCTTTCGACGACTTCTTTCGAGGCGGAAAGCACTTCGCGTTCGGGTCCGAGGCGGAACTCGCGTGCGAGGGCGAGGGCGTCGCTGGCGGGCATTCGGCCGTTCTTAACGAGGGCCTGGGCGTTGCGAAGCATGTCCACTTTCTCTGGCACCGATAATTTCGCGGGATTCTTTTGTAATTTCGCCGCGAGGTCGCCTTTATAGAGGATGTGGTAGTAGCCGGTGCCCTGGTCGTTGGCTGTGAGCCAGGTGGGGCAGGTCTTCGATTCGCGGAGGGCGATTTCGTCTTTCGGGTCTGTAATCAGGACGCACTGGCGGCTGGTTTTACCGTCGGCTTCCCAGCGGAGGCAGACGGGGACGGGCCAGAATTCGTTGCGATTTCCCGTGGATCCGAGGGGCAGGGAACGCTCCTGGGTGATGGCGACTTTCGGGCCTGTCTGCTGGTCGCATTTGAGCTCGACTGTGAGGAGCGGGAGGCCGCCGCGGTCGAGGTATTGGGAGAAGGGGGCGCGGATGTCGCGGCCTGCGGCCTGGCTGATGGAATCGAGGAAATCGGATGCGGTGGCATTGCCCCACATGTGCTTCCGCATGTAGGCCTGGACGCCCTTCTGGAACTTGTCACTGCCGACGTAGTTTTCGAACATGCGGATGACGGCTCCACCTTTCTGGTAGGTGATTCCGTCGAAGGCATTGCCGATGTCGCCGTGGTCTTCGATGGGCTGGCGGACTTTGCGGGAACTGACGAGCTGATCCTGCGACATGACTCCGGCTTTGGAGTTGACGGCCTGCACCTGCGAGTTCCACTCGGGGTGAAGTTTGCCGTTGATCTTGTTGGCCATCCAGGTGGCGAAGGCTTCGTTGAGCCAGATGTCGTCCCACCAGGCTGGTGTCACCATGTTGCCGAACCACTGGTGGGCGAGTTCGTGGGTGATGGTTCCGGCGGACTGGCGCTGTCGCATCAGGGTGTCGTCTTCGGGGCGGGAGAGCAGGATTGTCTGCTGATAGGTGATGAGTCCGGCGTTTTCCATGGCGCCGAAGCCGACGGTGATGGGGATGGCGACCTGGTCGAGCTTCTCATAGGGATAGGGCTGTCCGAAGTATTCTTCGAGGGCGGCGATGATGGCGGGCGTGATCTTGTTGGCCCATGCGGCTTCGGCGGCGCGGCCCTTCATGACGATGGCGCGGACGGGGATGTTGCGGCGTCCGGCTTTGCCGCCGTCGACGACGTCGAACGGGCCGACTGCGAGGGCCACGAGATAGCTGGGGAGTGGCTTCGTCTCGTTAAATTTCACTACGCGCAGGCCGTTTTCCGTGGCTTCCGACTGCTGGGGCGTGTTGGAGAAGGCTCCCATTCCGGGCGGGACCCGCAGGGTCAGCTTCCATGGCACTTTCATCTGCGGCTCGTCAAAGCAGGGGAAGGCGCGGCGGGCGCTGGTGGGCTCGAACTGCGTGTAGACGTAGGTATTTCCGGCTTCGGTCTGGGCGAAGAGTCCCTCGACGTCATTGCGCGAGAATTTGCCCGTGAAATTGATGGTGAGGGTGGTTTTCCCGGCGGGGATGGGGGAGGGGGTCTGGAGACCCTGGAACTCTTTTCCGCCGGGCACGGGCTGCGCGGACTGGGCGCCGATGGTGGCC
>JAWXCM010000355.1:0-8985 GCA_034408745.1 Bryobacteraceae bacterium
AAACGTGCCACTAGGTTTTAGCGATGGACGGCATCGCCGCCTGTGGAATCAACAGGTTGCGGCTACTTTGCGGCGCAAAGTGTAGAAGATGAGTCTGACCGGCGACTCGGGAACCGCATCTTCCGCGTACCTGCTTCCGAGGGCACTTCCGAGCCGGTCGAGGCGGTGCGGGGCTTGTATGTGGCAGAGGCACTGGACTCCAGGTCGTGGTTGGTCGCCACGGGCCGCAGGCCGCCGAGGCTCATGCAGGTCGATTCCAACGACACCCGGGAGTTTCTGCCCGCCATCGCCATTCCCTCGGGATTCGCCGCCGCACGGCTGGGGATCTACTACCTTGCGCCCCCTGCCTCAGACGGTCGCAGTGAAATTCGGTACTGCGATTTTCTGACTCGCCAGTCGCGCACCGTGGTAACTCTCGACCGCGAGGACAGCACAGTGATGCAGGTAGAAAATTTTCGTTGAGAGCAGAGGCATATCTCTCGTCCCTTCTCTTCCAGCGTGGGTTGGGCTCACGTTGACATCAGACGCGAGGTTCCACCCATTGCGAAAGCTTAAGTCGACAGCATCGGGCATTACGTTCATCCGGGCCGGCCTGTGGCAGACCACACAACCGGGTCCTCAAAGCTACAGGGCTCCAGCGCGTAAATCTACGACTCCGGCACACCTTCGCCCCCAGAATGGCGGAGATGGCCAACGCCGCCGCAATCGCGTAATCGCCACTCCGGACGCTGAACTGCCGGCTCCGGTCAAGTGCGCTGAGAAGAGGGTTTTTGAGGGTACGACAGGGAACGCGGAGGAAAAGTCAAGTGACCCAAAAGGAAAGTAAGTTATTGGAGGCGCCGGGCGGAATCGAACCGCCGAATAAAGGTTTTGCAGACCTCTGCCTTACCGCTTGGCTACGGCGCCCTGTCTTCCAAGCTTAACCTGGAGGGCACCCCGAAATCCAGAGCGCGTGCCAAACACGCCGGGCGCCCCGACTCGGCTACGATGAAAAGACAGATATCATGACGCATCGGAACAGTTTTGGCGCAGCCTCCACGCTCAAAGTAAAGGACGCGAGTTTCTCCTTCAGCCGACTTGAGGCCCTCGACAAAGCCGGTATCGCCAATACCCACCGCATCCCCTGGTCCATTCGAATCCTGCTGGAAAATCTCCTTCGATTTGAGGACGGCCGTCTGGTGCGCGCCGCTGACATCGAGTACGTGGCCAAATGGGAAACCACCCGGAAAGCCCGCGAGATTCAGTTCCGTCCCGCACGCGTCCTGCTGCAGGACTTCACCGGCGTGCCCGCTGTGGCCGACCTCGCCGCCATGCGCGACGCCCTCAAAGTCATGGGAGTCGACGCCGGCCTCGCCAATCCTCTGATTCCGGCCGACCTCGTCATCGACCATTCCGTCATGGTGGACCACTTCGGCTCCGCCAACGCCTTCGGCCTGAATGCCGCTCTCGAATTCCAGCGCAACCGCGAGCGTTACGCGCTGCTCCGCTGGGGTCAGAAAGCCTTCGCCAACTTCCGCGTGGTGCCGCCCGATACCGGCATCGTTCACCAGGTGAATCTGGAGTACCTTGCTCCCGTCGTCTTCACGAAGACCGGCGCAAATGGCATCACCGAGGCCTACCCCGACAGCGTGATGGGCACCGATTCGCACACCACCATGATTAACGGGCTGGGCGTTGTCGGCTGGGGTGTCGGTGGTATCGAGGCGGAGGCCTGCATGCTCGGCCAGCCGATCTCCATGCTGCTCCCCGACGTCGTCGGCTTCAAGCTCACGGGCGAACTCCCCGAGGGCGCAACGGCCACCGACCTCGTCCTCATGGTCACGCAGATGCTCCGCAAGAAGGGCGTTGTCGGAAAGTTCGTCGAGTTCTACGGCGCCGGCGTCAGCGCGCTCGCCCTGGCCGACCGCGCCACCATCGCCAACATGGCCCCGGAATACGGCGCCACCATCGGCTTCTTCCCAGTCGACGTCAAGACCCTCGACTACCTCCGCATCTCGAACCGCCCGGCCGAGTTGATCTCGCTGGTGGAGTGCTACTACAAGGAACAGGGAATGTTCCTCACGGCCTCCTCGCCCGAGCCCGATTACAGCGACAAGCTGGAGCTCGATCTGGAAGACGTAATGCCGTCGCTCGCAGGGCCTAAGCGCCCGCAGGATCGAATTGAATTAAAAGATGTAAAGAAGAACTTCCTGAGCAGCCTGCAGGAGGAACCGCGCAGAGTGGCGATGCTGATGGACGGCAACGCTGCCGAATTGCAGGACGGCTCGGTTGTCATCGCCGCCATCACAAGCTGCACCAATACGTCGAACCCGTCGGTGATGCTCGCCGCGGGACTGCTCGCGAAGAAGGCCGTCGAGAAGGGCCTGAAGACGCAGCCCCACGTGAAGACCAGCCTCGCGCCTGGCTCCAAAGTGGTGATGGATTACTACTCCGAATCCGGCTTGCTCCCGTACCTGGAGGCACTGAATTTCTACCTCGTCGGCTATGGCTGCACCACTTGCATCGGTAACAGCGGTCCGCTGCCTGAAGCTGTCGCCGATGTTGTCGCAAAGGAAAAACTGGTGGTGGCCGCGGTGCTCAGCGGCAATCGTAACTTCGAGGGCCGCATCAATCCTCTGGTCCGGGCCAATTACCTCGCTTCTCCGCCACTGGTGGTCGCCTACGCAATCGCGGGCCGCGTCGACATCGACCTCCAGAAGGAACCTCTCGGCGTCGGCAAGGACGGCTCGAAGGTGTTCCTGAAGGACATCTGGCCCACCTCGGCTGAAGTTCAGGAAACGGTGGGCAAGTTCGTCCGCAAAGAGATGTTCCAGAAGCAGTATGCCGAGGCCTTCCTGGGCGATGCGAGCTGGCAGTCCCTGCCCGTCCCTGAAGGCGAAATCTTCAACTGGGACGAGAATTCCACCTACATCAAGAAGCCGCCCTACTTCGACAACATGGCCGATCCCAATGGGCCGATCAACGACATTTCAGGCATGCGTCTTCTCGCGATGCTGGGGGATTCGGTGACCACCGACCACATCTCCCCCGCGGGTTCGATTCCGCCGGAAAGCCCTGCCGGCAAATGGCTCATCGAGCATGGTGTCCCGCCTGTCGACTTCAACTCCTACGGCGCGCGCCGCGGCAATCATGAAGTGATGGTGCGCGGAACACTGGCCAACATTCGGCTTCGCAACCAGCTGGCCCCGGGCACCGAGGGCGGCTGGACCAACCACCTGCCTGACGGCGAGCGCATGTACATCTACGACGCGTCGGTAAAGTATCAGGCTGAAGGCGTGCCGCTGATGATCATCGCGGGCAAGGAGTACGGCTCGGGTTCATCGCGCGACTGGGCAGCCAAGGGCGTTCTTCTGCTGGGTGTGCGCGCGGTGATTACGGAGAGTTTTGAACGCATCCACCGTTCGAATCTTGTCGGCATGGGTGTGCTTCCGCTGCAGTTCCAGCCGGGACAAAATCGCGAGTCGCTCGGCCTGACCGGCACCGAGACGTTCAGCATCACCGGTGTCGCAGATGCTGTTGCTTCTGGAACGGCAGCCTCGGTTGTAGCACGCGCCGACGACGGAACGGAGAAGAAATTCGATGTTGTGGTTCGAATTGATACCCCGGCCGAAGTGGAATATTACCGTAATGGCGGTATATTGCCGTACGTGCTCCGGCAGGTAGTCCAGGCTGCCTCGAAAAGCGGGTCGGCCACCTAAGCCCCGGCACCCATTTTCGACAGGGTGCGGCGGACCCTATAATGCCAGAATGAAACCGTTTCCGCGCCGCACCCTGTTTGGTTTGCCCATCCCGTTCCTCGCCGCCACTGCAACGTCGCAGGCCGCAGCCTCCAGCGTGCGTCCCAAATCAGCCGAAGTATGGCAGGAGACGCAGCTATATTTCGGAACCTCACAGCCACGCGGAGCCGTAGTCACGGACCGCGAGTTCACCGCCTTCATAGACATGCATGTGACGCCGCGGTTTCCTGATGGCCTCACGCTGCTCGGCGGCTACGGCCAGTTCCGGGGCGAGAGCGGCACAATCAACAAGGAAAAGTCGCTGGTGTTGATCCTCTTCTATCCACCCTCCATGACGGACGCGAACGCAAAGATTGAAGAAATTCGCGAGCTGTACAAAATGCAGTTCGCGCAGGAGTCCGTCCTCCGCGCCGACCGCAGCGCCGCTATTTCTTTCTAAACAGGACAGCTATTTGAATTGATGAGAAACGCGCTCCGCGCGTAACAGGCTGCCAAAACTGGCTCCGGCGCGCAGGGATCAGAAATGGCCTGATCGATTAGCGCTCCTCGAACACTTCAGTCTTTCCGAAGTACAGATCGGTCGCCCGCTCCAGCGCAGGCGCATCGATCGCCGGCGCGATACCCTCATAGCTGCTAATCGACTGAATAATCTCGCAGATGTCATTCGGATAGCACGCCCTGAGCTCGGTACGGTCATCCCGAAGTACCAGCTCCCGCAGGTACGACGGACACTCCTCGGTAAAGCGCATGCCCCGCTTCCGGGCCACACGCGCGAAGATCATATCGAAAACATCTTCCTTTACCGAAGTAATAAAGATCTTATTCTGGATTCGCCGTAAAAAGGCGTCGTCGGCCAGATCCCTCGGATCCAGATTCGTCGAAAACACCACCATCAATTCAAACGGAATCTGGAATTTAACGCCGTACCGCAACGTCAGATAATCCACTTTCCGGTCGAGCGGCACAATCCAGCGATTGAGCAGATCGCGCGGAGCCATCAGCTGCCGTCCGAAATCGTCGATGATGAAAATCCCGTTGTTGGCCTTCATCTGCAGCGGCGCGGCATAGATACCCGATGTGTCGTCCAGCCGCAGTTCCACCATGCTGGGAATCAGCTCGCCGCCCACCGCGATACAAGGACGCCGGCACGGCACCCACCTCGGATCGACATCCGGCAATGGCGTATCCAGCCTCTGATGCACCACCGGATCGTACAGGCTGATTACCTGCCCGTCGACCTCCACCGCATACGGGATCAGCACCGAATCGTCATACACGCGCAGCATGCGTTCCGCGATACTGGTCTTGCCATTCCCCGACGGTCCGTACAGGAAAACAGACTTCTGTGAGATCAGCGCCGGACCAATCTGATCCAGCACCTCGTCCGGAATCACCAGGTCCGAGTACGCCTCGCGCATCCGCGCCCGGTCGATCACCAGTTGCGCCGACTGCGCCTTCACTGCCGCGGTGTAATCATCCAGCGAAACTGGGCAGGCCCCCGAGTATTGCGATATATGGAACCGCTCCGACGCCAGCGCACGGCCCGCGCCCGACAGGCTGAACGAGTAATCGTTCCCGATCATCCCCCGAACCTCGATCATCTGCTGCGCCCGCATGTGCTTGAACACCGCATCCAGCACCGAGATCGACAGCTTCAGCCGCTGCGACAGGCTGTTCAGGCTGCTGTACCCCTCCACCATCAGGCGCCGCAGCATCAAATCGAGGATCAACGCCTGCGGTACCCCCACGTCGTCGAGCCGTTCCGGTATCGACGGTGCAAATGCGGGGAGGGCAGGAGCGAAGGTCGCCATGGTTCAGAGATCGGCAAACCCGCGCAGTTCGATTACCCCAGGGGAGATTCCTTCCACGAACGTGTCTCGGCATTCGTCATAAGTGTTTGGCACTGTTGCGCAAAGCGGTCTGCATGGGCGTGCTGGCGATTCTGCTGGCAGGCGGACCGCAACTGCTTCCCGGCGCCGAGCAGTCGGCCTCCAGCCTCGCCAGCAAGGCCCGTAAGTACGAGAAAAAGAAAGACTACGCCAACGCATACCTGTACTACTCCATGGCGGCCGCCAAAGACCCTTCGCGCCGGGAGTTCTGGCTCAGGGCGAAAGCACTGCAGCGCCGAGCCATCGAGAAGTCTGGCGTACTCCCCCAGGGCAGCCTCCCGCTTCCAGAAGCACCCGCCGATGACAAAGATCAGACGCCCCTTCCGTCCGAGCCCGACGAAACCGACATCCGCGAAGCCCGCAAGCCCCAGCCGCCCGTCGAACTGGCGGCCGCGCCAGGGGAAAAGGACCTCGACTTCCGTGCCGATTTCAAGCACCTGTGGGAAGAGGTCGGCAAAGTCTATGGCCTCCAAATAGTGTTCGACGGCGATTACGAAGCCGGCAAAGTGATGTCCTTCCACATCACCAGCGCCGATTATCGCGCCGCGCTCCATGCGCTGACAGTCAGCACGGCGTCCTTCTTCGTCCCGGTGAGCCCCAACGTTCTGCTGGTGGTTAAGGACACCGAAGCCAAGCGTCGGGAGCAGGAAAACACCATCGCCCTGACCATCCCCATCCCCGACCCGGTCAGCATACAGGAAGCGCAGGAACTCGCTCGAGCCGTACAACAGGTGATGGAAATTCAGCGCTTTGCCATCGATTCCGCCCGGCGCGTCGCTATTCTGCGCGACCGCGTCTCAAAGGTGCGGCCCGCGCAAATGCTGTTTCAGCAGCTTCTGAACAAGCGCGCCGAGGTTGCCGTCGAGGTCAAGCTCTACGCCTGGAGCCGCAGCGTTTCCCGAACGCTAGGCACCAACCTGCCCATCACATCCAAAGTGATCAGCCCAATTATCAAGACGCTGACCCTCGCAGGCGGCCCGCTGGCCTTCGCCCTCGGCATCGGCGATGCGCTCATCGTGGCAACCGCCGCCAAATCCGAAGCGCGCCTCGTATTCCAGGCCGAAATGCGATCCCTCAGCGGCGAAAAGGCATCGCTGCTGGTAGGCGAGAAGTACCCCATCCAGTCTGTCGCCTACATCGGCGACACGTCCTCCGGTGGCACGGTCTTCACGCCGCCACCCAGCTTCACATTTGAGGACCTCGGCTTTAACGTCAAACTGACCCCCCGGGTGCACGACCGCGAAGAGGTCTCCTTCGAAATCGACACCGAGTTCAAGCTGCTGGGAGCCGGAAGCGCCAACGGCATCCCGGTAATCTCGAACCGCAAATTTGTCGCCCAGGTTCGGCTTCGTTTTGGCGAATCGGCCGTCATCTCCGGCCTGGTCACTCGCAACGACGTCCGGTCCCTTTCCGGTCCCGCCGGACTGCTAAGCGTCCCCGGACTCGCAGCGCTGCTCGGCAACGACTCGCGTTCCGTCGACGACGTTGAACTGGTCCTCGTGATGACCCCGCGCCTCCTCAGCACTCCAACATCGGAGTTCCTCACCCGCGAGATCTGGGTCGGCAGCGAAAGCCGTCCCCGCATTCCTATGTAATGCTTGACCTGATATCCTCGGGTCGTATATGTCGAGAATGCTGGACGAGATCAGGGAGCAGCCCGCGGCCCTGGAGCGCACCCTTGCCCGTGAGTGGAGCACCGCCGAAGACCTCCGCAAAAGACTACAATCGAGGCCGCCGCGTCTCATTCTCATCGCCGCCCGCGGCACTTCCGACAACGCCGCGCAGTTCGGCCGCTACCTGCTGGAGATCACCACCGGCATCCCGGTATCGCTCGCGGCGCCGTCCGTGCTTTCCTTGTACGGAACCAGCCTGAAACTACAGGACACGCTGGTGGTAGCCATCTCCCAGTCGGGCGAATCCACAGACACCAACCTGGTGGCCGAGCGCGCCCGTGAAGCCGGAGCCACCACCGTCGGCATCACCAACGAACGCGACAGCGCCCTCGCCCGCATCGCCGAGCATGTCTTCCACATCCGCGCCGGCCGGGAACAAAGTGTCGCCGCGACCAAAACCTACACCGGGCAGTTGCTCGGAATGTACCTGCTGGCTTACGCCTGTGGTGCGCCCATTGAGCTTGATTCGCTGCGCCGCATCCCCGAATACGCGGCTCGCGCGCTCGATACAGAGGCGGAAATCAACTCCCGCGCCGATCGCTTCACGTATATGACCCAGGCGATCTCAGTGGCGCGCGGGCTCAACTACGCCAACGCGTTCGAGTTCGCGCTAAAGCTGATGGAGACCTGCTACGTGGTCGCCGAACGTTTTTCCGCAGCCGACCTCATGCACGGTCCCATCGCCATGGTCGAACAAGCGTTCCCCACGTTCCTCTTTACGCCTGCCGGACCAACCTCGGCGGGAATGCTGGAAATGGTGGAGAAACTGAGGGGATTGAAGGCCGAAACTACGCTGATTACCGACCGTGGCAATCGCGACGTGGTGGGGTTGAGAAAGCAGACGATTTGCATCGACGCCGAACTGACCGAAACAGGCTCCAGCCTCCCGGCCGACATCTGGACGCCGATCCCGTACATCATCCCGGCGCAGTTGTTCGCAGCTTGCCTGGCGGAAAAGAAAGGGCTCAATCCCGATCAGCCCAGAACGTTGTCCAAGGTCACGCTCACACTGTAAACCGATTACCGGCTGGCGCGGTGAGCTTCATCATCGCGCTTGTCCAGCGCCATCAGCGCGGCGGAAATACGCTTGACCGTCTCTTCTTCCACTTCCACATCGCCGCCATCCAGGGGAAGCTTCGCCATGCTCAGATGAACCAGTTCGTGAACAATAGATAACTCGGTATCGCGAACGATCTCGCCCCTCGCCAGCGTCGAATCCAGCGGATCCAGTACCTTGATCGTGGCGCTGCGCTTCGGCAGCGACCAGTGGATATTCGCGATCGTGCCCTTTTGCAGGTCCTTCAGCCGGACCACGCGCGCCTCAATCTTCCATTCCGTTAGCCCGAGCCGCCGTTGCCAGGAATCCAGCCAGCCTCGAAGCAAGACTTCCGTCAGCAGCGGAGTCTCCTGAGACCCCGGCTGCGCGGACGCCACTGCCGTCGTGCGGGAGGCCGCCGTCTTGGGAGAGGCGGGAGGAGATTCCGGATACACTGCCACTGCCGTTGCCAGAAGGCAGGCGAGCAAAGCTGCGACTCTCATATGCTTCTAATAATTTGCTGAAAAGCATAGCAGATCCAAGCCCCTCTTTGTGGGGGGTAGGTGACATTTTATTCGGGGGGAGGTTGACACATTCGAGCGACGCCGGCTTTACCGATCCATTCGCTCGGTCCATTCCAGGAAACGGAC
>JAWXCM010000356.1:0-41912 GCA_034408745.1 Bryobacteraceae bacterium
ATTCTGAGCGCGGCCTTTCGGTTTTTCCTCAAAGGAAAGATCCTCGGCGACACACTCCGACTTGCTCAGGCTACCGGGTAACTGCCGTTTCTAGGTTTAGCGACGAGGCCATGACCTTCGCCGGTCAGCAGCGGGGAATCGGCGCGGTGCGGCTGACTTTTCGACCCATCCCTGGGGGCGGCGGCGTTCGCCAGCACAAGGAACGGCAGAAAGCGCCTGGCGGCGAATGGAGCACTGTCTGCGACTTCACGTATCATCCGGGGCCGGTGACTCTGGCCGAAGCAGGCAAACAGCGCTGCGCCAACCTCGAATCGCGCCAGTTTGATTTCTGGGCCGGCGAATGGGACGTGTTAGGGCCTAAGGGGCGCCAGCTGGGACAGAGTCGCATTGAACCAGCAGTCGGTGGCTGCCTGCTGATCGAGAACTGGACCGGAGCCGGCGGCGGCAGTGGGAAGAGCTTCAACTTTTTCGATCCTTCGATCAAACAGTGGCGACAGGTGTGGGTAGCGGCTGGAGGGTGGCTGAACCTGCAGGGCGGCTGGCGGGAGGGCGCGATCCGCTACGCCGGGGAAAGCCCCAGGCGCGGCGGTACGACGCAGGAGCGGCTGAGCTTCACGCCATCTCCCGAGGGCACAGTGCGCCGGACGGCCCGTTAGAGCGGACTCAGCAACAGGTCAATGTGTGTGCTGGCGTGCTGTGTGAAATGGGCCATCACGCTCTCAATGTCGGTTCCTGCCTCGAACAGGCTGCCGTCGGGCCGGATCACAGAGATCTGGTAGCGATCCTCCACCCACATCTTCAGGTAATCGGGGCCAGTGCACTGCGACTGCCCCTCCAGCATGGGCGGTGAGAACTCAGAACACACACTGGGACGGAATCGGCGCATGATCTCGCGGGCCCCAGCGATCGCTCGTGCCTCCCCACCCTCAATGTCGATCTTGACGATGTCGAGGCGGTCGAAGTGGCAAAACCCGTCCAGCGGGACACACTTCACCACGCTGGTCTGATCCAGCGTTTCGGTGTACCCGTCGAGCTCCTGAACGAACCCATTGCTCCCCTGCTGCGTGAGCACCATGATCCGCGGCCCGCTGGAAACGCCGAGCGGCCAAAGTTCGATGATCGGGGTGAATCCGTTCAGTGTGGCGCTGGCGTGAATCAGGGCGACGTTGTTCTGGCCGGGCTCGAACGCGGTGACTTTGCCCTCGGGGCCGACCACGCTCGCCGCCAACATCGTGAAGAACCCAATGTTGGCACCAATGTCCAGCACATGCATTCCGGGACGCAGCAGGCCGCGAAACACGGCGGTCACGTGCGGTTCGTATTCGCCCGAAGCGGCCAGCGACTGCCCGGTGGAAGAGTCATCAGCCCGAACCACCAGGCGGAAACCGCCAAGGTCGACGATGGTGGGCGGTGCTTTGTAGGAAGGGTGGTGGACCGCGGCGAACTCGGCCGAACTCATGAACGTCTTCACGATCTCAAACACGGAGGCAGGGCGGACTTTCAGAATTTGGAGGAAGCCGTCCAGCCCGCCACTGTCCGGCTGCCGACCCAGCAGAAGACGGTAGCCGGCCCGGATATCCGCCTCGGTCGCGATGGCGTTAAACGTGGGCGACTCGTGGTATGGCGGGGACGGGGGTGTGGAATCACTCATCGAAATTCGAGTTTCGCACAGTCCCCATGAGCTGACCGCCGCGACGTCGGGGTCAGGACGTCTTTTTACCCCTGGCAGCGAAGTTCAGTGATGCCGAGTTCATGCAGTACCGAAGGCCAGTTGGTTTGGGACCGTCGTCGAATACGTGGCCGAGGTGACCATCGCAGCGGGCGCAGACCACCTCGACCCGCACCATTCCCAGAGTGCTGTCCCGAATCTCGCCCACGTTTTCTTTGGCGATGGGCTGCCAGAAGCTCGGCCAGCCGGTGCCCGATTCGAACTTGGTTTTGGAGTCGAACAGCGCGGTGCCGCAGCAGATGCAGTTGTAAATGCCGTCGGCATGATTGTTGGCGTACTTGCCCGTACCAGCCCGCTCGGTGCCCTTTCTCCGGGACACGTCGAACTGCTCCGGTGTCAGTTGCTTCTTCCATTCCGCGTCGGGTTTGCGGATTTTGTCGACGGTGGTGACGGACTTGCGGGTGCCGTCGGGGTGGAACTCGACGATTTTGACCGTGGGGGTGCCGGCGGCCCAGGCGGCCCATCCGGATACTCCGGCGGCGGCGAACAGCAGCTTGCGGCGAGTGGTGTTCATAAGTCCTCAGACGTACAATCCGGTCTCCCGGTGGATTTAATCCTGATTTTCGAGCTCTTCGTCGCTGAGCGACAGGGCACGCTCAAACCCCCCGGTTCGTTTCCACGTAAATTGCAGGGGCGTGGTGCGAAAGTGCATCAGCCCGAGAGAGTTGGCTTTGTGACGGAACTTCCTGAGCGTCTTGAAATCGAAATCCGATTCACCCCGGGCATAGAGCAGCAGGTAGGTGAACGGATCGGGGGAATCGGAGGAGAGCTCGAACAGCTTCCAGCCGCTTTTGCGGGTCGAGATGACGGCGACGGCGACCTCCCGCCCTCCGGCGAGGAGCAACACCGCCCAGTCGTCCTGTCCGTCGTTGTTGAAGTCGGCGCGTACAAGGTTCGGGTCGAACGGGAAGCGGTACTCCCGGAACCATTCTGTAATCTGCGCTACAACTGGCGCGGGTTTCCACCCGGGGTAGCGCGAGTCGATCAGCTTCGTAAGCGGCTGTGGCAGGGTGTCAGCACCCGCGAGGGGAAACAGAGCGAGGAATATGACGCAGAGCCGCACCGGATTCCTAATTTACAGCACTTAGCAGCACTCCGTACAGAGGGGTCCTGGTTGTGCGGAGAATTCCGGCGTGTGTGTGGAATTCCCCAACACTCCAGCGGGATAACCCCCAGGAAACCATTTTGGAGCGTGACATGCTGTGGCGTAAGTCGTTGCCGCACATGAGTGTTCGGTCCACTGAGTGCTTTGGCCGGGTACGTGCGGATGAGGAAACGAATCGACACCCCCTATGCGTACGCGAATTTCAATGGTGACTCTGGGTAGACTCTCGATCTTGTCTGCGCTGATCGTTGGCTCGGCTCTGCTGATTAGCTCTCCGAATGCTGGCTTCACGGCGCGAGAAAAAGCTTATTACATGAACGAAAAAGATGTCTCGTTCGTGCGGCCCGGCCTGGTGATGAAAGTCACTGGCGCCACAGTTGCGGCAGATGGAACGGTTCGGGTTAACTTCAAGCTGACCGATCCCCGGGGCCTGCCCCTGGATCGCGAGGGCATTGTGACTCCTGGAACGGTTGCCACCAGCTGGATTATCAGCACCATCCCAACCGGTCAGACTCAGTACCAGGCTTACACGACTCGAGTTCAGACCAGCCCGCGAACAGGCAAAGTCAACACACAGGCCAGTTCCGACACCGGCGGCACATACACCAAAGTTGCTGACGGCGAATACATTTACCAGTTCGGACTGAAGCTGCCGGCAGCGGCTGACCGTGCCGCCACGCACTCCATTGGCATGTACGGCTCGCGCAACCTCGCGGAGTTTGACCTCGGCACGCAGTACGACGACGACGTGTACAACTTCATCCCGAACGGCGGCACGGTGACGGTCGTTCGCGACATCATACGCACGGAGACCTGCAACAAGTGCCACGACCCGCTCGCAATACATGGCGGTTCGCGCAGGACCATGGAGCTTTGCAATCTGTGCCACACGCAGCGTACATTCTCCACGCCGGATAACCTCGATCCGGACACGGGGAACACCATCGACATGACGACTATGATCCACAAGATCCATGCCGGTGATGAGCTACCCAGTGTCAAGGCTGGCACCCCCTATCAGATCGTCGGCTTCGGCAACTCGCTGCACGACTACTCTGAGGTCGTTTTCCCGAGCCTCGGCGCCCGCAACTGCGAAGCCTGCCACGGGCAGGATTCGGCTGCGCAGAAGAACAACTGGCTGATGAAGCCCACCCGTCAGGCGTGCGGCGCATGCCATGACGATGTGAACTTCGCCACCGGCAAGGGCCACGTCGATTTGCCCCAGCTCAGCGACAACCAGTGCACTAACTGCCACATTCCGGAGGGCGAACTGGACTTCGACGCCTCCATCAAGGGCGCACACCGGGTTGCGAAACTCTCCCCGATGCTGCCCGGCGCCGTCGCCACCATCAGCCGCGTAGCCAACACCGCCGCCGGTCAGAAACCGACCGTCACCTTCACCCTCAAGGACAAGGCTGGCGCGCCGCTTATGGCTTCCGGGATGACCACTCTGCGCGCCTACTGGGCTGGTCCGACGACCGATTACGGGCGCTACCAGCAGGAAGACGCCCGGACCGCAACGTGCGACGCGCAGGGCACCTGCACCTACACCTTTACCAACGCCCTGCCGGCTGACGCCAGGGGCTCCTGGTCGATCTATATGGAAGGCTACCGCGAACTCACCATCCTGCCGGGAACGGCCAAGGCTGTGACGCAGCGAGACGCGTTTGTGAACCCGATTCGGTATTTCTCTACCGACAGCTCGCCCATAGTGGAGCGCCGTGTGGTAGTTTCCATGGACAAATGCAACGCCTGCCACGGTGCGCTCGCGCTTCACGGGGATCAGCGGAACAACACGCAGGGCTGCGTGGTTTGCCACAACCCGAACATCACCGACGCGGCCCGGCGTCCTGCCGGCCAGATGCCGGCCCAAACCGTAGACATGAAAGTGATGATTCACCGCATCCACACCGGTTTGGAACTCGACCATGAATACACTGTGTACGGCTTCGGCGGCATTCCGTACGACTTCACCAAAGTCGGCTATCCGGGCGACCGGCGCAACTGCGCTGCCTGCCACGTAAACAACAGCCAGCAGTTGACCGTGAAAGCGGGTCTGCTGCCGACGCAGGATCCGCGCCAGGCAATCCCGGTGATCCAGCCGGAAGCCGCGGCCTGCACCGCCTGCCACAGCAGTATCGCCGCCAAGTCCCACGCGCTTGCCAACACAACCAGTCTCGGCGAGAGCTGCCAGGCCTGTCACGGAGCCACTTCCGAGTTCTCCGTCGACCGGGCACACGCGAGGTAACTCATTATGAACCCGCAGTCACCGCATAATCCACGCCGCCGAGCACTCCAAACGGTCCTCCGAGCTGTTACGGGTACGACGGCAAGGGCGGTGACTGCGTTATTTTTCACCGCGGCAGCCCTCTGCTTCGGTGCACAAGACACCAAACCGGCAGCAGCCGCGGCGGCAACACCCGCTCCGGCTGCCGCTGAAAAGAAAGGCCCCGCCGAGTACATGGGTTCCGCCGTGTGCATGGGGTGCCACGAAGAGATCTACAACAACTTCCTGAAGAAGAACACCCATCGAGTTCTGGAAGCGGACAAACGGCGCGGCTGGGAAGAGAAAGCCTGCGAGGCCTGTCACGGGCCCGGCAGTGTCCACGCCGAAAGCGCCTCGGCAGAAGACATAAAGAACCCCGCAAAACTCAAACCCGTTCTCGCCGACAAAACCTGCCTCAAGTGCCATCTCAATACGCCGACGCAGGTAGGCCGGGTGATGGGCGGGCATGCCCGCAATCAGGTCCGCTGCGCCGACTGCCATTCCGTCCACTCCGCTGAGCCGAAGAGCTCCGTGTGGGCCGGGATGCCGCTTCTGCCCGGATCAGTCAACTCCACTCCTTCAAAGACCGTCATGGCGCGAACCGGAAACTGTGTCCGGTGCCACACAGGCGCCTGGGCCGAGTTCCAGCGCCCCCACCGCCACAAGGTGCCCGAAGGCGGCATGACCTGCACCGACTGCCACAACCCGCACGGCGGAACGGTTCGAACCACACAATTTAATGCTGGGCTGAACGAGCCTGGCTGCTTCAAGTGCCACTCTGACAAGCGAGGCCCATTCACCTTCGAGCATGCGCCAATGCGCACCGACGGATGCGTGGCGTGCCACCAGCCGCACGGCTCGGCCAATCCGCGCATGATGACGCGGTCAGAGGTTCGGTTCCAGTGCCTCGAGTGTCACAGCAACACGGGCAGCGCCGCAGGTCTGCAAACTGCTCCCTCCGGTGGACTTGGCGCACTGCCGCCAGCCCTCCATGACCTCCGCAGTCCACGATTCCGTAACTGCACGCTTTGTCATCTGAAGATTCACGGCTCCCACGTGAATCGGGACTTCACCCGATGAAACGACGACTCCCGTACCTCTCGGCCGCGTTTGCGGCTCTGCTGCTGTGTACCGCCGGCGCCTCTGCGCAGGAAAAACCGGCTGAGGAAAAGAAAGAAGAAGCAGCAGCAGCCGCTCCCGCCGCCGCGGAAGGTCCGTCCGCGACGGAATCACTGGTCAAAGGCTCGGTCGAAGTGGGCTATCGCGCAGTGGGGGCTGTTCGCGGCGACCTCAACACGTATCGCAGCGTTGTCAACCTGGGCGAAGGTGTCAGGGTGATGTCGGTGGATTTGACCATGTCCCCGTCGCTAAAGTGGATTGACGATGTCGCTTTGCGGATGAATAACTGGGGCGGCGACCCGTACAACAGCGCCTGGTTCCGCGCCGGCAGGAAGAACTGGTACCGCCTGACGGTGGATTACCGCAATATCGCGTACTTTAACGCACTCCCGTCGTTTGCCAACCCGAACCTCGAACGCGGCCTCCTTCAGAGCGAGCGCACGTTCGACATGTCGCGCCGTTACTCCAACAGCGAACTGGAAATCACTCCGTGGGTGCACTACCGCCCTTATCTCGGGTTTGAGACCTCTTCCGGATCCGGCCGGGGTGTCACCACGTACGTCCCAAGCCTGAACAACTACCCCGTGCCGAACGATTTGCGCGACGGTCAGCGCACGTTCCGCGAGGGCGTCAGAATCCAGTACAGCCGCTTCCATCTGACGGCCGAGGCTGGCCAGTTCCGCTTCAAAGACGACCAGCGGGTGTACGAAAACTCCCCGGGCAATCTGGGCGACCGCACCACGCCGCTGAACGGCCAGACGCTACTCCTGCGCACCTTGCAGCAGTCCTACGGGATACGGGGCGAAGCAACTTACTGGCGCGGAACCCTCACCGCGAATCCGTTCTCCTGGCTCGACTTCTTCGGAAACTACCTGTACACGACTCCGAAAATCGACACTAACTACTTCGAAGCCGCTACCGGCGTTTTCGCCGAGAATGCCGTGCTGCCGATCTTCACCCGCCAGCAGCAGTTGTGGACCGCGATCTCGAAACAGCCCCACAACCGAGCCCACTTTGGTTTCGAGGTTCGACCCTTCTCACGCCTTCGCATCATCCAGTCGCTGTATACCGACCGGCTGCACACCGCGTCGGGAGGGCAGGGAACGCTCACCGGTTCAGGCACCACGGTGCTCGGGGCAGCCGACCGTCTGACTGCGAACTACAGCCAGTCTCAGGTAGAGGCGCTGCTGGATGTGACGTCGAAGATCACGCTCCGGGGTGGTTATCGGTACACCTGGGGCGACACTGCGCTGCGCGCTCCCACGCTCGCGTCCTTCACAGGACCCGAAATCGGCAGCCTGGCGCGCAAGACCGCGCTCGGCGGGGTCAGCTACCGAGCCATGCAGGGCATCTGGGCCAGCTTCGACCTCGAAATCGCGAAGAGCGACCGAGTCTACTATCGGACCAGCCTGTACGATTACCAGAAGTATCGGGGACGGCTTCGCTGGCAGCTGCGGCCCGATCTGTCCGTGGCGTGGGGCCTGTCGTACCTGAACAACGACACGCCGAACAGCAACACGTTGCCGCTCGGGCTGGGCGACTACACCCTTCGGACCATCGATCACAACATCTCCATGGTGTGGAATCCCAAAGGCGGCGATCGGTTCCGCGTTACTGGCGAGTACGCCCGTCAGAACTGGAAGTCTCAGATCCGCTATATCAGTCTGCCCTTCGGTATCCGGGAGCTCTCACGTTACCGCGAGGATGTGCACGCAGGCTCGTTCATTGGCGATTTTGTACCAGCCACGGGTAAGAACCACGCACCCCGGTTCAGCCTCGGCGGCTCCTACTTCCGAAGCTCCGGCACCCGGCCGGCGATGTACCTGCAGCCCCTGATTCGGACCTCCTTCCCGCTCCACAAGCGTGTGGAATTCATAGCCGAGTGGCGGTACTGGGGCTTCACGCAGGCACTGTACACCGGTGAGGCGTTCCGCAACAACCAGACCACCATTTCCCTGCGGTTCTGGCAGTAGGGCTCGCCGGGTCCCCACATTTGTCCCAGAGATGTAAGGCTTTCGCTGTGTCATGCGCGGCGCGTCACGTGATACCTTACTGTAGAGCGTGGTGCGGTCACGTGGACGGGTCGCCTCGCCATCTACACTTTGGGAAAATTTATGCAATTCAACAATAAGCCTTCGGTCGCCCTAATGGCCGGAGCCCTGTTTTTAGTCGGGAGCGCTGGGCTTCCGGGCGCTGAAACAGGTAAGGGCCCGGCTCTCCAGCAGCTCTCCCGAAACCAGAGACTTCCTCTTCCCGATAACACAGAAGTTACGGGTATTGCCGCGTCGGACCAGAGCGTCTGGTTCCTCGCCGTCGATCGCAGTGCCGATCGCGCCACGCCCGTAGTCTATTCGTGGTCAGTGGAAGGTATTCGGCAATATTGGCTTCCGGGTGACGAGTCCGAACGGCTGCAGAGCCCGGTTCTGAGCGCGAGTCGCGCCGGACAGGTCCTGCTGCTGCAGGCGGGCCGCCTCTGGACTGCTGGCGATTCGACCTTTGCCGCGCTCCCGTCCTTCTCAAAGAGCCCCGTCGCCCGCGTGACCGCAGGCGCTGACGGATTCTGGGCCATGACCATGGACGGTGACCTCTACTATCTGGCGTCTCTGGCCACCGCAGCCCGTATGATCGGGCATGCCGATGGCACCGTGACCGCTATGACGGCGACGTCCCAGGGCGACCTTTGGTACGCCTCGGCAAACGGCAGGCTGACGCTGGTGCGCCGCGACGGTTCCACAGGAGAAACACTGAAGGGTTCCGCCGAAGCGTCCGTGAGTGCCCTGTTCGCCGATGCCAGTGAGCAGCTCTGGGCCGCTTACTCCGATGGGCGCGTCGCCCGGTTCGTGGGCGGTGCGACCGACTGGTTCTCTGCCGATGAAGGCCTGCCCGGTGGCATCGCAACCCAGATCGCGGCCGACGCCTACGGCAACCTGATGTTGAATTTCGGTGGCTCGGAAGCGGAGACCGCGTGGCTGATGAGCCAGCCCCGCTCGCTCCGCACCAACCTGGGCGTGCAGTTCCGCCGCTATCCGCTGGACGGGCTGACCGGCGCGGTTCGCACTATCGCCGTCGACCACCTGGGCGGAACCTGGGTTTCGGTCGGCACTCGAGGCGCGTTCCGCCTTCAGGGTCTGGCCGAGGTTAACTGGCCGCGCGGTGCCGCGCTCAGCAAAAACGATGTCGATAAGGCAATCTCCCGCAACGCAGCCATCGCCGGCGCCGCGGCCAAAATTGTTGAGGTCAAGCCGGCAACCTCGTCTGTATCCACGTTCCCGATTCTGCCTGGAGCCAAGCTCACCGTCCTGAACAGCTCGAAGGGGCTCCCCAAAGACTACATCTCCTGCATCGTCCCGGATCAGGCGAAGAACGTTTATCTCACGTCCGGCCACTTCGGTTTCGGCCCCGACGCGGACCAGGACAACAGTCCGGCAAACGCCGGCGGCGTTGTGTTTAAGTACGACCACCGCAGCTTCACCCCGCTTGCCCTGCCCGCCGCAAGCGCGTATCAGGCCTGCGCCTGGGATGCGGGAACGTCCCACATCTGGTTCGGCGGCACCAACGGCGTTTCGAAGTACAACCCGAGCACCGGAGCCATCAGCAGTTTCCTGTCCGGCCAGGTCGTCATGGAGATTGCGGTCCGCGGCGGTGAACTCTTCGTGGCCGCGTTCAGCGGTGTCTACCGCCTCAGCACCGCCACCGGAGCGACGCTCCAGACCTACGCCAGCCCGGATTTGAATCGTACTACGTCGATCGCCTTCAACCCGGGCGGCACCATGTACATCGGTACCGGCAACGCCACCGACGGTACCCAGAAGACCAATGGTGTGTACAAGTGGAACGGGGCCGCCTTCGAGCGCGAAACGGAGAACATCGCCAACAACTCCTGGATCCAGGACATCGAGTTCGATAACGCGGGCAACCTGTGGGTGGGGCAGAGGTACGGCGCTATCTATCGCCGCTCACAGGGCGGGACCTGGACGGCAATCAACGTCGGCCCCAATGTCGCCGGCTTCTATCGTGTCTATCGGATCAACAAGGACAGTGCTGGCAATCTCTGGCTGAACCACTTCAACTTCGGCGGCGCGGGTACCCCCAACGCGGGAGCCACTTTCATCGCTGCTGGTCAGGTCGGCGCTGCCAACCCGACCCCGGTGTTGTACGGAACAGCGGTCGGACTCCCGACGAATGCGATCACGTGGGTCGCCGAAGAAAACGGCGCCTACTGGTTCGGGTCGCCTGGCGGCGGCGCGTGGCGCGCAGGCGGCCCTTACGATCAGGCTGGTTTCCCCAGGGCACTCACCGCCTTCCCGCACAACAGCTCGCCCCTGCTGGTCGACCTCGACTATGACGGCAAGCTCGACATCGTCACGGCCGACACATCAGGCCGGATCTACGCTTTTAAGCACGATGGAACACCGCTGTGGACTGTCAACGTGAGCGTGGCGGTGCCGCTGCTTCCGGCCCAGGTCCGCGCGGGTGTCACCCTCGGCGCTACTTTCGGAAACCCGGCGGTCGATTCTTCGGCCGCGGCTGGCGACGTCGACGGCGACGGTGAAATTGACATCGTCATCGGCGTGGGCGCCCGAGCGCCTGGCGTTAACCCTGGACAGGGCGGCATCGTCGTCATTAGCCGGCTCGGCGTAGTGAAGCGCTTTATGTACAGCTTCGACATCCGAGCATTCGTCGACCCGCAGAACAGCAAGGACGGCTTCACCGAATCGGTCTATGCCACCCCGGTGCTGGCCAACATCGACTCCGATCCGGAGCTCGAAATCATGGCCGGCGCGCTCGACAACCTGCTGTATGCGTGGAACGGCGACGGCTCCCTCGCCTATCAGAAGGACGACGACAATGACGGCAAGCTCGACGAAGACGGCTTCGGCGATCAGACTCCGTACACCCCGTTCAACTTCGACGACGACTTCCCGGGCATCCGGTTTGTCGACGACAACGGCGACGGCCTGGTGGACAACTCCTCAGCCGCCGATGACGACGAAGACACGCTGCTCGACGAAGATTACCCGGAATGGCCGTTCAACGCACGCGACACCGTGCTTGCCTCGGCTGTGGCCTGGGACATCAACGGCGACGGCACCAAAGAACTGATCTTCGGCCATGACTACTCAGGCGGCGTGAACCAGGAATTCGCCCGCGGCGGTGTCCTGCGCGTCCTCACTCCACAGGGTCAGCAGGTGGCCGGCTTCCCGAAGGGCAACCTCGAGCAGGTGGTCTGGTCCTCGCCCGTTGTGGTCGACCTCGACAACGACGGTCAGTACGAAATCATCCACGGCACCGGCCTCGACCTCAGCGACGTTTCCGGTGTGGTCAACGGCAACGCAGTCGGCCAGCTGGTGCATGCGTGGAGAGCCAGCGGCGCGCCTTACATCGCAGCCAACGCGAACGGCAAACTCGCCAACGTGGAAGGCCGCTCGTTCGCCTCCTTCGCGGTGGGCGATCTGGATAATGACAACATTCCGGAGCTGGTGATCATCACCTCGCCCATGTTCGATGCCCTCGGAGTCAACCTGCTTGCCAGCGGTTCGCCTGCACCCAACCCGCAGACTGACACCGCCGGGCAGAAACTGTACGTCTTCGACGTGAATGGCAACGTCAAGCCGGGCTTCCCGGTTCGCCCGGTGCCGTTCGTCGCCAACGCATTTGCCGAGTCGTCCCCCATCCTCGTCGACGTCGACGGCGATGGATTCCTCGACATCATCACCGGCGTTCGCAAGGGACCCATCGTGTTTGACCGGTTCGGCCACGTCCTGCCGGGCATGGGACCGTTCGAATCGCTGGAAGACGACAACGGCGGGCTCTCCTACACCTCCACCGCCGCCTATGCCGATATCGACAACGACGGCAATGGTGAACTGGTGTGGTCTGTTCCGGCCGCCAATGACATCGCAGGATCGCTGCGAGTCGTGAAGCTTGGAGCGATGACCTCCAGCTACAACCGCAGCTGGCCACAGGGACGCCGCACCGTCAATCGCAACGCTGTCTTCGGGCCGATCCTCTCTGTGGTTCAGGGCTGGGAGACGTCAGGCACATTGAACCTGCGCGTACAGGCCTTCGGCGCACGCACTCCGCTCGCCACCATTGCGGCGAACCTCGCCGCGGTCGGTGGTTCCGGGGCACTGGCGCTGACGCCCACTTTCAACTCCTACTACACCGGAACCCAGTCGGTGGCCGCGCTTGCAGCTGGACGCTATGAGATCCCGGTCACAATCACGGACGGATCGGGCAAGACCGATACCCAGACGCTGATCTTCATCAAACGCGGTGGAACCAAATCGCTGGCCTTCAGCAATACAACGTTGGGCTTCGGCACCTTGACTCAGGGCGCCTCGGCCACACGCCAGCTGACGATGACCAATCTCGGCAGCCAGGCCATGACGATCAGCAGCATCACCACCACGGATCCCACGCAGTTCATCGCCGACGTACAGAACACACCGGTAGCCACGCGCTTTTCCTGGACTGGCAAGCAACTTCCAGTGAGTCTGGGCCCTGGTGAAAGCTTCACCATCAACGTTCGCTTCCGTCCCTCGGCCACCGCTGGCGCCCGTGGCGCGAACCTCATCGTGAACAGCGACGACGCGGCCGGAGCCCGGACAGTGACACTCAATGGATTCGCCACAACCGGAAGCATCGGTTGCTCGGTGACTCTCGATGTCCCTGCCACGCTCGGCATCCTGCCAAAAGGCGAAGCCAAAGTAATCAGCGTCACCCCGTCCGTGGGTGGTTGCCAGTGGGTTGGCAACCGCGATGTGGAGTGGGTGTCGATGTTCAATGACGTGACGTTCGGCAAGATCTATCTGACGGTCTACCCGAACCTGACCGTCGCTCCCAGAACGGCTCGCCTAAACATCAATGGCAATGTGGTGGTGATCTATCAGGGCAGCTCAGCCGCTCTGACGGAAGTCCAGCGCTACGTCGCTTTCCTCTACTTCTCGTTCTTCGGGCGCTATCCGTCCGATCCGGAAATCGCCGGTCACGTCAGTATTCTCGGGGCCAGCCCGACTGACGCGCAGAGACGAGACCGCGCTCTCTTCTTCCTCAACTCGGAAGAGTTCAACAACGCGGGCAAGTTCTCCGCCGGTCTCTACGTCGGACTTCTCAATCGAGACGCCGAGTACCCCGGCTGGCTCTTCCAGCGCAACGCGCTCGCAACCGGCCTCACCAATCCGACCAGCATGGTTTCGGCGTTCCTCGGTACCGCCGAGTACCTCCTGAAATACCCGAACCAAACCCGGGATCAGTTTGTGACCATGCTCTACAATCAGGTTCTGCTCCGTCCCCCGTCGCCTTCCGAAATCACCTTGCAGACGAATGAAATCAATCGTATGGTGACGCAGGACAGTCGCACGGAGAACTTCGCGCGAACCATCATCGCCAGCGGGTTCCTGAACTCAGCGGAATTCCGCCAGGGAACGGGACCTCGCCTCTTCGCATTCCTGCTGTACGCGCTGATGATTCAGCGGGATCCGACAACGCCGGAGTTCGAGAACTTCAAGGCGCGCATCCAGGCTAACGGTACCGTGCTCGGCGATCTCATCCTGGAGCAACTCGGAAGGTACGAATCGCGCCGGACCGTCCTGTAGTCGGAGAGAACGCTGGTGGTGAAAGCGGGTCGGGCTGCCTCAGGCGGTCAGGCCCGCTTTTTCTTTTGCTGCCGCTGTAGTCCGTCGAACAGAAGAAAGCCAAGCGCCCCAGCGAGCGGAATTACCGACGCGGCCAGGAATGCCTCGTTGTACTGCTTTGCATCGAACAGCCGGCCAATCAGCGGCATGATCACTGCGATTCCCGCCGACCACGATCCGGCTCCCGTTCCCGCAATCAATCCCGAAGATCCGGTGCCGAATATGGAGGTGGCGTAGGCGATCGACAGAATCACGAAAGCCGAAGCGAGGAACATGGCAAAAAACATCGCCACCATCACTGCCGGCACGGACTCAAGGTAGGGAGCTCCTGCCAGCGCGAGGCTTAGCAGGCCCAGCGCGCCGAATACCCAGCGTCGCCCCTGCGAAGCCACGGGCTGAAAACGGTCGGAGATCCAGCCCCAGAAGAAGTAGCCGACTTCCCACCCCAGCGGCGGAATCCACAGCACCTTGCCCAGCTCGGCCTGGCCGAGCTGGCGAACCTGTCCGAGGTACAGCGCCGCGGCATACATAACGAACCCAAGCGGCGCCGCGCCCAGCGCGTAAAGACAGATGTACGCCCACAACCCTGGGTCGCCGAGCCGTACGGCGCTGCTCCTGCTCTCCAACGCGACTCGT
Organism: Bryobacteraceae bacterium; assembly: GCA_034408745.1. GTDB lineage: Bacteria > Acidobacteriota > Terriglobia > Bryobacterales > Bryobacteraceae > JAWXCM01. The sequence goes on from JAWXCM010000356.1 coordinate 14,493, forward strand.
CGACGTGCAGGTATCCCCCGGCTGGTCCCGAGCCACAGAGCCAGCCAGGCCGCGCCGACAAGTCCGGTAAACAGAAATGCTCCGCGCCACCCGAACGCCAGTCCGATCGGCGTAATCAGGATCGGAGTAAGAATCGCTCCCAGGGACCCACCACTGTAAGCGAGTGCAATCCCTCTCGACCTCAGGTGTGGAGGCAGTGTCTCCGATGCCGTGCGTAATCCGCCTGGGAAAGTTGCGCCTTCGCCGAACCCCAGCACCACGCGCGCCGCAAGAAAACCGAAGAACCCGCCGGCGAAGGCGTGTGAAGCCGATGCGAGACTCCAGATACCGACGGCCACGGCCATTCCAATACGCAATCCAAAGCGGTCGAGGACCACGCCCCATACCGGGTTGCCGATCATGTAGGCGACCGAAAATCCAGACACAATAAACCCGTATTGCTGATTGCTGAGATGTGTCTCCCCCAGGATGGTGGGTGCCAGCAGAGCCAGAGTGTTGCGATCGATGTAGCTGATCAGCGAGACCAGCATCATCGACAGCGCGGGGAACCAGGTACGAAGTGCGAATTGCAAGCTAGATGCATGTTACCGTGAGACATGCAGCCTGCCCACACCTCCATACTGGAACGTGTACGTGGACTCTGCATGGCACTGCCAGAGGCTACAGAGACGCGCACATTTGGGAACCCCACATTTCAGGTGACGGGGAAAACTTTTTGTGTTCTGGAGACCTACCGTGGCGAGTTCAGTATCGCCGTAAAAGTAGGAAAGACCGATCAAGCCCGCTTCCTCGGCGATCCTCGTTTTTTTCGCACGCCTTATGTCGGACGCTACGGCTGGGTGTCGCTGAAATGCGCCGCCGCTCCCATCGACTGGGATGAAGTGAATGTGCTGATGACGGCCAGCTACAGGCAGATTGCGCCGCCACGACTCGTGGAAGCGCTCTCAGAACAAACCAAAAACTAATCGAGCTGGATGGAATGCCGGAAGGAATGGCGTCCCCAGGGGGATTCGAACCCCCGTTACCGCCGTGAAAGGGCGATGTCCTAGGCCCCTAGACGATGGGGACGTGTAGTTGAAAACACGTGGTGCAAACGCGAACGGTCAGCTTGAGGAAAGAACGACCGAAGCAAAGCAGCAGGCCAACACCTAGTGTAGCGTTGGCCCTGTGAAATCGTCAACTTCCAGGCCAAACTAGATGGTTTTCAGGTAGGCCAGAAGGTCGGTGCGCTCTTCGTCGCTGAGAAGGTCCGCGTACGCAGGCATTCCATTTCCGCCGGCGTTGATCACTGCCTTCACGTTGGCGTCGTTTGCCGCCTTGCCGTTCTTCAGTTTGGGCTTCTTGTAGAGGCCCTGAAGGGACGGGCCCATCTTCTTTTCAGGCGAATCCACGTTGTGGCACGCCGCGCACTGCTCAAAGGTCTCTTTACCCTTTTCGACGTTGCCTTTCGTGTCCTGGGCAAGTGCAGCCCCCGCCATCAGAGCAACAGCACATACAAGGGATGCCGCTTTCTTCATTGGAATCAAGTACTCCTCTCCTGCGAAAATATTCTATTAGTCTACACTGTGGACCCAACACGAATCGCGATATTCGCCAAAGCGCCGGTCCCCGGACGGGTCAAAACCCGCCTCATTCCGCCACTCACTCCGGAATCCGCCGCCGCCTTACATCAGGCCTTCGTCCGGGACGTCCTGCTTGTCTGCGAACGGATCCCCGATGCCGTTCCTGAACTCTGGACGGACATAGATACGGATGCCTGGGACGACCTGAATGTTGCACGTAAACTCCAGATTCCAGGCGACTTGGGATTAAAAATGCTTCACGCCGCTGAGTGCGGACTCAAAGAGGGCGCCGGTCGCGTAGTCATCGTTGGCGCCGACTGCCCGACGCTCCCCGCCACCCACCTCCGGACCGCCGCCTCGTCCGACTGCGATATCGCCATCACGCCAGCCGAGGACGGTGGCTACTGCGCCATCGGCTTCCGGCGCACCCATCCCGCAATGTTCGATGGCGTGGAATGGAGTTCATCCGACGCGCTCTCCGGAACCATCCGCGCCTGCCAGGCGGCCGGGCTGACAGTCTCGCTGGGGCCCTTCTGGTACGACATCGACACTCCGGCCGACCTCGCCCGCCTCGAACTCGATCCGCTGCGCGGTGAAGCTACGCAAGCCTGGTTTATGTCGCAGGCAAGGAGAATCAGTCCTGCAGAGCGATAAGCCGGCGCAGACGTTCGAGCTCGGCCGTCACCTGCCACCGATCCGTGGCATCCGGCGCCAGCCCAAGGTACGAGCGCAGATCGTCGCTTGCCTCGGCGAACCGGTCCAGTTGCGCCAGACACACCCCGCGCTGCTTGTATTCTTCGGCCGATCCCGGCGCCGACTCAATCAGCAAGTCCAGCACGCGAACCGCCTTCGAAGGATCGTGCCGCCGCAGATAGACCGCTCGCAGGTTGTTCAGCATCCGAATCGCGATATGTCGCGGCGATACGGGCTGGAGCATGGACCGGTCATCGGCCAGCGGCATGTCGGTCGCCTCTCGCGCCAGGTCATAGCACTCTTCCACGGTCAGCAACGCGCCGCCGTGATATGGATCGATGTAGGCGCTCAAGTCCGGCTCGTCACACGCCACAATGAAGTGGCCCGGCAGTCCGATTCCGTGAAATCTGCGTCCCAGCCGCCGCCCGATCTCCATGTAGACCACCGACAGCGAGATCGGAATACCCAGCCGCCGCAGCAGAACCTGCTGCAGACAACTGTTGGCCGGGTCGTAATAGTCCGAAGAATTGCCCTGGAACCCGAGCTCTTCAAACAGATATTCATTCAGCATTACGACAAAGTCGTCGCCCGGAGTCGCAGGCGTAACACGCTCGGAGAACTCGTTTGCATAAGAATCCAGCAGGATCAGGGAGGGCGTAATGTCAGGATCGGCTTCTTCAATGGAGCCAATCTGAAGAGCTGCCACATCAAGCGGGACCGCAGAGGCGCCATCGCGAAGCAACTCGCGCAATTCGAGCATTTCGCAACAGAATACCATTCGGCCGGAGGGCGCTTGTGAGGCTGCTTGTTATCCTGTGTGCGCTCGCGATTTGCAGCGTAGCCCAGACCGCGGGAGCCGCAGCCGCGGGCCCGAAGCAGTTCTTCACCTGGGGTTCCCAGCTGCGTCTCTGGCAGACCGAGGCTCTTACATCCAGCGTGATCGCCGAGGGTCCGTTCGGCGAAGGGGGCTGCACCAGCGACCTCGACAGCGACGGCAAACCCGAAGTTTCGGTCGTGCGGGGCGACAGGCTCGGCGACCTGCTGTGGTTCCGCACGGACGGCACCCTGGAGCGCATCGACACCGAAATGGAGGTGCACGACTGTCTGGAGGCCACACTCTTCGGACGCCGCGGCCTGCTCGTGATCCAGCGCGGCATGCAGGTGCGGTTCTACCAGCGGACGGCGCCGGGTAAATGGATTTCGCGCGACATCTACTCCATCTACACCCCGTCGTACCAGACCGGCCTCGCGCTGGCCGACATCGATGGCGATGGACGCACCGACATCCTCTGCGGCAACTACTGGATCCAAAGCCCGTCGACGTGGGAGCAGCCGTGGCACGTCTTCGCCGTCAACACATGGTTCGAGGGACCCGAATCGGCTTCGTTTCGCATAGTGCCCATGCCTGGCGGCCGCGGCGAGTACGTCGCGCAGGCTCACGCCGACCCCGCCCGTTTTGGAGCCTTCACCCGAACGCCTGACCCGAAGCGGCAGTGGACCATGCGCCCGGTCGCGCCGGAACTGCAGTGGAAAAACGTGCACGGGCTCGCGAGGGTGGGCACTCACCTGGTGGCTGGCGAGCGTGCTGGAGCCGCCTCACGAATCGTGGCCATCCACACAGCGACCGGGGCAGCCACTGTCCTTGGTGCCGGCCGCGAGGTGGTGACCATTCTGCCGCTCGACGCCACGCGTTTCCTCAGCGTTGAAGCGGACGGGCAGGTTACTTCGTGGCAGCTCCCCGCAGGTAGGCGTCGTCGCCGCTGATCCAGTCCTGACGCGGCGGTGTAAACAGATCGAGCGCCACACAGTCGGTCAAGGCTTCGACACCATGCGGCTCATTCGGCAGTATCACCAGGGATTCGCCAGCTTCCAGCACAATCTCGCGGTCGTCGAAAAAGAAGCGCAGACTGCCGGATTCGATGTTCGTCACCTGCTCATTCACATGCTGATGCCGTGGCACGACGGCACCACTGGCCAGCCACAGCCGCGCGATGGTCATGCCATCGGTGTGAATCACCTTGCGGCGTGCCGTCGGGTTCAGTTGCTCTTCCGGAATCTCATTCCACCGATATTGCGTAGTCGTCATGGCTTCTCAAAGACCCAGCGTTGAAAGTGCGTCAGCTCATGGTATCGGACATCGGGAGCCTTCTGCGTCATTGAGGCTCGGAACTGCTTCGGGTCGACGTGATTGTCCGGGAACATGTCGTAGTGCGTCGGGATCGCGACCTTCGGACCAACCTTGCCGACGAGCTCCGCCGCCTCCCAGTGCGACAGGTTGTTGAACCCGCCGTTGATCACGGTCAGCACCACGTCCGGCTCATGCTTTCGAGCGCTGGTGAGCAGCTCGTGATAGTCGGTGTCGCCCGTGACCCAGATCTTCGGCCCGTTGCCGAACTGGAACACATAGCCCATGTGATTCAGATCGGACGCATCCGTCGGCAGCGCCCAGGTGCCGTGGATGCGGAGATCCCCGAATTCGAGGTCGACATCCGGCCACGCCGGCACGATCCGCCCCGACTCCACACCCTCTGCCGCGTACACGTCGCAACTCGGCGGCGGCCCGACAAACTGCATGGTGTCTTTGTGGCGAAGGTGTCGAACCGTCTCCGGATCCGTATGGTCCTGATGGTTATGCGTGCAGGTAAAGACGTCGACCTCAAGCTCCTCCGGCCGCAGCTCGACCGGCACTTTGCGGATCAAGTCCATTCCCGGAACCAGCCCGTCGCAGCTGTGGGTCAAATAGGCGTCGACGCAGACCGTGGTTCCCTCGGGCGACTTAAAAACAAACCCCGACTGTCCCAGCCACCAAAGTGCAACCGAGCCCTTCTCCACCCGAAAGGCCCGGATCTCATCCATCACGGAAGGCATAACCTACATCATCGCCACAGGTGGCGCGGGCTCGTCCGGCCGACCCGGGTTGGCCAGCGGCGTCCGAATCAACACAAACAGAATCAGACCCATCACCGCGGCACCCAGCAGGAACGATGGCTCAGGGAAGATCGCCGGAATCTTCACGTCGAAGAACTGGAATGTGGCGATAAACAGCCCCACCATCGCTTCGCCCGCGATCATGCCCGAGGCCGACAGCACCCCAATGTTTTCCACCCGCGCCCGCTGCGCTTCGTTGAACCCGCGCTTTTCCGCCAGCATGTCGAGGATTCCTTTGGCCATGCCACCCACGAAGATCGCGAACGTTGTGGCCAGGGGCAGATACATGCCGACCGCGAAGAGCATTGGACTCTTCACCTGCACCAGAATCAGCGCGACACCCAGCGCCATGCCCGTCAGCACCAGAGCCCACGGCATGTCGCCACCGACAATTCCCTGCGATATGGCCGCCATCAGTCCGGCCTGCGGAGCGGGGAGTTTCGGATCGCCGAACCCGATACCGCCAGCCTTGATGTTGCCGACGTGAAGCACCAGCAGCGGGAAGTACATCACCAGCGCGGAGAGCACCACCGACACCAGCTCGACAATCTGAATCGTGCGCGGGGTGCCACCCAGAATGTAGCCGACCTTAAAGTCCTGCAGCAATTCGCCGGCGACCGCCGAGCTGACGCAGACCACAGCCGCTACGCCCAGGATCGCAGCCACCCCAGCCATGCCCGAAACGCCCAGGCCCACCATCAGCAGCGCCGCGATAATCACCGTCGAAAGCGTCAGCCCTGAGATCGGGTTATTCGACGACCCGATAAACCCGACGAGACTCCCTGAGACCGTAGCGAAGAAGAAGCCCGCTATCAGCATCACCAGGGTCGCGACAATACCGCCGAGAATCTGCCCCGACAGGTAGATATAGAGGAAGGCCATCAATACCGTAGTGACCGCTATCAACAGGAAGACCGTCTTCCACGACATGTACTGCTCGGTGCGCCCGAGCGTCGCAGTAGCCGGCGGATTCTTCAACTCAGAGAACGCCCGCCCGAGTCCCGCCGACAGGCTTTTCCGCATACGGAACAAGGTGTAAGCCGCGCCGACCAACATGCCGCCGACCGCGATCGGCCGCACGATGAATCGCCAGACCGCAGCCGACTGGGCCGCCCATGAGGCCGAAGCGCCAGCGTCGATGTTGGCCGCCAGCTGAGGCCCGATCAGCATTGTGAACATCGGTACCAGCAGGCCCCAGGCAAACAGCCCGCCCGCAAAGTTCAGCGAAGCCAGCTTCGGTCCAATAATGTAGCCGACCCCGATGTACGCCGGGCTGACCGTGGGAGCCGCGAACAAGCTGGTGCCGCTCGTCGGAATCACATTCTTAGTCCCCAGATCGCCGAGCCGCAAAAACGAGCCAGCCTTCGCCATGGAAAACGAGAAATTGAAATCCCTGGCATACAGCGAAAGGTCGGCCAGAATCTGCACCACCGCGCCGAAGCCCATATTCCAGAACAGGTACTTCGCCGCCGACGCGCCGCCCTGCCCAGCCTTGTGGATCTCAGCGGCGGCCGTCGATTCGGGGAAGGGAAGTTCCGGATCCTCCACCATCACGCGCCGCATCAGCGACGTGAACAGTACGCCGAGCACGCCGCCAACCACCATCAGCACTGTCGACTTCCAGTACGCATCCGGTGAGTCGAACACCGGCCAGGCACGAGCGATCATAAAGGCAGGCAGCGTGAAGATCGCGCCTGCCGCCACCGACTCACCAATCGATCCGGCCGTTCGGGCCAGGTTTTCTTCGAGAATGGTCCCGCGTCCGAGCGCGCGCAGCACAGCCATACTAATGACCGCTGCCGGGTAAGTCGCCGCAATCGTCACGCCGGCGCGCAGGCCGAGGTACGCGTTAGCCGCGCCGAGAATAATACTCATCAACAATCCGAGCACGACGGCTCGGATTGTGAACTCCTGCATCTTGACCGTGTCGGGTACGAACGGCTGATGCTTTCTGGGGGTGGGGGCAATGGGGTCGGCCATTTGTTCTTTATACAGCGTAAGGGAGATGCAGCGTTATCGCAATTGTCAGTACTGCGACCCAAAACCTTCGACGAATACCAGGCCAATTTCCAGCTACCGTCGTTGTTCCGCGAGCGCCTTCATCTGCGCGAGTCCCTTCTCAAAGTCCTTGCCCACAGCCCCGTCCATCCCGCCCATGAACATCATGAACATCTTCGCGATGAACCCGTTTTCCCCGCTCATGATCCACTCCACATGAGTCCCGGCGCCTTCCGGCCGAAGCTGAAACGTGGTGAGACTCTCTGAAGGAAACGGCTTCAAAAACTCCAGCTTGATGTCGACCTGAGCCGGAGGCGTGGTCCCGGTAATCGTCATACGGCCCTGGCCCACCTGATCGTTGCCGACCCACTCATACACCGAGCCTGGTCCGCTCCCCGACCCGCTGTAAGTCGTCTTCATCGACGGGTCCAGCTTTGCCCAGGGAGACCAGTTGGTCCAGTTATGGAAATCGTTAACCAGCGAGAAAACCTGCGCCGGAGGAGCCTGTATACTGGTACCTCGCACCACCCGGTACTGCGAGGGCTGCACTGCCACAATCCCCAGAAATACGACAAGGATTGCTAAAACGACGATCAGGATGATCTTCAACATAACTGTCCCTCCAGGGCACTGAGGATAACAGAAAACAGCGCCTCAGGGAAACGGTGACTCGGTTCGTTTATCGTGCGTTTATGTAAGTCGTGGCAACCTCAAGAGCAAGCTTGATCCGCAAACCCATTCAGCTGTTCCTCCTCGGCGTCCTGTACGCCACGGGTGTCAGTGCGCAGGCCCCCGCCACGAGTGGTCTCACTCTCGCCGCGGCAATTCGTGAGGCGCAGTCGAGTCACCCCGCCCTGCAGGCTGCTGAAGCGCGCATCCGGTCTGCTGAGGGTCTGCGAACCCAGGCCGGGCTCGGCCTCAATCCTCGACTCGTAGTGCAGTCGGAAAACACACGCTTCTGGGAGACGCCGGCCTTCAAGTACTGGCAGGACAGCGACACGTTCCTGTACGCCACGCAAATTCTCGAAACCGCGGGGAAACGTCAGCGCCGAGTCGAACTGGCCGAAGCTGGCGTTCAGGTCGCCAGCCTTGAGCGCTCCGTGTTGCAGCGCCAGATCGCCGCGCGCGTCAGCCTTGCCTACTGGATCGCGGTAGCGGCCGCCCGCTCCCGGGATCTGCTGCAGGAAAGCGTCGATACCTATGAGCGCATCGTGCAGTACCACCGCGACCGCGTTCGCGAGGGTGCGATGGCGGAGGTCGACCTGCTGCGCGTCCTGCTGGAGCGCGATCGCCTGGTAGTCCAGGTGCTCTCCGCCACCGAGGAATACCGGCAGGCCGTCATCGTCCTGCAGCGCGAGATGGGACGCACCCAGTTCCGCTCCGCCCTCCAGCTCACGGATTCTCTGGCTGAAGTCCGGGAACTCGCCGAGCCCGACCTCAAAGCCGTACTCCTCGCCCGGCCCGAACTCGACGCCACCCGCGCCGCCGTTCAGCGTGCCCAGGCCGGACTCCGCCTCCAGCAGGCTGTGGCATCGCCGGACCCGGAAGTGCTCTTCGGCTACAAGCGGACCGCGGGTTTCAACACGCTGATCGGAGGTCTCCAGATCAACCTGCCGGTGCGCAACCGCAACGAAGGCCAGATAGCCTCCGCGGGCGCCGAAATTCGCGTCGCCGAAAATCACGTTCGAGCCCTCGAATCGCAGATTCGTGCCGAGGTGGAATCGGCATGGTCGGCGTATCAGTCGCGCCGCCAGCTGTTGACTGAGACTCTGGGACCGATGCAGCAGCGAGCCGGAGACATCGCCAAAATCGCGCTGGCCGCCTACCAGGAAGGTGGCTTCGACCTCCTCCGCCTGATCGACGCGCAACGCGCCAGACTGGAAGCCATGAGCCTGTACTACCGGGCACTGTCCGAATATCAGCAAAGCGTGACAACACTCCAAATCGTTACGGGAGCGCAGCTGTGATGCCGAAACATCTCATGCCGTTATTGTGTGTGGCGGCTGTGCTCGCCGGATGTGGTTCGCGGGAACCTGCCAAAGCCGAGGCAAAGGAGGGAAGCAAAGCGGCCGACAAAAAGAAAGCCGGTGAGATTACGCTCACCGAAGAGTCGCAGAAGACGGCTGGTATTCAGACAGTGGCGGTGAAGCCGGAGAGGCTCAGTGAGACCCTCCAGGCTACCGGACAGTTCACTGTCAATGAGGATCAGACGTGGTCAGTCGGGGCACTGCTCGACGGCCGCATCGTGTCCGTTGCCGCCCGTGTTGGGGATCGCGTGAAGGCTGGCGCCGTTCTCGCCCGGATCCACAGTCATGAGGTGCACGACGCTCGCGCCGCTTACAAGAGTGCCGACCTGGAGCTTGCCCGCGCAAAGATGGCCGAAGGCTACGCGCTGCGCCTCCGCGACCGCGCCAGACGGCTGTTCGACCTGAAGGCTGGTTCGCAACAGGAGCTCGACGCCGCCGAGGCCGGACTGCGCAATGCACAGAGCGCCGTCCGGGACGCCGACGTCAAGGTCGAGAAGGAACGGACCCACATCGTCGAGTTCCTCGAGATCCCCATTCAGGAAGAAGTGCACAGCGGCGCCGACGAAGATGATTACGTGCCCGTCAAAGCTCCCGCCGCGGGAATGGTGATCGAGCGCAAAGCCACTCCGGGCACCGTGGTCTCCTCCGGTAACGAAATCTTCCGCATCACCTCCACGGAAAGCCTGTGGATGATGGCCAATGTGAATGAGGCCGACCTGGGTCAGCTTCGTATCGGCCAGGCCGTGCGAATCCTTGTCCGAGCCTTCCCAAACCGTCCATTTCGCGGCAAAATCCTGCGGCTGGGCGAGCAGCTGGACGCGACGACGCGCACCCTCCAGGTCAGGGTCTTCGTCGAGAACCCTGGCAACATTCTGAAGCCGGAAATGTTCGCTACCGCCGAGATCGAAAGTGGTGACACTCGCGAAGCGCTCTTCGTGCCCGACTCCGCCGCACAGGACCTGAACGGCTCCCGGGTGGTCTTCGTCAGGACCGGGCCGCAGACCTTTGAGCCCCGCAGCATCGAGGTCGTCCGCACTATGAACAACACCATGGAGGTCGCGGCCGGACTGAAGGCCGGCGACATAGTGGTGGTGAAAGGCAGCTTCGTGCTGAAGAGTCAACTGCTCAAGAGTTCGCTGGAAGAGGAAGACTAAGTCGCGATGGTCAACCGGCTGATCGACGCCTGCCTCGACAACCGCTGGCTGGTGCTAATCCTGCTCGCGGCCTTCGTGGGGATGGGCATCTGGGTGATGCTGCAGATTCCCATCGATGCTTTCCCCGATCTCACCAACAATCAGGTGGTAATTATCACCGAATGCCCAGGAATGCCACCTGTTGAAGTGGAGCAGCTGGTCACATTCCCGATCGAATCCACGTTGATGGGGCTGCCGAAAACGGAGGGAATTCGTTCCATCTCCAAGCTCGGGCTGTCCATTGTGACGTTGATATTCGACGATTCGGTGGACACGTACTTCGCCCGTCAGATCGTCAATGAGCGGCTGCAGGAAGCTCGCACCCGCATCCCCGAAGGCCTCGAGCCCACGCTCGGCCCCGTCGCAACGGCATTCGGAGAGGTGTATCAATACACGGTCGACGGCGGCAAGCTCTCACTGATGGACCTGAAGACACTGCACGACTGGCAGCTGAAGTACCAGCTTCGGACCGTGCGCGGCGTCAATGAAGTGAACACGTGGGGCGGCGAGACCCGCGTCTATACCGTCGAGGTCGACCCGGATGCCCTCCTGCGCTACGGCATCACACTACGCTCCGTATTCGACCGGCTGAAGGAAAATAACGCGAATTTCGGCGGCGGATTTATCGAGCATTCCGGAGAACAATACACCGTAGTCGGACTCGGTCGCACGCGGGATATGGCCGATATCGGGCAAATTGTGCTGCTCGAACGCGGCGGAACTCCGGTGCTTGTACGCGATATCGCGCGTATATTCCCCGGTTCGCTCCCGCGTCAGGGCGCCACCCTGCGCGACGGGAAAGGCGAAACTGTCTCCGGCATGGCCATCATGCTGAAGGGCGAAAACGGGCGGCGCGTCATCCAGCGCGTGAAGGCCCGGCTTGCCGAAGTGCGGCTGCCCGAGGGCGTGAAAGTGACGCCGTTCTACGACCAGTCCACCGTCATCGACGGCACCATCCGAACCGTCTCGCGCAACCTGCTGGAAGCGGTGTGCCTCGTCGCGATGATTCTCCTGCTGTTCCTCGGTAACGTGCGCGCCGCCATCATCGTGGTCTTCATGATTCCGCTGTCGATGATCTTCGGCTTTGTCGGCATGGCGGTTTTCGGTGTTTCGGCGAACCTGATGAGCCTCGGCGCCATCGACTTCGGCATGATTGTCGACGGATCGATCGTGATGGTGGAGAACACGGTGCGCCGCCTTGCCCACCGCCACGGCGACGTCAGCAAGGACGAAACCATTCGCCACGCAGCGCATGAAGTGGCCCGGCCCATCGTGTTTGGCGTGGCCATCATCATCGCAGTCTACCTGCCCATCCTGTTTCTGGAAGGGCTGGAGAAGCGCATGTTCCGCCCCATGGCGATCACCGTGTGTTCGGCGCTGCTGGGATCCCTGCTGCTGGCGCTGTTCGTGGTTCCGGTGCTGACCAGCATCGGCATCGGCAAAACCGTGCGAGAGCACGAAGAAGGCTGGTTCATCAAACTGCGTGGCCGCTATCAGAGCACGCTGCGCTGGGTCCTGCACCACCGCATGCTCGCCGTACTCTCTGCCGTCATTCCGCTTGCCATTGCGCTGGGATCGGTGCTCTTCATCGGCACCGAGTTCATGCCCCGGCTCGACGAAGGCTCCATTCTCATCACCACACGCAAGCTTCCAGGTATCGCGCTTACGGATTCGGTGGCGCTCAGCAGTCAGGTGGAAAAGGTGCTCCTCGCTATCCCGGAGGTCACCAGCGTCGTCACCAAACTCGGCCGGCCCGATCTCGCGGTGGAAGCGATGGGCATCTACGAAGCCGATGTCTACGTCAGCATTAAACCCATGGACCAGTGGACCACCGCGCACGACAAAGAGGGCCTCATCCAGGCCATGGACAAGCGGCTTCAGGTGATTCCTGGCATGGTCTTCAATTTTACGCAGCCCATGGCCATGCGACTCGACGAGACGGTGTCCGGCATCAAGGCCGACGTCGCCGTGAAGATATTCGGCGAGGATTCCGATGTTCTCACCCAACTCGGCGACCGCGCCCTCCGCATCCTCAACACCGTCCCCGGAGCAGCCGACGCGCAGACCGAAGTCCTCACCGGCGTGGCCGAACTCCGCGTGCAGGTGGACCGCGCAGCACTCGCGCGCTACGGCCTCAACGTCACCGACGTCAGCCAGCTCATCGACTCCACTACCGGCGGTCTGCGCGTTTCAGAGATGATCGAAGGCCAGCGCCGGTTCCCCATCTCCATCCGGCTTCCCGAGCGATACCGCACCGATCTCGACGCATTCGCCCACCTCCAGTTGCAGGCGCCCAACGGCGAACGCGTACGCCTCAGCCAGGTGGCAAGCATCCGCGAATTGCGCGGCCCTGAAGTGGTGTCGCGCGAGGACGCCCAGCGCCGTATCGTAGTTCAGGCTAACGTGCGCGGCCGCGATCTCGGCAGCTTCGTCGCCGAAGCCCGGCAAAAGATGAAGAGCCTCGTCCTGCCTCCCGGCTATTATCTGGACTGGGGCGGTCAGTTCGAAAATCAGGAGAGAGCCATGAAGCGCCTGATGCTTGTCATCCCACTCTCGGTCATCATCATCTTCGGACTGCTGTTCGCCACGTTCCACTCCAGTTCGCAGGCCTTGCTGATCCTGCTGAACGTCCCCTTCGCGCTGGTCGGCGGCATCGCCTCGCTGTGGATTCGCGGGCTCAACCTGAACCTCTCCGCATCCGTTGGATTCACAGCGCTCTTCGGTGTCGCAGTGCTCAACGGCATCGTGATGGTCAGCTACATCAACCAGCTTCTGCACCGCGGCTATCCTGTGAACGATGCGGTAGTCGAGGGCGCGTCCATGCGTCTCCGCCCGGTCCTCATGACAGCACTGGTGGCGAGCCTCGGCTTTCTCCCAATGGCTCTGTCACAGGCAATGGGATCGGAAGTGCAGCGGCCGCTGGCGACCGTCGTGATTGGCGGTCTGATCACATCCACCCTGCTCACGCTGTATCTTCTTCCTGTGCTGTACCCGTGGTTTACACGGCACAAATTACCGGACTAAAACGATATGCGGCTGTTGCTGGTGGAAGACGAAATCGATGCGGCCAGGATGCTTGCGCGGGGCCTGCGCGACCATGCCTACGCGGTGGATACGGCGTATGATGGCGAAGAAGCGGTGCGTAAACTTCACGCGTCGCCGTACGATGCGGTGATCCTCGACATCATGCTGCCCGCTCTCGACGGCATCTCCGTCTGCCGCCACATGCGCGCTTCGGGCCTCGCTACACCGGTGCTCATGCTTACCGCGCTCGATCAGGTGGGGCATCGTATCGCGGGCCTCGACAGCGGTGCCGACGACTACCTCACCAAGCCGTTCGATTTCGGCGAACTCCTCGCCCGTGTCCGGGCCCTCCTGCGCCGCGGCCCTGCGCTTCAGGACGCGGTACTCACTGTAGCCGATCTCGTGGTCGACACCCGCCAGCGTGCGGTCCGGCGCAACGGCCAGCGCATTGAGCTGACCGCCAAAGAATACGCGCTGCTCGAATATCTCATGCGCCGCCAGGGCGAAGTGGTAGGCCGCGCCGATATCTCCGAGCACGTGTGGGAAGAGAACTACGATCCGTTCTCCAACCTGATCGAAGTCTACGTTCAGCGACTCCGCCGCAAGATCGAGCCGCCCGGCTCGGCCAGGCTCATCCAGACGCGCCGCGGCGAGGGCTATCGCATCTCCCCCCACGGCGATGTTTGAACCGGTAAGGGTTCGACTCACGCTGTGGTTCGCCGCCGTCATCGCGGTGGTGCTCATTGTGTTCAGCCTGCTGGTCTATGCGCAGATGGCCAGCAGCATTCAGCAGCGCATCGACGCCGGACTGCAGAACGTGATCGATGTGGCGGCACTCTCGCTGCTGCATGAAATTGAAGAGCATGAGGGCAAGGACAAGGGCGAGGAATCATTCCGTCTCGTCCTTCGAACCATGCACCAGCGGACCTTCCCGAGGCAGGGAATCGCCGTTTATGAGGGCCACCGCCTCGTCGCCCTCAAACCCGGTGAAGGCGGCATGGTGCCGGAGCGGCACGAGCCTGGCGAAGCTCCGTTTCATACCAACGACAACCGCCGTGACGCCATCGGCACCGTCTACGTGCCAATTGCGAAGACCACATACGGCATTGTTGCAGCCGAACGTCTGGGAGCGGCGAACGTGGAGTTGGCACGCCTGCGCCAGACGCTGTTCACCGCCGTGCCCGTGACGTTCCTGCTCATCGCGCTGCTCGCCTGGTGGCTGGCCGGCAGGTCACTGGCGCCCGTGGAAGCGATGGCGGTTCAGCAGAAGCAATTCATGGCCGACGCTTCGCATGAACTGCGCACGCCCATCTCGGTCGCGCGCACCGCATCGGAGGTCACGCTGGAAGCGTCCTCGCCAGTTGAGGCCGACTACCGGGAAGCCCTCACCGTCATCCGTGCGCAGACCGGCCGGCTCACGCGCATCGTGCAGGATATGTTCATCCTGGCGCAGGCCGACGCCGGCGTATACACGCTGCAGCGCAGTGCATTCTATCTGGATGAACTGCTGCGCGAGTGCGTGCAGGCCGCGTCCATCCTTGGCTCGCGGCGTGGTGTCACGGTTGACATGATCGCCGCCGAAGAAGCGCTCTGTCATGGCGACGAGGGCCTGATGAGGCAACTCGCCATGGTCCTGCTCGACAACGCGGTCAAGTACACGCCCGCGGGCGGCCACGTCGAACTGCAACTGGCAGCCGCCGAGCGAGGCTACCGCATCCAGGTCTCCGACACTGGCATTGGCATTCCCGAACCCTCACGGACGCTCGTGTTCCGCCGCTTCTACCGTGTCGAGAAAGCCCGCTCCCGAGCCTCCTCCGAATACGGCGGCAGCGGAGCGGGGCTCGGCCTCGCCATCGGCAGGTGGATCGCCGAGGCGCATCACGGTACGCTCGAGCTCACCAGTTCCGGCCCAGGCGGCTCCGTCTTCACCGTTTGTCTCCCTTCCTGATTCGTGGTACTCCACGTGCACTGAACTGTTTCGGCCCGCCTCGCAGTTCAGGGCCAGGAGAGACCCTATGAATCAGAGCCCAAAGCGCTTAGCCGTGATTGGAGCGCTCGTTGCCTTGCTTGGAGTTATTGCCCTTTCTGCTACCCGGTTCGCCAGCGGGTCGGCAATTTTTCCCGTGCGAATGAACGGGAAGTACGGATTCATGGACCGCAGTGGCAAGCTTCTGGTGCAACCGCAGTTCGATGAGGCGGGGCAGTTTGAAAGCGGCCTCGCACCCGTAAAGCTCAACAACCAGTGGGGCTACGTCGACCACGTGGGAAAGCTCGCCATCTCTCCCCAGTTCGAACTGGCTGATCCGTTTTCCGACGGGCTCGGGCTCGTCGTCATGAACCATAAGTTCGGTTATATAGACCGCACCGGAAAGATCGCCATCGCTCCCCAGTATGAAGGCGCGGGTGCGTTTGACCATGGGCGCGCGCCCGTGATGATGAACAACCGCTGGGGCTTTATCGACAAGGACGGCAAGCTCGTCATCAACCTGCAGTTCGATGAGGCAGGCAACTTCGCCGACGGCCTCGCGCTCGTTCGTATGGGCGGGAAATTTGGCTATATCGGCACCGATGGGAAGGTCGCCATCAATCCGCAGTTTGAAGGGGCGGGGAACTTCAGCAGTGGACTCGCGGTGTTCCGCATGGGGGGCAAATTCGGCTACATCGACAAGAACGGGAAGGTGGCCATTAACCCGCAGTTCGACGCCGCCGGAGACTTCCACGACGGCCTCGCCGCTGTCTCTTCAGCTGGCCGCTTCGGCTATATCGATAAGGACGGCAAGCTCGCCATCAATCCGCAGTTCGATCAGGCGGGAGACTTCGCCGGCGGAGTAGCGCCGGTCTGGCTGGGAGACCGCCAGGGCTACATCGGCAAAGACGGCAAATACGTCTGGAACCCGACCGCCTGAGGAGGGCAGGCGCCTCAGGCCACGTGTGGGGAGGCTGCCCAGCGGACTCGGGTTGGGACCATGGCGGGTCTGGGGACCCCGCCGCAGCCTTGGGAGGCTTGCCCCCCTGGCCGGCTTGTTCTTGTTTCGAACGGACTCGGGTTGGCTGACTTACCGTTCGGTGTCCATGAAGTAATACCCGATCATGTGACACACAATCATGTGGGCATCCTCAATCCTGCCCATGTGAGGCACCGGAACCTGTATATTGAGCTGGGCCAGCGGGCCCAGCTTCCCACCATCCCGACCTGTCAGTGCGATCGTCTTACACCCCGCCTCATTGGCGTACTGAATCGCATTCACCACATTCGGCGAGTTGCCAGACCCGCTGATTGCGAGCACCAAATCCCCAGGCTCCGCAAAATTCTTCAGCTGCTCCGTGAACACGCAGTCGTAGCTGACGTCGTTGGAATAAGCCGTCAAAGTCGACAGCGAATCCGTTAGCGCAAGGATTCGAAACCGCTTGTCCCGCAGATACGAAGCGCCCTTAATGATATCGGTGGCGAAATGCGAAGCCGAAGCCGCACTGCCGCCATTCCCGCACGTGAAAATATGCCGGTTGTTCTCGCGAGCCTCGCGGAACCACTCGACTGCCTGTTCCACCTTCGCGTTGTCGATCAGCCCGATCGCGCGAATCAAATCCACTTTGTACTGTTCTGCAAACGTCGCAGCTGAAGCCGTGCTCATGATAATTTCTCCTCTGCCAAAACCAGCGCGCCCCAGAGCACACTGTCGTCGCCCAGACCCGCCGGCACCACGTCGATCCGCGCCCGCGACCACGAAGTAATCTGCCGCCGCAGCTCACGCCGCAGGGGTACGAAAAGCGTGTCGCCCGCCTTCGCAATACCGCCGCCAATCACAATGCGAGCCGGGTTGAGCAGCATAATCGCCGCCTTCAACCCCATCGCCAAATTCACCACATAGTTCTGCACAAATGCCGGTTCTCTGAGGAGTTGCTGCGCCGAGCGTCCATAATCGCGCTCCATCCAGAGCCCGCAGCACATGCGCTCAAAGCAGCCGCACGACCCACACAAACACCCCGGCCCATCCGGCCGAATCGTGAGGTGCCCGATCTCACCCCCGTAGGAATCCGCTCCCCGAAGCACCCGGCCGCCATGAATGATCCCGCCGCCAATGCCCGTCGACAGCGTCATGTAGAACAGCGGATCGCACCCCTTGCCCGCGCCATACACCCACTCGCCGAGCGCACCGACATTCGCGTCGTTATCCATCACCACCGGCACACCCGCGGCCGCCTCCACAAACTCGCGCAGACTGAATCCATCCCATCCGCCGACATGCGTGGAGAGCACCACGGCCTGCGAAGCGAAGTCGACCGGCCCGCCGAACCCGATCCCGCATGCCGTCCACGAATGCATCGGCTTCCACGCCTCGATCACTTCAGCTATCTGGCCGGTCAGCCACTCACGCCCGCCCACACGGTCCGTCGCCCGGGACTCGCGGGCAATCATCCGGCCCGCTTCAAACACAGCCATCGTGAAGTTCGTGCCGCCAATGTCGATGGCCAGAATGCTCATGCCTCAGCCGCCATATCTGTATCCGCAGCCAGCACTTCCTCTGGTGAAGCCGAGCCCGTACCCTTCTTAGTCACCGTGATCGAAGCCACCAGGTTTCCGAACCGGGCAGCCTCCATTCCCGAGCCTGTGATGCGATACGCGCAGGCCGCGCCGGCCGTGAAGCTGTCACCGGCTCCGCAGATATCGACAGCACGAACGCGCCGCGTTGGCATCCAGTGCTCCTCGCCGTTCTGGATCACCAGTGCCCCGCGCTCGCCATGCGTGACGATGAGTAGCCGCGCCTCGGTCTCCGTTGCCAGACCGTGGAAATCGACGACACCCATGGACCGCCGGCACGCGTCCTCAGCCTCGCGCCGATTCGGCTTCAGCACCACGTGGCGATACAACTCCGCACGCCTCCGGGAGTCGACCCAGACCACTTTCTCCGGCGACTCCGCGGCCTTCCGACTTACTAAGTCGCGAACCGCGGCAGTTACCATCCCGCCCGCACCGGTTTCCGCCTGGTCCGCCACAATGACGACGTCGAACACCGCCCAGTGCTTCTCGACAGCGGCCAGCACCTGCCGCTCCGCTTCCACCGGCAAGGGCTGGGTATTCACAAAATCGACGCGCGGCAGATCCTCTTCGTCGGTCAATGAGTTAATCAGCTTGGTATAAGTGAACGTCACCACGTCCGGGCTCTCGATGAGTAAGTCCGGCACAATCCCGCGCTCCGTCATCGCGCGCCGCAACTCCGAGCCGAAGCCGTCGTTACCGATCACGCCCAGCACGTCGATCCTGCGCACACCCAGCGCCGCAAGATTGTTGGCGACGGTCCCACCCGCACCCGGCGTCACAATGGTCCGAACCACGCCAGTGCGCGGAATGCCCGTCTCGGCCGAAGCCTCTGCCAGCGAAGGGTCATACCAGCACCACCGGTCGAGGCAAATATCTCCCAGCACCAGCACCCGCAGGTCGCGCAGCTTCGCCAGTATTTCCGCCGTCCTGCTCATACGCGCAGCAACTCCTTACGCAGCGCCGGGAACGTAGCCCGGTGATCGCCGCAGAAGTAGAAACTCTCCCCGCCATCGGCCACCGTGCGAACCAGCATAGTCTTGTGCGGCCGGAAATAATAGCCCGGGTCCGATTTCGGTAATTCCCGGTGAATATCACCGGAAATCGGCACCATATCGAACACCGCGGTAGTAAAATGCCGAATTTCGCGGCCTTCCTGGTGAGCCACATTGCGAGACATCGCCAGCGCCTTCAGATACACTTCCGGGCCCATAATCGCCGAGCCGAAGCTCAGCAACACGCCGCCCTCCAGCCGCTCCACGGTTGACGCGAAGATGAGAAAGTCCGTGTAGCTTGCCGCACCCAGTGCAGCCCCGCTGCAATTCGGATGCTCGTGGATAATATCGTACCCAACGCCCACATGCACCGTAGCCGGCACGCCCAGACGCCACGCAGCCGCGAACACACTCAGCTCGCGGTGCGGCCAGTCGCTGACCTCAATCCGCCGCCCCACGTTCTCGCCGAGCCCCAGTCCCAGCTCCGCTGCTTCCACGATCACGTCGTTCAACTCGCCGCTTTCCTGCCACAATCCGAACTGCCCTTCGCGGATATAGCGCGCGACGCTCTCTGTCGTCGCGCCAATCCGCGCCAGCTCGAAATCATGAATGGCCGCCGCGCCGTTCATCGCGATTGCGTCGATCAGACCGCGTTCCATCAGGTCGATAATGTGGCGGTTCACCCCGGCGCGCAGCACATGGGCCCCCATCATCAGGATGCGGGCCGCCCTCTTTTCCTTCGCCGCTTTCAGCCTCGACGCCACAGCGGGCAAATCCGCATGCGAGTACTCAGGGGTCGCGTCATCCAACGCCAGCCAGCGGCTGAGAGGGAGGTCATGCACACGCTCGCCGAGCGGCAGAATGCGCAAACGGGACCGATCGAACTGCCGGTATTTGGAAGTCATGGATTAGTTCAAAAGTGCGGCAAACAACTCCCGATGCCCGAGGTAATTCGGCACAATCACGTCCGCGCCGACGCCGATCAGACGCGTCCGCTTCCAGTCGTCGATGGTGAGGCACTCGGGCTCCAGGCCCGCCACACCTACCGCGACGCCGCCCACCTGCTTCACATTTTCGATCTCAACATATCCGTCGCCGAAGCCCAGAAACTCATTTCCGGCAAATGCCGCCGACCCGATGATCTTCTGGATCAGAATCGCCTTGGAAAAGGTCTTGTAGTCGTCGAGCGCCCCGTGCACACCGGCGAAATAGCGGTGTACGTCCAGCAGCTTCGCCTCATCCTGGACATAGGCGTCGTCGGTGCCGCTGGCCAGATACATGGTGTACCCGCGCCCCGCCAGACCCTCCAGCAGCGCCCTCGAACCCGGCACCAGGTACTTGTCCGGCGAGCATGCGCCTGTGCGCAACTCCGTAATCCGATCCTCAATCCGCGCCCACAGCCGGTCCAGGTACATGCGCTTATAGACCAGCGGGTCCTGAGGTTTACCGCCACGCTGCTCAATCTGCGCAGACAGTTCGAACATCTGATAGATGGTCTGCTTGCCCGTCAGCCGGTAAACGAACTCTTCCACAATCATCCGGAGCTGGCCGTCGGACTCGCCGGACCGGGTTTCGGCCAGTAATTCCACCATCATCGGCACCATCACATCCATCCAGCCAGACCGGATGGTGGAGAGTGTGCCGTCAAAATCGAACAGGGCTACCCGCGTGTGGTCGGCCGAAACGCCACGCGTTATGATCTCAATCATTTCTTATCATTTTTGCACGCGCACCGGTGGCGCTACGCTCAAAGTATGTTGCGATTCACGGAAAGCGATGTCCGGCGGCTGTTGCCGATGCGGGAGACCATTGAGCGGCTGCGCGTCGTTTTCACCGATTACGCCAGCGGCAGAGCTCAGAATCAGCCTCGGCGCCGGCTCGTCCTGCCAGGAGGCGCCACACTGCATCAGCTCGCCGCAGCCTGGGGTGGATACTTCGGCGCCAAGGTTTACTCTACGCACGTGAAGCACGGAGCGTACTTCACCGTCCTGCTCTACGACGCCGAAACCGCGAAGCCTCTCGCCGAGTTCGAAGCCAACCACCTGGGCCAGATTCGTACCGGAGCCGTCAGCGGCCTGGCCGCCGACCTTCTCCTGCCCCAGGGCCAGCGTGTCGACGCGGCCTGCATCGGCACCGGCTTTCAGGCGCACAGCCAGGTAGCAGCGCTCGCAGCCGTTCGAACGCTGTCCAGCCTGAAGGTCTACAGCCGCAGCGCAGAGAAGCGACAGAACTTCGCAGTTGAGATGCGCGAACTCCTGGGCGCGGCGACGGAAATTAGAGAGGCGGAATCTGCCGAAGCAGCAGCCGAAGGCGCGAAGGTGCTCATCACCGCCACGTGGGCCAAAGACCCAGTGATCGAGGCCAGCGCCGTAGCGAAAGGAACCCTCGTCCTGGCCATGGGATCCAATCAGCCACAGCGCCGCGAACTCCCGGCCGAGCTCGTTCGCAACAACATCGTAGTGGTGGAGGACACCGAGGCCTGCCGCGTGGAAGCCGGAGACCTGCTTCTCGCGTTCGACGAGGCTGACTGGAGTCGCGTTGTGGAACTAAGATCGCTGGTTGCAGGCGCACCACCGCCCGCGACTGAAAACACCGTGGTGTTCAAGTCGGTCGGCATGGGCCTCGAAGATGTGGGAGCAGCCGCGCTCATTTACGAGCGAGCCGTAAAAGATCACTCCTGAATGGAGATCTGAGGGTCGACGTCGCGCCATGCGCTGATCTTCAGGCGCCGGCACACCCAACAAAGATTTTCCGTCGACGTGGGAGCCGCATCGCCGCCGCAGACGACACAACCTGGCGCCACCCGGGGACGGTCGGCTTCCAGCGCGAGCTTCGCTTTGCGCAGGATCTCCTCGTCAATCACAGGTTCCGGGGCGGGGGGCTGTATCTTCTTCGGCATGATAACGCTCTTCTCAGTCTATCAGGCGTCGCGATCCACGCGGATCACGTAACCAGCATCCAGCGCAGACGAACAGCGCAGGCAGCGCTGACCTCCTGCGACACGATTGCCGCGAGCTGTCCTGGTAATGTTAGCCGGTACTGTGTGGGTACACATTGGGCAGTACACGGCGCCGCGTAATTCGTTGCCGGCTTTCACGGCCGGCTGCTCTAAAGTGGCGTTTGGCATCGGTCTCCTCCGTTCCCGTCATCTAAGACGCGTTGAAAGGGGAGAATGATGCGCATTTACTTACCACATTTTTGGTCCTGTTGGTACCAGAACCGCTAAAAAACTAGTCGCCCATCGCAGTCGCCGGCTGGGCAACATGCGAACGGCGGCGGCTGGCCGATTCCCGCCACGCTTCCACGTACGAGTAGCCGACCGGAACCACTACAAGACTCAGAATCAAACACAGCATCTGGCCGCCGATAATCGTGACCGCAATGGCCGACCTCTGCGACGCGCCGACACCGTGGCCCACTGCCGTCGGGATCAGGCCCGCAACAATCGACAGCGTCGTCATCAGAATGGGCCGCAGCCGGACCCGGTTGGCTTCCATCACCGCGTCGTACACCGAGTAGCCCTGCAACCGCAGGTGGTTCATATAGTCGATCTGCAAAATGCCGTTTTTCTTCACGATTCCGAGCAGCAACAGTATGCCCAGCGCGCTGAACAGATTGAGTGTACGGCCCGTGGCAATCAAAGACAGCAGCGCGAACGGAATCGACAGCGGCAGCGTGAGCAGAATCACGAACGGGTGGAGCAGGCTCTCAAACTGAGCCGCCAAAACCATGTACATGAAGATCGACGCCAGGCCGAACGCCAGCATCATGTTCAGCGTCGTCTCTTCCAGAATCTTCACCTGGCCGGAGAACGACATCGAGTAGCCCGGAGGCAGGCCCACGTCATTGATAATCTGCTGTGTCACCGCCGCGGCTTCGCCCAGCGAATGTCCTGGTGCTGTGTTGCCATAGATGCCAACCGCAAACTGCCGGTTGAAGCGGTCCACGCGGCTCGGGCCAAGGCCCCGTTCCAGAGTCGCAATCGAATCCAGCCGGATCAGGCCCTGTTTGGCCGACGGTACCAGGAGCCGGCTCAGCGCCTGGGGATCGTCCCGCTGTCCTGGCATCAGACGCATGGTCACCGGATACTGCTCCGAGCCTTCCTTAAAGGTCGAAATCTGATCTTCACCAGACATCAGCAACCGGACCGCGCTCGCCACATCCGACACCCGGACGCCGAGATCCGAAGCCAGAGGCCTGTCAATGTTGATCTGTAGTTCCGGGTTATTCAGATTGAGGTTCGCCTTGACGTCCGCCAGCGACGGTTCCTTCATCATCCGCATGCTGATTTCTTTCGCCACCGACATCAGCGGTCGAATATCCGGACCCAGCAACTGCGCGCGAATCGGAGCAAACGTGTCGCGTCCGCCAAGCGCGTTGGGGAACGTCACGCGGGGCCGGGCAAACGAGTACTCGCGCAACGCCGCGCGTACGCTGGTTCCCATGGTCCCGATGTCAGCACGTTGGTCCTGCGGCTCCAGCAGCACAGTGATGAAGGACATTGTCACGCGCGGGATCATGCCCTGCGTGGCCGGAATCACTACCTTGACTCCCGGGATCTTCTCAATCTTCTTCGCTACCTCGACCGCTGTTTTTTCGGTCGCCTCAATCGACGAGCCTTCCGGCAACTCCAGGAAAATACCGAGTTCGCTCTGATCGTCCTGAGGCATCCAGTCGCGGCCGATGTACTTGTTCACAACGAACGTGGAGGCCAGTACACACGCACATACGCCGAGCACCACCAGACGGTGACGCATCGACCACGCCAGGATGCTCATATAAAAGCGTTCCATCCAGCCCGAATGGTGACCGTGCGCCACCATCTCCCCGCGTTTACGCCGCCAGCCCAGGAGCCGCGCGCTTAAGGCCGGTGTGAGCGTGAATGCCACCAGCATCGACATCATGATCGACATTGCCATCGTCCAGCCAAACTGGTTCATGAACCGCTTTGCATAGCCGCTCATGAAGGCGATGGGCACGAAGATGATTACCAGGGACAGCGTCGTCGCCATAACCGCCAGTGAGATCTCGCGAGTCGCTTCAATCGCCGCCTGCATCGGCGGCTGACCCTTCTCCTGGATGAAGCGGTAGATATTCTCCATCACGATGATGGCGTCGTCAATCACGATACCCACCGCCAGTGTCAGCCCCAGCAATGTCATCGAGTTCAGACTGAAGTCCATCAGCTTCATCACGGTGAATGTCGCCACGATCGACGTCGGGATCGCGATGGAGCTGATCAGCACCATGCGCCAGTCGCGGATGACAGCCACACAATGAACGAGGCAAGCAAGCTGCCCAGCAGCAGGTGCTCTTCAAGCGCCGCCACCGAGGCCTTGATATAGGAGGCCGATTCCTTGATGGTGTCAAGGTGCACGCCCGGAGGAAGCGTCTTGTTGACGACTTCCATCTTCGCCTGTAGTTCCTCCACCACCTTCACGGTGTTGGTGCCGGTCTGGCGGCGAATTTCCAGCATTACCGCGGGCTTATTCTTGTAGTACGCGAAGGTGCGTTTCTCAGCCGTGCCGTCTTCCACGTAACCCACGTCTCGAACGCGAACCGGCACGCCGCCGTTGTTCTTGACAATGATGTTGTTGAACTCGGCGATACTCTCCACGCGGCCCAGCGTTCGCACGCCGAGCTCGGTGGGACCACGGACAATGCGCCCGCCCGGTGTCTCCACGTTCTCCGTGTTGATCGCCGAGCGAATCTCCTGCGCAGACATGTTGTAGGCATTCAGCTTGTCCAGATCAAGGAATACGTTGATCTGGCGCAGTCGTCCGCCCTGAATATCTACGCCGCCGACGCCGTCAACAGTTTCCAGAGCGCGCCGGATTGTCTTGTCAGCGATCTCTGTCAGTTCCCGCACTGACCGGTTACCCGACAGCGCCAGGTGCATCACAGGGTCGCTGTCCGGATCGGCCTTGGCGACGCTCGGAGGAAGAACGTTCGGCGGCAGCTTGCGGATCGCCTGCTGCACCTTCTCACGGACGTCTTCGGCCGCTTCCCCAATCGGACGTTCCAGGATGAACGTCACGATGATGCTGGCGTTTCCTTCCGACACCATCGCGCGCATCTCTTCGATGCCGCTCACAGCAGCGATCGTCTCTTCCAGAGGCATCACGACCTGAGAAGTAACTTCCTCAGGACTCGCGCCGGGTAACTGT
Source organism: Bryobacteraceae bacterium (assembly GCA_034408745.1). Lineage (GTDB taxonomy): Bacteria > Acidobacteriota > Terriglobia > Bryobacterales > Bryobacteraceae > JAWXCM01. The sequence goes on from JAWXCM010000356.1 coordinate 39,617, forward strand.
ACACGGACATATACGGTGGCTGGATCGGTTCTCGGGAACAAATCCACGCCGAGCCCCATGAAGCTGAACACTCCCAAAACCACAAGGAAAAGGATCAGCATGAAGGCGAAAACTGGTCGCTGAACGCAAATTTCGGATAGACGCACGAAGACACTCCTGGGTCGTCAACAGGGAAGGCGGCTTCTACTGGGGCCGTGGTTACTATTGGACCACAGCAGATGGCCACTCGCCGACAAGCGGGACGTCCCCGTTCTCGGTAACGATGGTCGCCGGCCGGGGTCCCGACGCCGGACATCCGCTGTGAGATTACCTTCGGACGCTTCGGGGGCTGGGGTGTCGCGCGGGCAGCGCACTTAGGAGAGAATCAAACTGCCTCGCGTCAAAAATCGTCCCAGGCACTTCCTCCTCTACCCGGACAAAGTGCGTTTCGTAGTCCGCCCGCTCGCGGTTGCGCTTCATCCGCCTGGCTATCTCACCCAGCCTCCGGCAGTCGGGTTCAGGGCTTTCGTTATACAGTCGCCACAACTGTGAATGTGTAGCTTCGCCGGGAGCGAATTTGAACGCGTTCGCCTCCGCCCGACTTAGTGCCAAATGATACACGAAGTAGTAGGCACGACTAAGTGCGCTCCGCAGGGAAGCAGGATCGTTTCTCTCAGCAAGCTCTTCCGCCAGGCTTAGGAAAGTCCTCCAGTCAAAAGGCTCAGCCACGCTACACCAATTCGTATGTGAATGTCAGATGTCCTGCAGCTCCGCCCGAGATGGCAATCCACCAGGCATCGTCAAATCTGCCAAGGGCGTGGCGCACTTCGTTGACGTCGCCGGTCCATTGCGCTGCGGCGTAAAGGGTCCTCATTCCCGAATCGTCAATTGGGGCGTTTAACTTCCAAATGGTCGATTCGCCGAAGTATTCCTTCAGACGGGAGACCGCCTCCAGCAGGGGCGATATCACGCATCGATGCTCGAAAAGAAATTCACTGACTGACGAGACATCACTGAAGACATACAGCTGTCTCAGTTGCTGAAGCACTGCCTCTTGTTCACGTAAATGGTCGGCCATTTCCTGCTCCAGACGTTCGAACGGGTCGAACTGACGTTTGCGTTTGATGGCAGGTGGACGAAATTGTGCGCCTCGATCAAGTGATGGAACCCGGCCTTTAGACCCAGGAATGCTTGAGGTCTGATCTGTATCGTATGCATTCATCCTTGATCCTCCTGAATCCCAAGCATGTCGAATACAGCAGTTTGGTCGTTACGTAGCTGCTCTGCTATTTCGGAATAAGTTGCAGAGCTGGGAAATACGCGCTCAAGCCGCAAGAAAATTCCATTAGCGAGAGAGCCAGAGCCGTCAAGGGTGACTCTTCGGTCTTTCCACTTCAAGACAGCCGCCATAGTTGTTATGGGACTCGCTTGCAGTGCAACCAGTTGTTCCGCAACGAGGGGTCGGAGGATTTCCACAAACGAAACGTTTCGGGGCTGGACGTGCATCGAAAACGTCGCGCTCTGTCTGCCCGTCTTCACGCCAGACAGATTGACAAGCGACGAGACCACCGTATCGAGAATGCTGAGCGTCTCATCAGCGGAGTGCCAGTCTGCATTCTCTCTCCTGAACCGGCAAAGGGCGGGACCGAAGTAGAACGAGATTCCTTTTTTGGGAAGTCTCATTTCGATTCCTTGCTCAGATGGCTTTCCATTGGTGACAAACTCCATGTCCTCAATGCTGGGCTCCCAGGGGTTCAAGGAGTCAAATACCCCTTGAAGGATAGTGCCTCGGTCCGGCAAGATCCGAAACGACGGATGCTCGTAGTCGATCACCAGGTCGAACAGAGATATCGGGATTGTAACCAACTCAGGCATAGGCGTTGCTCAAAGAAGTATCCAGCCTACCATCCGTAGAGGACTTGAACCGACCTGGTTCGGGTCTGGGTCCTTTCATCCGGCAGTCCCACCATGGTATCGCTCACAGACACCAGGCCGTAATCGCAGCCCGTCAACCCAGGCGCAAAACACAGCACAACCAGCAGTCTCACTTGCAGCCCCAGACACCGCACAAACAGCCAAGGTTCCGACCGGCCGCTCCGCACGCAGTAAAATGAAAGTTTCATGCCAAAGTTCGCGTTTCTGTTCCCTGGCCAGGGGTCGCAGTTTGCCGGTATGGGCAAAACCCTGGCAGACAGCTTCCCGGAAGCGAAGGCTGTCTTCGACGAAGCCGACGCCGCTCTCAGCTTCTCGCTCTCGAAGCTGTGCTTCGAAGGACCCGACGACGACCTGAAACGTACCGAGAACACCCAGCCCGCCC
>JAWXCM010000357.1:0-36504 GCA_034408745.1 Bryobacteraceae bacterium
ACGCCGTGCACCGGGGTCTCAGAAATCAGGCACTCTGCAATTCCGTCGCAATTCAGGTAAGTGTAGCCCTTATCACGCTTAGCGCTCGCCATGGCGAGCCGTTGACTCTGTACATTCTCTTTCGCGGCGGGTTGTAGTGCGGGTTGAGCGTAAGCAACCCCGCTCGCGCCTAATGTCAGCAAACACGGGACAGCAACAACTGCCCCGAGAAAACCAAAACGTCTAAACTTCTTCATCTGTGGCTCCTCTCCTTCCGTACCAGTACTAATGCACGATCATTAGCGAAACGGTTAAACGCGTAGTATGGCATAGCCTGGAAAGACTTGCACCAGGCCATTTGACCCTTATTTATGAACAACACAGGCCGTTACGCAGCCTCATCGCGTCCACTCCCGACAGGTGGCCATCGCGGCGATACCATGGAAAACTCGCTGATATCCTTCGCTCGTGTCTTAGCGTTAGTATGTGATTCTACATTAGTTTGTGAGCGGTCGCCAGTCAGTCGACAGCCGCCTGTCAAGGCAAAGTAGAAATGTCCCCCTCGCTGGCAAAGTAGAAGTGTCCCCTTTTGCCTGGCCGCCCGTGGAGTGCGTGTTAATCTGCCAGTAGTCGGCGAAGCGGAGACAGGCACTGCTGGCGAGCAACCCGTTCAGGAATAGTCGGCCGGAACTCATCGCGGACGATGAGCAAGGCGCGTACCTCCCAAAGCGTTCTTTTACCTGGGCCCGGGGCCGAGCAGCGGGAGGCCTTGTTGTGGTCGAACAGCGGCGGGAAAGGGATCGTCGCAAACGCTCCAGAACGTGAAAGAAATCCTCCGGCTTACCGGTCGGTTTGGCGAATGAGCACACGCGAATCGGACATTGCCCTGGAGGCCCCCGCCTCATCCCGCTGCCTCGGCCTTATCGGTGGTCTTGGCGTAGGTGCGGGGATTCATTACTACCGCGAGTTGGCGCTGGCCCATGAGCGCGCCGCGCAGCCGATGCACCTGGCCGCGCAGGAACTGATCGACAACAACAAACTCGACGGCCTGGTGCTCGCCGGCACAGACCTCTCGCTCATCTTTCCTGGACCCGACACACCATTCCCGAGCGTCGACTGCGCCCACGCGCACATTGACGCGATCATGGCAGAGTTGCAGAAGCGCCAGGCGTAGTCTGGACTCCGCCGAATTCTTTCTCCCACACTTGACCTCCGTATGCTAAAAGTTGCATGCTAAATACATCTTTTATGGAACCTACTTCCAGCCAGTCTCTGTACGAACAACTCGGTGGAGAACCCGCAGTCGACGCAGCCGTCGACGTGTTCTACCGCAAGGTGCTTTCCGACGACCGCGTCAGCCGCTTCTTTGACGATGTCGACATGGATCGCCAGATCGCGAAGCAAAAGAGCTTCCTGACGATGGTCTTCGGCGGTCCGGTCGCCTACACAGGCAAGGACATGCGCGCCGGGCACGCACACCTGGTGGAACGCGGACTGGACGATTCGCACGTTGATGCTGTGATCGAGCTCCTCGGCCAGAGCCTGCGCGAAGTCGGTGCGCCAGAGCACTTGATCGCAAAAGTGGCTGGGATCGCAGAATCGGCACGCGCCGACGTTCTCAACCGCTAACCAGCCATGCCGGGCATAACTTTCGAAGGGCGTACCTATCCCCGCGAGCAGAGCGAGAGCGTCCTGGATGCTCTGCTTCGAAACGGAGTGCAGGCCCCCCACTCTTGCAAAGCAGGCAGTTGCGGCTCCTGCCTGATGAGGGCGGAACAGGGCGTGGTTCCAGCCCGGGCTCAGGCGGGGCTGAAGGATTCCTGGAGATCACAGGGCTATTTCCTGGCGTGTGTCTGCCACCCCGACGGGGATCTCGCGATTTCTAAAGTCGGCTCCGATGCGGAACTGGGGGCAACGCTCGCCGACCTGCGGTTGATCGGCGCAGGCGTGATGCGGGTCCGCCTTCATTGCGACGCGGCTCTCAGCTTTCGCCCCGGGCAGTATGTGACGCTTGTCCGCGAGGGCGGCCTCGCTCGGAGCTACTCCATCGCAAGCCTTCCAGAGGAGTCGGCGATTGAGCTGCATGTGCGCAGGGTCGAGGGCGGACAGATGAGCACATGGCTCCATGAGACAGCGAGCGTCGGCGACCGCGTGTCCGTCATCGGGCCGTCCGGAGAGTGCTTCTACGTGCCAGGCAAGGAGGACCAGCCGCTGCTGCTTGTCGGCACCGGAACGGGTCTGGCGCCGTTATACGGGATCCTGCGGGACGCATTACGACACGGACACCGCGGTCCCATTCACCTGTTCCATGGTGCCTTGCACCGCGGCGGATTGTATCTCACGGAGGAGTTGCGCCGCATCGCCGACAGGTACTCCCACGTCGAGTACACGCCCGCCGTACTGAACGGCACCGCCGAAGACGATCTGGCGGTTGGCGCAATCGACGATGTCGTTCTTCGCCGATTCCCCAAACTCGCCGGGTGGCGAGGCTATGTTTGCGGCGATCCTGCCCTGGTAAAGCTCCTCAGGAAAAAACTCTTTCTTTCCGGCATGGGATCGCGTGAGATTTACGCGGATGCATTCGTTCCCGCCGCACAAACCTCATAAGCACGTGGTGTAATTCAAGGAAATGCAGTTAACTCTTCATGCGGATTATGCTTTTCGCGTGCTGGTCTATCTGGGGACACATCCTGGAAGGCTGGTCACCACGCAGGAGATCAGCACCGGCTACGGCATTTCCAAAAATCACCTTGTCAGAGTAATCCACACTCTGGCCGAGCATAAACACGTAGCGATTCAACCGGGACGTTCCGGCGGGATCACGCTTGCACGTGAGCTGAATCGGATTCGACTGGGTGACGTGATCCGTCAGGCAGAACCGAATCTTCGCCTTGTGGAGTGCTTTGCGCCGGACACCAACACCTGCCCGATCGCTCCCGTCTGTTCCCTGAAGGGGATGCTCAATGAGGCGCTGAACGCATTCATCGAGAACCTGAATCGGTATACAGTGGCCGACGTCATTGACAGAAGCGGATCCTCGCGGCTCACCAGCGCGTTCGCAGTGTTCGCTGACTGGAACACCGCGAACGCCTCCCGTGATTGACCGTGTAACGTCTGTCAGGCAGATTCCGGCGTTGCGCATGCCAGGGCGTCGCTGCACTCCGCACCGCGGTTCAGCAGAAGCGCCACCACATCGGCGGCTGTGTAGGCCGACCCGTCCGGGGGCAGCACCAGTTTCAGCGCATCGATATCTGTACCGGCCGTGATCAAGGCCTTTTCCACGTACGTGCCGCCGCGCACCTGCGGGTACCCGGCATTTGCGAGCAGTCCGTTGCAAATGCACTTGCGCCCCGGCGTGTTCTCCACTTTTCCACCCTTCGCCGCATAGACACTCAGCGGCTCGGCAGCACACCGGAATGCGATAGTGCCCTCGTCCGTCTGGTAGGCCTCTCTCAGATATCCGAGATCGCAGATGCGAGGCCGCTCGTCGTACACCTCAGCCTCCGACATTGTTCCTTCCAGCTGGACGATCTTGAACGGGAAATCAGTGGGCGAGGCAACCGGGTCGGTGAAGACGCGCACTTCTCCTGAGGCGATGCCCTTCAGAATCCTCTTCTTGTACGCCTCATCCAGTCCGGATTCCTCACAGAATGCGAAAATCGAGCCCGCCTGAATGCCCGCCGCTCCAAGGCTGAGTGCTTCGCCCAGTTTTTCGGGACGGCCATACCCGCCTGCCAGCCAGAATGGGAGTCCAAGTTCCAGCAGCTTTACGGGGTCCACTTCATCGCGAACTCCGTAAATCGGCTCGCCGTCCGAGTTAAGCGTCAACTTGCCGCGAGGCGGCGCGTTGTGGCCGCCGGCCAGTGGGCCCTCCACCACAAAGCCGTCGACGCGTCCGTTCGCTTTCCTCACCATGGTGATGGCCAGCGTGTTGGAGCCGATGATGGCGAGAAACTTCGGGCGCTTCAGTGGTGGCAGTGGCTGGTGAACGAAATCGGAGGGTGAGAAATGGGAATGTGTGTCGGTTCCGGCGGTCGCTCCCACAACGTACAAGGGGTAAGTGACGGCCTCGTGACGGACAAATGCGTCGAGCACTCCCGGGATCTTCAGCGGGATGCCGGCCCCCATCAGCACGTAATCCACGCCAGCAAGCATCGCGCCGTAAATCGACGGCAGCGTCGGCAGTTGCACCTTTTCCAGATAATTCACGCCAACGAGGCCGTCGTGCCCCTCCCGCGCAAGATACACTTCAACGAAATTCGCGGCAATGCACAGCTCCCAAAGGTCGTGAGGGCCATCCTTGCCGTGCATGGGCAGCCTCGGGTAGGGAGCGTCGGCAGCCTTCCCACCAGGGATAAAGTAGCTGTCCAGTATTCTTGCCGCCACGCCGGGCAGCGGGTAATTCTCGAGCGCTCGCCGCATGTGACCGCCGGGATCGCCGTCGTGGAGCCTTCGCACTAGTACCTGATCGAGTGCGGTCCCGGAAACGACGCCAAGCTGCCCCGCTTTCGATACCGCCCGAGCGAGCTTCCAGCCGGAAATGCCGACCCCCATTCCGCCCTGAATGATAGTGGGATGAAGATTGCCCATATGCTTAGATGGTCTCACTACCAACCGGAAGATACCGTCACAGTCATGTAATTTGTACGTGTTGGTCTGTATAACCTTTGCTGGCCTGAAGCGCGTCCTCCATCTCGGCTTCCAGAACCTGCTGCAGGAGATTCCTGAACCAACGCCTTCAATAGATAGATCCCGGTCTTCCGCCAGATCCTGCTTTTGTTTCCCCTTCCAGCGCAGTGTAAACTGGAGCAGTGCTGGCACAGGTTCCGCTCTGGATAATCAGTCAACTGTCCTGGCTGCATCCGACCCGAAGGTACCCATGCCTGGGCGAGCGGAAAGGACGTCAATGAAGCCATCAATTCCGCGCAACGAATCTCTGTTATTTCGACCCTCCACCTCACGGCAGGCGCTGTCTCTGATTGCCGGAATACTATTTGCAATGCTGCCAGGGCAAACGGTCGCAGTAGCACAACAGAAAAGCGACGATGCGTACCTGACGCTTCGCGATGCGACTCCGACTGCTGGCGCCATAGCCATCCTCGATACGAGGCGCAATCGCGTCGTAGCTACTGTGCCTGTCGGTCCGGGTCCAAACGGCATGGTTGTCACGTCCGACGGCAAGACAGCTTGACCCATCCGGTTAATCTTCGCTTTCCGCGTTTAAGAACAGCGGCTAATTCAACCAGCTAAAGGAGCTCATCATGAAAAGACTATTGCCAGTACTGGTTATTGCGTTCGCGATGATGGCGGTCGCGCAGGCTGCCGATCCCTTACCGAAGGTTAAAGCAGTAGTAACGATAAAAGATTTTGATTTCTTTCGCACCGGCAACAACCCTGTAGGTGTTGCTGTCGACCGCAGAGGGGATGTGAGTGTCGGCATATTAGGACTGCCTGTACCGGCGCCGCGATCTTCCACCCCTGTCTTCAAAGTCACGAGTAGAGGGGAAACTGGCGACCTGGCGAATCTTCCTTTGGCAACCGACATCAACCCATGCCGAAGCGCGCGGCCAGGACGTGACTTCGTAAGCCCTGGAGTCCAGCAAGAGCCCACTCCGTTCATGACTGGGCTGGCATATCACCAAAATGGGGATCTCTATGTGGGGCTGCCAAACTGCGACCTGAGCACGCACGGGATTTGGCGCGTATCTGCAAATGGTACCGTTCAACCATTTGCTGCAGTTCCTCTCAGTCAGTTGCCGAAAGGTCTGGCGTTTACGAATGGTGGATTTCCGCTGTACGTCACAGATCTTCACGACTTTACGCGCAGCAGGGAGGAATGCAGAGCGGCAATGGGGAGAGCGAACGCCTGTACGCTGAAGATCTGGCGAATTGATCAAAATGGCACCGTCAGCGTGTGGAAAGAAGACACTCTGTTCTACGGCAGTCCCGACTCGCCTCTTCTGCACCCGCACGGTGTCAATGGTATCGCCGTGGATGATTCCGGACGGAACGTCTAAGTCACGGTAACCGATTATGGCCGCATTATTCGCATTCCCGTCAACGGCAACGGAACCGCGGGTGACCCACAGGTAATCTTCAACCATGAAGATTACTTTGGAATGGACGGTATTACGATAGGCCCCGATGGCAATCTGTACGTCGTGATTGTTCGGACTGACCAGTTGGTAGCTCTTCATCCGGATGGCTCCGGATTCAAAGTCCTTGTGAGTGGGCATCCTTTGGACGGTCCGACTCAGCTGGCGTTTGGAAACGCGAAGGCCGGCTCCAGAGCCAGGTTCCCTCCGTTGTATATCTCCAACGGTTCCGGAGCACGAGTATTCTTTTACGAACTCGCCAGATTCGGCTTTGGTCAGGGAAATCTGCTGCCTGGTCTCAATCAACTAGTAGGCGCCGGCATCGTATCCGCCGATAACGTGATTGATTTACAGCCCCGCCCGTCCGTCACCAAAGTGAGCCTAAGCACGCGCTAGGCTAGGGGTTCACGTTTCAGAAGGTTGTCCGCCGGGATGCGGCCTTACTCCTGTTTGCATGTCATCGGATACGTGGCACCACATGTGCATTCGACCTCTCGAAATGCCATGAACACACAGAATAAGTAAACCCGATGACGCTTGCTTGCCGATGCTGCGCGAAGTTGCGCGTTATACTTCGGGTACTCATGGGTTCCACCGAAGGAGGCGAGTTCGCAGCGTTGTTCGATCGGCACGGTCGTGTCCCGCGTGTCTCCTCAGGGGCAGCTCTCCCGTCTCGTTCAGTCGGTAGCGGCCGGCGCTTCCAGTTCGTAACGTACATTCTGGCGGGCATGTTCTGTGTGAGTATCGCGTCAGCGCAGAGCGTGATCACTACCGTCGCTGGCACCGACTCCATATTCACAGGTGATAACGTACCGCCGCTCCAGGCGCCGCTTTCCGGCAGCCTTGGCTTCGGACTCGGCATCGACACGCAGGGCAATCTCCTCATCGCCGATGGCGGAAACCACGCCATCTACCGGATTGGCCGCGACGGGCTCCTCAGTACAGTCGCAGGTACCGGCATTCCTTCGTATTCCGGTGATGGCGGACCGGCCACCGCCGCTTCTTTCTCCTATCCGGAGACCATGGCCATCGACGCTGCCGGAAATCTGTACGTAGGCTCCATAACGGACAGCCGCATTCGAAAAATCACCCCTTCCGGCCTGGTTTCGACGGTCGCAGGCAACGGCCTGCAGGGCTACTCAGGGGATGGTGGGCAGGCCACCAGAGCTGCCCTGAACTACCCCGAAGGTCTCGCCGTCGATGCCGCCGGCAACCTCTATATTGCGGACACGCTGAATTTTCGAATCCGGAAAGTGACTCCCAGCGGCGTCATCACCACCGTCGTGGGAGGTGGCTTCTCCTTCTCGCTCGAGCCCGTCCGGGCCAGCGAAGCAGGCATCATACCCGTCGCACTCACGTTCGATTCCGCCGGAACGCTCTATTTCAGTGACCTGCTCCTGCGCCGCATTGCCAAACTCACGCCGGAAGGAACCGTCGTCACCGTCGCGGGCAACGGATTCGAGGGGCTCTCGGGTGACGGCGGCTCCGCACTGCGCGCCCAGCTGACCTGGCCGAGTTCTCTCGTCTTCGATACCCAGGGCAACCTGTTTATGGCGGAGAGTGGGGCCGGCACGGTCCGCGTGGTACGCCCCGATGGCACCATCTCCAAATTCGCGGGTAATGGCGCGGCGAAATATGGCGGCGACAACGCACCAGCCCTCTACGCAAAAATGAACCTGCCCGGACGTATCGCGCTCGACGCCTCAGGCAACTTGTTCGTAGCCGACTCCCTGAATTACCGGCTTCGCAAAATAGACGCCAAAGGCGTGATCACCACGGTGGCGGGAACCGGACGTCCAGCGTCCCAGGGTGACGGGGATCGCGCAGAGAATGCCGATCTCCATTTCCCGGCAGGCGTCGCAGTGGATAAGGACGGAAGCGTCTATGTCTCCGAACAGATCCCTGGTTACATCCGCAAGATCCGACGGGACGGCATCATCCAACGCATCGCCGGAACAGGCCTCGCCGACGCCCTGGGAGACAACGGTCCGGCCACACGGGCAGGTTTGAGCGCACCCACCGCACTCGTCGTCGACACCGGAGGCAACTTGTTCATCGCGGACTCCGGCAACAACCGCGTCCGCAGGATCGACCCCTACGGAGTGATCACCACAGTGGCCGGAGGCGGAAGACTGCTGGGCGACGGAGGCCCCGCCACCAGCGCCGCACTCCAGTTGAAATATGCCGAGTCCGCCGGTTTCGGCGGTGGCCTTGCCGTCGACGTACAGGGCAATCTGTTCATCGCCGATACCTACAACCACCGCATTCGTAAGGTGACTCCCGCCGGCACTATCTCGACAGTGGCCGGGACCGGAAGATCTGGCTATTCAGGCGACAGCGGTCCGGGCGTCAACGCGACGCTCAACACGCCTCAGGGCCTGGCCTTCGACAAAGACGGCAACCTGCTGATCGCCGATCAGACCAATGACCGCATCCGGAAACTGACGCCCGGCGGGATTCTAACCACCATCGCCGGAACGGGCCGTCGCGACTTCAAAGGCGACGGCGGCCCCGCAATCAGCGCCGCGTTCCGCGCACCGAATGACGTACTGGTCGACCCGCAGGGCAACATCCTGATTGCCGACCAGTTCAACAACCGGATCCGCACCATACTCGCCGCACCGCCCACCTTCGACGTATCCGCAACGCCACTGCGGTTCAGCGCCAAAAGCGGCGGACCGGTCACGCAGCCGGAGTTATTGACAGTCAGCAGCACCCTTCCGGGTGTGCAATTTTCCGTAACGGCGAGCACGTCGGGTGGAGGCAACTGGCTTCAGGTCAATCCATCCTCGGGCGCCACTCCGCGGCTGATCGAGGTGACCGCCGATCCCTCACAGGTCGCTCCGGGAACCTACACCGGTGTCGTCACGATCGCGGCTCCCACTGCATCTCCTCGCACCCGCACCGTCTCGGTCACTCTCGAAGTGACGCCGGGTCCCCCGCCGGAACTCAACGTCGACAGGCTGAATTTCTCGTTCACTTTTGCCAACGGTACGTCAGCCCGAAGCGATGTCATGCGCATTCTCAACACTGGCGGAGGCGTGGTCGACTTCACAAGCGAGGCACGAACCATCGCCGGAGGCGGCTGGCTGAAGTTGTCGGGCACGGGCGGACGGGCAACTCCCTCCAGTCCCGCAGTCCTGGCCGTCAGCGCCGATCCCACCGGCTTGCCTGCCGGAAGTTACCGCGGCGAAATCAGCGTCAAAGGTGCGGGAAAAACAGAAACGATCGCCGTCACTATGACCGTCAGCACTTTCGACAAAGGACTGCTTCTCACCCAGGCCGGCCTGTCCTTTACGGCCGTGGAGAATGGAGGCGCAGTTCCCCCGCAGACCTTCGGCGTCCTCAATATCGGAAGAGGGCTGATCACCTGGACTATCAGTGCGTCGACGCTGTCCGGCGGCGACTGGCTTTCAATATCCCAGACCAGCGGAGTAACGGAATCCTCGCTCGCAGTGCCTCTGGTCGGCGTTCAGGTCAATCCGTCTGGCCTCGCGCCCGGTTCCTACTACGGACTGGTCCGCGTCGACTACGGAATCGAACGGACTGACAACCCGGATGCCGCAAACAGTCCGCAGGTGTTGACGGTATTCCTCGAGGTCTTGCCCCAGGGCTCCGATCCCGGCGCGCTGATCCAGCCTGGCGAACTCGTGTTCACGGGCGTATCGGGGGGAGACTACCCTGGCTCCCAGGAAATTCTGCTGTACAACGTGTCCAGCTCTCCCAAGTCCTTCCGCTCCGTCATCTCCGACGGACAGGACAACTTCTCGCTCGCGGCCCCGCCACGCGACGGCACAATCCTGCCAGGTCAGCCAACGCGGATCGTCGTGCAGCCTCGCCTTGACAACGTGGCCCCTTCCGACGACCGCACGTCCCTGACTCTCCCGCCCGGGGTTTATACCCGCGAACTCTCGTTCCAGTTCTCCGACGGACGGGCACGCACCGTGCCTGTACGGCTGATCGTTGCGCCCGCAGGCACAGCGGTCACCACCAACAGCAAGGGACACCGGAGTGCGGTTGGATGTACACCAAAACTGCTGGTGCCGTCCATGACCTCCCTCGGACAGTCTTTTGCCGTGTCCGCCGGATGGCCAGTAGCGTTGTCCGCCGAGGTTCGTGACGACTGCGGCAACACCATGGACGACGGCTTCGTCTCCGTCAGCTTCTCAAATGGCGACCCTCCTGTCTTGCTCGAACCGCTCAAACAGGGTAGATGGCAGGGCAGCTGGGCAGCACGCAACTCGTCGCGCACCCAGGTGACCCTGCGGATGGAAGCGACTCAGCCGCAGCTCCAGATTCGAGGCACCCGCGATGTCAGCGGCGATCTCAGGTCTGCTCAGGACGCTCCCACTACCGATAAGGGCCGGATCGTCAGCGCCGCCAGTTTGCAGCCTTTCGTCGCTCTCGCTCCAGGCAGCCGCATCGCGATTCTTGGCGAGCGGCTGGCTGAGAACAATGCCACTGCGGAATCCGTGCCGCTGCCGACCAGCCTCGCAGGAACCGAGGTCCTGATGGCGGGTCGTTCCATGCCGCTGATTTCGGTCAGTCAGGGACGCCTGATCGCCGTTGTCCCCGCGGGCGTGAACGTCAACACCTCGCAGCAGATCCTGATTCGACGCGGTGTGACGTTGTCCCGTCCCACTGCCGTCGATGTCGCACCAGCGCAGCCAGCCGTTTTCAAGGATGGCGACCGCGCGCTTGTAATGCATGCGTCCGCAACAGGAGAGCAGCAGGCCGTGACCACAGAAGCTCCGGCCCAGGTCGGCGAGGCGCTCGTTATATACAGCGCCGGACTAGGTCTGACGAATCCCCGGATCGCCGATGGCGACGCAGCCTCGCCGGATACTCCCGCACCGACCAGTGAGACAGTCAAAGTCACAATCGGCGGCATCGAGGCATCGGTGTCCTTCGCCGGCCTTGCTCCAGGGCTGCCTGCCATGTATCAAATCAACGTCACTGTGCCGGAAGGCCTCACACCGGGAAATGAAGTACCCGTGGTAATCGGCGTGGCGGGCCAAATCAGTCCAGCCGTCACCATCGCGGTCCGCTGAAATCTTACTTCAGCTTCCGACGGATCCGCTTCTTCTCCGTGTCGTCGGCGGACTGCTCCAGAGCGGTGAGCCATGCGGCGGCTGCCTCCTTCACCCGTCCGCGCGACTGCTCAATATCCCCGAGCTGCTCGTACACCAGCGCATTCCGTGGCTGCGCCTGCAACGCCGCCCGCAGTTGTAGAACAGCAGCGTCGGCATTCTTCAGCTGCACGTAAACGTCAGCGAGTGCGCGTCTGGCAGCGACATACTCTGGGCGGAGCGCGACCACTTTTTCGTAAAAAGAGGCTGATTCCGCCGCGCCCCCGTGCGAAGCGAGCGCCCTTGCCAGACTGATAAGCGAGGGCAGGTAATCGGACGTTTTCGCCAGGTTCTGCTTCCACAACTCGACCGCTTCCGGGAATCGACGCTGGTCCTCGGCAATCACCAGGGCGAGGTTCTGACGTGCCGGCAGCAGCGCCGGGTTCTTTTCCAGCGCCTGCCGGTACAACTTCTCAGCCTCGGCCCGCTGACCGGTGGCTGCCCTCAGATACCCCAGCGCATTGTACGGCTCGGCCGATTCCGGCGACAGCTCGATGGCAGACCGATACGCTGCCTCGGCCTGCTTCGTCCGGTTCAGCCGCTGATAGATCAGTCCCAGATTGTAGGGGAGATACGAGTACCTGGGCGCCAGCCGGATCGCCTCTTCATAAGAGCGTATAGCGGACCGGTAATCGCCCGTCTGCACGTACGCCAGAGCCATATTGTGCAGCGGATAAGGCCAGTACGGCGCGCGCTTCACAGCGTCCCGGAACGCCAGGATCGCCAGCTCATAACGCGCCTGCTCCAGATACGCGATTCCCAGCGCGTTGTACGAATAAGCTCCGGGGCTGTCCGCACGAACCGCACGCTCCAGCAGACTGATCGACTTGTTGTAATCCTTGTCGAACAGCGCAGCCCTGCCCAGACAGAAATCTTCCCGCGCCTCCAGCAGCAGCGATTCCGGTGTCAATAGCCGAGCCGTGCTGAAATAAGCCGCGCCGGTCATGAAATCCTCCCGAGCCTGTGGATTCTGATCTCCGGTCAGATACTTGAGCAGCACCTGCTGGCCCAGGTCCTCCAGAGCAACCCGCAGTCGATTCTCCTGAACCGCATAGTCTTCGGCAGGCAGTTGCTTACGCAGTGTCGCGAGCAGCGCAAATGCACCGTCTGGAACGTCAGGCAGAACCCGCTTCGCCGCCAGCGCCTGACTGAAGCCCTCCAGTATCCCCGGGCCGTTCGATCTGGATGACGCCGCTCCGCCCTGCAACGACCGCGTGGGTTCGTTGCCAGCCTGCCCGTCGCGGCTCGCGATCTGAATCGGTCCGTTGTAAGGATCGAGGCGAATTCCAGGCTTCGACGTCACCGCCATGGTCGCCGTACCGGCATTCCCGATCTCCTTCGGGTTCTGCCGGGACGCAGTCGCCTGTTTCACCTTCTCCGAAACATAGTCGACGATTTCGATCGCATCGACAGCGCCGTTACGATTCGCGTCGGCCGCGCCATTCAGCGCATCCAGAAGGAAGTAGCTGAACGCACCGTGCCCGCCGCCAAACTGTGGGCCCTCCACCGCGACCTCGTCTTTTCTGCTCGCCAGCATGCCGAACATCTCACCCTCGTCGGTGAGATTCTCGACAAGCGTATTGATCCGGTTGCTGCGCGCCTGAACGGAACCAATCGCGCCCGCGCGGCACACGTCCACATACAGCAGCACGCGGCCCACATGTGCCAGTTCATCCCGGAACAGCTTCTGCACATCACGCATCGGCAGCGCGGTCGACGCCAGATCCTGCGGATCCGCATCGTGCGTGATGATGTACCCGACGCCCTTGTCAGTCGTGGTTCCATGGGCCGCGAAAAACAAAAGGACCGTGTCCTGCTTGCCGGCCTTGCGCTTCAACAGCGTGTCGAACGCATTCCTCACGCCCGCCAGAGTCGCCTGCTCATTGGTCAAAACCGTAATGTCCGATTCCGCCAGGCCTCCGCCACGCGGACTTCTCAGGTGTTTTTCGAACAGCAGAGCGTCCTCGTGCGCATACCGCAGTGCGGAGATCCGGTCAATCTGGTACTTCGAGATCCCGACAAGAAGCGCGTACGTCTTGCCGGTTAGCGCATCTTTCCCGGCCGCGGCAGCCGGAGCCGCCGACGCTTCCTGCTGCTCATGCACAAACAGTCGGCTTCGAACCCACACCGCATCCGGATTTACAGACTGCACTCTCCGGTACTCCTGAATGGCGTGCTGCAACAGCTTGTACTTCTCAAAGACCGCGGCCCGCGCCACCCGTGCTCCCAGATCATGCTCGTTCGCAGCCAGTGCTTTGTCGACCGGCGCCAGCTCCTCCGCAAGGCTCTTGCGATCACCCTCGCTGAGTTTCTCGATACGGCCCTGCAGATCGTCCGGCGTGACAGACTGCGGCGCCGACCGCGTTACCGACGCACCCAGATGCTGCTGGCTCGCCGTCGACTCGCGTTCCATCGCAGGCAGAACGCAAACATCCTGTTTCTGCACGTCCGAAAGCTGCCCCGTCTTGACGCGGAGTTGCTTCCGTTCAAAAAGAACTTCACCCGTGCTCGCCACAGTCTGCGAAGACTTGCCAGGACAAAACAGGAATGTAGCCGAGCCCCCGTCGGCCACCAGCGCATCCCCGGCAAAAATGACGTCGCCCGATTTCGCAGTCAGAGGCAGCTCAGATCCCGACCGGCGCAGCTTCGCCGCTTTGGACGTCAGCACGAGTCCCACCGGCTGCTCCAACTCCTGCGCGCCCGCGAGCATTACTCCCGCCCAGACTGCTGCCCGGCAAAGTTTCCGCATCATGTCCAACGTCTTCCCTGCTGTACTACCCGTGATTAATTCTAGGATAGTAGTCTGTGCCACTTCTGCTTGTCATAGTTACACTCTGTGGGCTGTTCGTTGCAACGGCACAAACCACTGAGGGTTTGATCTCGGGCCGAATCACCGACGCCTATACCGGAGCCCCCGTTCCCGGCGTCGCGATCTCGTTTCAAAACACCGCCACCGGTGTCGCCGGCAATGGCAGATCGGACACCTCGGGCTATTACGCACTGCCCCTGCTCTCTCCTGGCTCGTACCGGGTGCGTGCCTCCGAAGCGCGGTATCAGGCTCAGGAAATGCATGAGCTGGAGGTGCCGGTAGCCGCCCGCATCGACCTTTCATTTCGCCTGCGACCTCTGACAGACGTGTGGGAAGCAGGGCAATACCGAACATTTATGCTGCCGGAATCCGAGGCTGTCGTGACGTTCTACGGCCCGGATGTCGACACCAGCCGCTCCGGCTCCTTCGAAGCAAACCGGCAGAACACGGGCCGTCTGGAATCCACAGTGTCCGAAGTAATCGACAGGCGCCAGTTGAGCGAGTTGCCGCTTGCCGGGCGCGATGCCTACGCCATGCTGCTAACTCAACCCGGCGTAACGGCCAGCAGCGCCACATCCCGCGGCCTCGGGCTCTCGGTCAACGGACAGCGCCCGTCCGCATCCAACTTCCTGCTCGACGGCATCGAGAACAACAACTACCTGGTCTCGGGTCCGCTGACAACCATCGCGCCCGAAGCTCTCCAGGAGTACCGGATATCGACGAACAACTTCACCGCCGAGTACGGCCGCACCAGCGGATTCATCGCCAACGCCGTCTCCCGCTCCGGCGACAGCGCCTGGCACGGACTCGCGTACTTCTACATGAAGAACGACATCCTCAACGCCAATGACTTCCAGCGAAACAGAAGCGGTTCTCCCCGCACGCCGGTGAAGGAAGCTCAGCCTGGTTTCTTCGTCGGTGGTCCACTTCGCAAAAACTCGCTGTTCGCTTCCACCGCCTTCGAATACCTCCGCTTCAGAGGACGAGAAGCACCCAGCGCGTTCCTCCTGCCGACCACAAGGTTCTCCGACTACACCACTCCGACCAGTCTCGCCACGCGGCTGCTGAACGCGTATCCCGCCCCGCGCGTCACCCTCGACGATCTCCCTGTGGCCGACCTGACCTTGTCACCCCCGTCCCGGCTCGACCTGAACCGATTCCTCGCCCTGCCGAGAGTGGATTACATCTCGCCTTCGGGCAGGCATCGCGTGGCCAGCCGCGTCGCTCTGTCCCGCCTCACACGTCCAAACTTCATCTGGACCCCCTATCCGGATTTCATCGCCCCCCTGCGTCAGACCGCCCTCAGCGCCGCGGCGACACTGACCAGCGCGATCACCGCGAGACTAACAAACCAGGCCCGTGCAGGATTCGGCTTCGACGACCTGCGGTTTGACCGGCCTCATCCGGAAATTCCCACGCTGGCGACATCGGACGGTACCGTCCTGCCCGGAAGCCCGGCTTTCTACAGCTTCCGCAACCGCACCCGCAACTGGGAGTTCGCCGACAACCTGCTCTGGGCGCGAGGCGCTCATGTATGGAAGTTCGGTGGAGGCTTGCTCACCCGGTCCCTCGACGGCTACCTCACCGCCGGCCAGGGCGGGTTGTATCACTTCCAGGACGCGCCATTCTCTTTCGCAACAGACCGGCCCGGATACCTGCTGACGTCCCTGTCGCGTACCGCCGCCGGAGTTGTCTACCCGGACTTCAACCGCGAGTACCGGAATACGCAGTTCTTTCTCTTTGCGCAGGACAGCTATCGCGTCAATGGACGGCTTGCATTGAACTACGGGTTGCGCTACGAGAACTTCGGCGCCCCCACCAACGTCGGCGCCACGCGCGACGCAATCGTCGAACTCGGGTCGGGAACTTCCCTGCCCCAGCGGCTCGTGTCTGCGAAGCTGACCCTGCCCACCTCCGGGGATCGGCAACTGTACAGCCGCGACAACAACGACTTCGGCGTACGCGCAGGCTTCTCCTATTCTCTTCGGAAGGACGCCCGAACCCTGCTCAGAGGCAGCTACGGCATTTTCTACGACAGGCCGTTCGACAACCTGTGGCAGAACCTGCGTAACAATGACATCGACCTGAGGCAGTTCGACTTCACCGGAACCGTCCCCTACCTCAGCTCCGTATCGACCAACGTGGCCGCATCGCGAACGCCGGGCCGCTCGCTTTTCTCGGACCTGACGTTGTATCAACCGGGCATTCGCACACCCTTTGTAAGCAGCTATTTCGCGGGCGTGACGCACCAGTTCACCAGCGCCTTCACACTGGAGGTGAACACGCTCGGCTCGTCGGCTAGAAAACTGACCACCACCGACCTCATCAACCGGCCGTTCAGCCTGCCCGGCGCCGTGGGAAGCTCGTCGAATCGGCTCGGTTACTTCAACCCGACTCTTGGCGTCATGCACTACCGCGCGAATCAGGGCTCGTCAGACTACCGTGCACTCACCGCCGTCAGCCGATTTCGCTCCGAACGGGTGCAGGCCCAGGTCGCTTACACATGGAGTCACTCCATCGACAACCAGAGCGATGCGTTGACAGGCGAGTTCTTCAATCTCGATTTCACGGCCTTGTCGGGCGGCGACAGCAGGCCGGACCGCGCCGCCTTCTCCCGCCAGTTCGACAGCCGAATCGATAGGGGTAACTCGGATTTCGACCAACGCCAAAACCTGGTCTTCTTTTCCGTCTGGGAACTCCCCCATTCCACCAGGGCAGCAAGGATTCTGCGCGGCTGGCGCGTGTCCCAGATGGCCGCCGTTCGCTCCGGAACACCCTACACCGTGTTCGCGAGAACCGCGGCGTCGCTAAACGAGACCATTTACAACAACAGGGCGGATCTCGTGCTTCCGCAAGACGCCACCCTCGCCCGGAGCGTGCCTGGCGGCAAGCTGCTGCTGAACCCTGCCGCCTTTCGCGACCCGGCTTCCGGCACCGTCGGCAACTCCGGCCGCAACGCTTTCCGCGGACCCGCGTTCTATAACCTCGATCTATCCGTCAGCCGGTCATTCGCGCTTCACTGGTTGGGAGAAACAGGTCGAGTCACCGTCCGCGCCGATGCCTTCAACGTCCTGAACCACGCAAATCTCAATAACCCCGACACCCTGCCTGGCTCGGAGACCTTCGGCATCGCACAGTACGGACGTCAGGAGCGCAGTTCCGGCTTTCCTCTGCTGGTTCCCTTCAGTGAAACCGCCCGGCAGGTGCAACTAATGTTGAAAATCGAGTTCTGAACCGACTACTTCCTGTTGATCTTGATCGGAAGCGTCACCAGCATCGTATCGCCCGCTTTCGCCTGAGTCTGGATGATGGTCTGAGGCAGCGGATCGCTCTCGGTCAGTACGCCGCCTTCCTGACCGGCTCGCTTCTCCGCGGCGGTATACGCTTTGCCAGCCAGAGCAGGCGCATCAATCGACTTAGTTTGTGTGGCCCACTGCTGTTCCCACTTCTGAAACTGAGCGACGGGAAGCTTCTGTGCCGCGCGACCAATCTGCAAACCAGGCAGCGGCGTCGGGGAAACCAGAACCGTGAGCACCTCGCTCACCTGCTCCGGCGCTTCTCCCGCAGCCGACCCCTTGCGCGCACGGTTGCGTCGAAGCCGCAGGTAGGGAGTCTTGTCGGACGCATCCGGAATTTCCACCACCGTGCCCGGTTCTACTCTGGAGTTCCCTCCTCGAATCTGCATCGTCGGGAAGATCAGCCAGGGATCGCTGAAACTGCCATCCGAGTATTGTTCGCGATCGACAACATACAGGTATCCCGCACGGGCCGGTTCAATGCTGACCCGGACCCTGGCCCCTTCAGCCAGCGGAGCATCCGCCGAAACACGCTCCGGCGTAAGCTCCTCCCTCGAGCCGGTCTCTTCTTCATGGACCAACAGGCGCGTTCCCTGCTCGTCGGAACCTCGACTCGGCCGAAGCTGCCACAAAGTAACGGCCACAAAGGCATCACTCAGCGGCTCGTCCGAAGTCCCTTTTGCCGCGGGCCTGGGTGTTGTTTTCCTTGCCGCCTGTCGCCGCGGATCGGGAGGTCGCAGTCGCTGCAAACTCTCATCCCAAAGCTGCCTCGTGCCGACTTCGGACGAAGCTGGACTTTCCTGTCCCTGAACAGGACCGGTGACCAATGCAAGGGCGAGAACAACGTAAAACGGAAATCGCATAAGGATACCTGTTATCCGTAGATGCAGGTCGGACCCGCCGGGGATCAGTGGTGTTCCAGCCTGCGACGGAACACCAGCACGTCTTCGTCAGCCGTAATCTCAGTTCGCTGACCGGCTTCATCCTGAACCACCCTGGGAGGGTTCTCAGACCGCGCCTTCAGGAAGCCCGCCAGTTCGGCTACGAGCGTGGAATGCTTGATGCTTCCGCCGTCTTCCGGAGCGAAGCTGGCAGCCTTCAGCGCTGCGGCGAGTACCGGTGGCTCGTCCTTTGCCCAAACGATCCACAGTTTTTCGGTTCCTTCCTGATCGTCGAAGCGGATAAAGTTCTGGTTGTCAGGAGGGATGTGCGTCTCGGCGTTCGCAATTAAGCGAGGCGAGCCGTCATTCATGTGCGGCGAAGGAAACAGAACATGGTAATCCGGAACTCCGTTCTTCAGTTCCGGACCTTCATTCAAAATGTAGAGATAACCCGCCTGAGGGCTGCTGAATCCGAGCTGTATGCCGTAATTCGCCTCGAAGTTGATGTCCTGCGCAAGTCGAAACGGCGACTCGAATGGTTTCCCCGCCCGGAACTTCTGTACGAGCACCCAATAGGCCAGGGTTCGCCGGGCGGCAGGTGTGGCGACTGGCTTCGGTGCCAGCAACCCGGAACGGAACGCCCCGAACGCCGCAACGCCAGCAAGCACCGCCACACCGCCGCCGATCCACACCCGCCGACTCACCTGACCTCCGGACGTTGCCGGTGCCTGCGCCCGCAGTTTCGCAGGAATCTCGTGGTTCGCAACGTCTTCCGTGCAGATTGCGTAAATGTGGATCCTGACACCGTTCTTTGCCCGATAGTCGCCGAGGTCTTTGAGGTTTTTGGCCCAGCCCTCCAGGTGACTCAACACATCCGCGACAGTGCTGGATATCAGAAGGTGACCCGCGTCGCCGCAGTCCATCACCCGCTGCGCCATGTTGATGCCGCCACCAGCGACGTTGATGTTCGCATTGATGTCGTCAATCCGGTAGACCGGTCCCGTGTGCACACCCATCCGCAGCTTGATTTCGGGCCGTTCCTTCAGTGCCTTACAGACCTTAAGTCCGCACTCAACCGCCACCATCGGCAGGTCGAAAAACACCAGCGCAAACCCATCGCCCGTAGGCAGGCTGATCAACCGGCCAGCTTCCTGAGCACGCTGGAACTCGGGTGTCGCCCGCGCTATCGTCTGAAGCTTCTGCAGCAGGGCGGACTGGCGCTCCATCGGCTCAAGGGAGTACCCGACAATGTCCATGAACAGCACAGAGGCCATTTCGGGCGGCGCATCGGGCGCAAACCCCGTGGTGGTGGAGGTGGTCTCTTGAAATTCAGGAAGGCGACTGCTCATGTTGCCTCGTCCTCACGATAAAGCGGCGTCGGACCGTTGAATTAGACTATAAAGACTAGTGTACCAGCGGGAGGCGCTCACAGTAAATGGCGTAGATGGGGTACCGCTTATGAGGGTAGAGTCGTAAGGCTGTGACTGCGGGATGACAGTGGGTTGCGGCGTTCCGGCAGCGCCTGCCACCGGAACGCCACGCCTTCTAACTACTTTGAGATTGCCGACTGCACCAGACTTACGCAATTTTTGGTTGCGGCAATGTCCGGCACCTTTTTGTACTTCGCCATCATCTGAGCGACACGCGAGTCGATGCAGGGTTCCACTCCGTAGACATTTTTGGGATACCCCGAAAGGCGGAAAGTGAGTCCGTCCAGCGAAATGTCGTACTCCTTGCGGGTCGCGTCGTAAGTCACACTGTAGGCCGTGGGGTAGTAACCACTGACCGGGTAAGACTCAGGCAGTTTGAGCTTTTGACTGAACCTGGGCTTCGTGAGGAGATACTCCCGAGTAATCATCGGTTCCCAAAACAGAATGTTGCCGCCGTGCGCGCCGATCAGAAAAATGTTCGAGAAACCACCAGGCTTCAGTTGCGGCGATGTGACGTCCGCATAGTGCGACCCCATCCGCGGCTCCGCGGTATTCGGCGCAAGCTGGTAGTCCGGAGGCAGAAACTGGCTGGGCTGCTCGAGATTCGAAGTCTTCAGGTGAATCGGATCCGCATCCTGAGTGTCGACCTCAATGTGGTGCCGGTACTCCGGCGTTGACATATAGAAGTGCACATCAAAGTGGCCCTTCGTAAAAACGCCCTTCGGCCCGTGCCCCACCGGATTCCAGTTGAAGCCCATGTGGTTGAAAGCCGTTTCCGCGGCGTCTTTGGGGAACATCAGCTCGTACTCGAACGTATGGTCAGGGCCGCCGTCCATTAGCTTCAGCTTTACCGAACCCGCCTGTGCCGGATCCTTCTCTCCTGGCAATCCAGCCAGCGCCGCTTCGGTCAACGTGACACCCAGAACGCGCGGTTCACGAGTTTTGGCGTCGATTTTCAGCCACGTGCGCACCTTCCCGTTGCCAATCGCCTTTTCCTCGCCAACGACGGTCACCGTCGGTCCCTGCGCGCGCAGCGACGTCTGCAGCGCCGGAGACAACAGGAATGGAATACTCAGCAAACCGACAAGCCATTTACACAATTTCATGCTTTCTCCCTTACTCTCAGCAGTCACACAACGACCCTGCAGCCGCCTATAGTGAATCAGCTCACTACCGGTTCGGTCTAAACTTTCAATATTAGCTCTGGCCATCATATAGGCCGGGTTCGTGCACTGCAAGCCCAATTTTGTAGAGTAGCCCGCGGCCTGCCCGAACCAAAACCGGATCGTGCCGCGTCGTGCCGCGACCTCGAAAGAAGCCTGTTTCAGCCGAGAGGTGCGGTTCCCCAACTGTCAGGATGCAGGCGAGGGACGGCCCGCGATCCTGATTCAGGCAGCAGGAACATCGACGCGCTGGCTCGGACCTGCCACCTGACAGCGCCCACCATTAATTAAGTTACCCGTGCTGGTGAGCGGCACTCCGCTTCCACTCTTGCTCGAGGTGGTTGAAGCTACGTGCCGCGGTTCGTGGACGTAGCTCCAGGGCGTCCTTCAACCGGAACCGGCCAACGCCCGCCGTCCGGTAAAGAAGCCACTTTCCCAGGCCGATCCGCGTCGCCTGGCTTACGAGCGCTGCTCTCCGCAAACCGGGTCTGCCGGGCTCCGGCGCAAATCCGCCCGAACTGCGGAAAGGCATTCGGCGTCAGTCCGCGCGGGAGGGAGTGGAGCCGGTCGCGTACCACACGGCCCTCGGTCCCAGTCCTGAGCGGACGACAGCCGCATCGGCGCGTTCGATTACCCATGCAGGAATCCAACGATAAGGCCGATCTGACGACCTGTGGGCCAGTTCAACAGCTCCAGGACGTACGTTCAGCCGATCTTCACAGCTCTTTATGAGCGCAATCCGACCGGTCTTGGGTGGATCCCCGACCTGCTCCGGCTCGGTGACCGCTGTGGTTCCGGTCAGGTCGACATCGGTGCCCTTACCCAGCCGCCCCAGTTTGAGCATCAGGCTGAAGCTCCCAGGGAGTTCCTCAAACGGCTCGTCTGTCATCCTGAGGAACTCCGTTGGCCAAAGGGGTACTCAATGAAGAGTGCGCGAGCCATCGAGATGCGCCAACGATTGCTGGCCGGTGACGCTGACGCCCGGAGCGCATTTCTCGCAGCCATAGAGCATCCGCCGAGGGAGTGGCCGAAGTGGTGGTTACTTGAGGGATCGTCAAATATCGATTGCGCTCTTTTCACGACGAAGGCGGTCATCTTCATCGAAGGTAAGCGGACGGAGCGCAATGCATCGCGGGACGTCAGTTGGTACGCCGGCCGAAATCAGGTTCTGCGAAATCTCGACTGTGCTCGCGCCATCGCGACCAGCCTTGA
Organism: Bryobacteraceae bacterium; assembly: GCA_034408745.1. Lineage (GTDB taxonomy): Bacteria > Acidobacteriota > Terriglobia > Bryobacterales > Bryobacteraceae > JAWXCM01. The sequence goes on from JAWXCM010000357.1 coordinate 21,995, forward strand.
CCTTAACTACTACGTGCTGCTCATCACGAATCCCAGCCAACCGCAGATCGGTGAGGAGGTACTGAGGCCCGAGGTTGTCGCCCGTTCGCTACCGCACCTGACCGGATCAGTGGATGAGGTCCTCAACCACTACCTCGGTTGCACGACGTGGGACAAGATCGTGTCGGGATTCGGACTTTCCGAAACGATGCTGGCCTGAGCGCGGCAGCAACGCGGCTCCCACTTTGTTTCTACTCGCTCCCCCGCCAGTTAATTAGCGCGACCGTCGCCGGCGAAGGTATGTGTAGACCGCCAGTCGAAATTTTACGGCGGCACGGCAGCGCATGGGTCGGCGAGCATGTTCCCTCGGCACAGGTTCCACATCCGACTGACCCCGCGCCGCTGAGGCTGGTGTTACAGTAACGAAGGCAAACTCGAAAAACGATATGAATCCGCATCCCAACCCCAGCGCACTTGACCAACGGACGCAAGCCTTTCCCGCGTTGACGGAGCAGCAGATTGCCCGTGTCGGCGACATCGGCCGTCCCCGCACCGCACAGCTCGGCGATATCCTGTTCGCACCCGGTGATACCAGCGTTCCGTTTTTTCTGCTGTTGTCCGGGCGCATCGAAATCGTTCAGCCCGACGTCAAAGGCGAGCGCACCGTAGCCATACATGACCGCCGCGGCGAATTCACCGGCGAAATTTCCATGATCTCCGGCCAGCGCTGCCTCGTCCTCGGACGCGTCACGGAGCCGAGCGAAGTCGTCGAGATCAACGACACCGACTTCCGCGCACTGGTGGCCCGAGACGCTGAACTGAGTGAGATCCTCCTTCGCGCATTCATCCTCCGCCGCCTTGAGTTGATCAAGCAGGGCTTCGGCAACCTGATCGTGATGGGCTCGCGCCACTCGGCCGGGACGCTCGAAATTCGCGGGTTCCTCTCGCGCAATGGCCATCCCTACAGCTACATCGACCTCGACACGGACGAAATGTCGCAGGAGTTGCTGGACCGTTTCCAGGTAACCACGTCCGAAGTCCCCATCGTCATCGCTGAGGGCGGCACCGTCCTGAAAAGTCCGAGTATTCAGGAAATTGCCAACATCCTCGGATTGAACAGCCCGATCGCACCCGGTCAGGTTCGCGACGTAATCATCGTCGGCGCCGGACCCGCCGGTCTCGCGGCCGCGGTCTACGGCGCATCGGAAGGCCTCGATACGCTGCTCATCGAAACGCAGGCGCCCGGTGGCCAGGCCGGATCCAGCTCGAAAATCGAAAATTACCTCGGCTTCCCCACCGGTATCTCCGGCCAGGAACTCGCGTCTCGCGCCACTACCCAGTCACAGAAATTCGGCGCCCAGCTGATGATTGCGCGCAGCGTGCGAAAGCTGGACTGCTCGCGACAGCCCTATGAGCTGGAACTCGACTCGGGCGATGTCCTGCAGACCAAATCGATTGTCATTGCCACAGGCGCGCGATACAATAAGCTCCGCCTCGCCAATCTCGAAGCCTACGAGGGTAAGGGCATCTACTACGCCGCGACGCACGTCGAGTCGCAGTTGTGCGAGACAGAGGGTGTGGCCGTCGTCGGCGGCGGAAATTCCGCCGGTCAGGCGGCTGTGTTCTTCTCCCAGTCATCGTCCATCGTCCACATGCTGGTGCGCTCCGGCGAACTGCGCAGCACCATGTCCAAATACCTCATCCAGCGCATCACGGAGAACCCGCGCATTCAGCTCCACTACAACACCGAAATTGTGGAACTGCTCGGTGACGATCACCTCGAGCAAGTCACCTGGCTCGACAAGAAAACGGGTGAGAAGTCGACTCATAAAGTGAGGCACCTGTTCGTCATGACCGGAGCTTCGCCCTGCACCTCATGGCTGCAGGGCAGCGTCGCCCTCGACAAGAACAACTTCATCCTGACCGGCCGCGATCTCGAGAACATACCGGAAGGAAATCCCTGGCCTCTTGAGCGTGATCCTCACATGCTGGAAACCAGCCTCCCCGCCGTTTTCGCCGTCGGCGACGTGCGTTCTGGCAACGTCAAACGTGTCGCATCGGCCGTCGGCGAAGGCGCCATCGTCATCCACATGGTGCACCGAACGCTCGCTGAAATGTAGTTCAGGCGTGCGGTGTAGTCGGGGTCACCTCGTCCGCGCTCAGCGCATAAACCTGAACCGCCGCGGTTCGGCCCTTCACCTGGATTGGGCCGACCTTGCGGAAGTTGAAACTGCCCCGGATGGCGGAGTAAGTGTGCTCGCTCACCAAAATATCGGTGCCGAGTTCCTTCGTCGCCGACTCCAGCCGCGACGCGACATTCACCGTGTCTCCAATCGCGGTGTACTCCATCCTCTGAGTCGATCCAATATTGCCAACAATGGCACTTCCCGAATGAATCCCGATCCCAACCCGGATGGGGGCTCGACCTTCGAGTCGCCACTTGTCACGGAGCACGGCCAGCTGCCGCTGCATTTCGACGGCTGCGGCAATGGCGTGCTCCTCCTGTTCCGGATCTTCCTGAGGCGCTCCAAAAATCACCATCAGCCCATCCCCCAGAAACTTGTCGAGCGTACCCTGGTGTCGAAAAATAATCTCCACCATGCACTCGAAATATTCGTTCAGAAGCTGCACCACTTCCTCGGGCGGCATCTGCTCACTCATTGTGGAAAAGCCACGAATATCGCAGAAAAGAACTGTAATATTGCGGCGCACGCCCTGCAAAAGCGGTAAAGCCCCGGAAACAAGCACGGAATCCAGCACCTGCTGGGACACGTAGCGCGCGAAAGCGGACTTTACCGTCTCGCGTTCCCGGAGACCCCGCGTCATTTCTTCGATGGCGCGCGCCACAATCCCAAACTCGTCCCGTGAATCGATAGCCGGTTTCGCATCGAAATCTCCCTTGCCGATTAGAGTTACAGTGCGGGCAAGTTCATCCAGAGGCCGCGTGATACCGCCCGCAAGCAGCCACGCCACCAACATGGAAACAATAACGCCAAACAGGGTCGCCAGCAGTCCACCGATCAGCAGCGGCCGCTGCTTGTAGGCAAGGCGCTCGCTGGTAAACGACACGGCCAGCCGGCCAACAACGGCGCCGGAGCGGTCGCGGATCGGAGCGCCGGCGTCAAGACCCTTATCGAATTCATCCTGCTGCACCGCCTCATCCACGGTCACCCGCTCGGAGGCAACATCAATGGACCGGTCCGTACGGTACTTCTCCCCAAACGGAGACGACGTGACAGAGTTCTCTTCCGGATTGATGCCAACATGAACGACGTTCGCGTCATGGGCGGAGCGATGCAGCGTAAACACGTACTGGACATACGTATCCGTACGGCGATTCGCGTCCCTCGCGCGGCGCAACTGGTCGCGAATGGCCGCATAGTCGGGCGAGCGCTCGGGTGAGGGATCGGTTTGCAGTCGACGATAGGCGTCGCCGTCGATCTGGCTCGCGATTGTCGCCGCGATGGACTCGGCTTTCGCCCGGAACTCGTCCATAAAATAACGCTCGGCGACGCGGTACATGACACCAACGGCCAAACCGTTCAGGATCACCGCAGCCGCGGAGAGCACAAGCAGAAGTTTGGTTCGAAATCGCAAGAGCGTTCCTCGGTTGATCCGTTTACCGTCGGATATAGGTGGGTGCCGCCAGTATACATGAGCTAACCGGGGTAATTAGCCGGTGAGACAAAATCCAGTCCGATTGCGCGTAGAGTATTAGTGTGCCTGTGTTAGACTCGGCGGGCTTACAGGAGTCAATGTGTCGCTACCCAGAGTAATTCCTGCACTCGCGAATCTGACTCAGGACATCGCCGGACCAGTGCCTGTCCGGTTATTGCAGGACTGGGCCAGAGGGGAACAGGACCTCGACACCGCCCAGACTCTTCTCAACTCGTTTCGGATTTTTGGAACCGTCGTGTCAACCGACACCTCCGGCCTTAGCAAGCTCACGAAGGAGATGGACTTGCTCGACGTCGTGCAGCTGGTCTCGGAGCCAAAGGAGATCGTCCACGCCCTCGGCTGCGAAGTCGGAGGCCGAGCCGTTGGAACCTGGGTCGCCGACAACACCCAGATGTACTTCCCCACCGCGGTAAACGCCGATACCGTCCTCGACGCAATGGCCGAGGTGCAGTGCCGTGTTCGCGAACGTCACCCCGTTCGACTCGGAATGTGCATCCACAGCGGCTGCTTCTACGAGATGGGCGGAGGCCTCTACGGACCCGATGCGGACCTTGTGGAAGAGTTAGCGGAAAACTACGCCGGCCCCGATGAGATCCTCATCACTGAGACCGTGGTCAACCAGTCGAAGCGGATTGGTCCGGAGGAACTGGTGATGAGGAGCATTATGCGAGCCGCCGGTCCGGTGGACGTCTTCTCGCATCGCTCTCGCCGCCGAATGGAACATCTCCCGGAGAACCAGACCCGGTACCCCCATCCCTTCCCCGAAGATTTCTACCGAATGCTCGCCCTTTTGCGCCTGCCGGAACAGGGCGCGCAGGTGCGCAAACAACTCTACTCCGACTGGCTGCGAGAGGCCGTTGTCGTCTTCCTCGCTCGCCACCGAGAGCAAGGACACCTGAGCCACCTCGGCAATCTGCTCGACGACCTGCTCGCCAATGCCTGCATGGATGCGGTCGTTCGGAACGGTGCACCCGCCTCGGGTGAGATCGCGACCTCAGGCGGCGGTATCGCCATCCTGACGTTCGACAACGCGCAATATGCGCTCGACTACATCCGCGCTTTGTTCGACGAACTCAGCAGAAACGGACTGCCGGTGGTAGCCGGTGTCGACAAAGGTCCCATCCTGCATTTCCGCAACCTGCGGGGCCGGAGCGGCATCAGCGGAGATCCCGTCAACATCGCCTCCAAGCTTGCCGAAGACGCGGGGTGTCCAGGAGAGATCAAGATCACCGACAAGGCCTCTGCGGCACTGGCCAAAGGTGGAAGCTGGCGCCAGTTTGAGCTAATCTCGTCAGGCGTTCCACTTCACGGTTACACAATCGTCTAACGGTGGCGCCGTCAAAACTCAGCTACGTAGGACAACCTGACGTCGCGGTCCAGGATCCACGCCCCGGCCTCGCCCGCGACTGTGATCGCAAACTGCCCCCCGCGCAGGGAGCCGATGCGAGAACCACCTCGGAGCCACGGCACAGTTGTCGGTTCCTTCCCGTCAAGCGGCACCAACACCAGCGACGTGTTCGACACAGCAAGAGCTGAACTTGCGTCATTCGACAACACCACGTCCTCAAAGGTCCGCGCGGCGACGCCCGGCAGCGGACGGATATCGCCAGTGGAGAGACTGGCAGCCGAAAGCAGGCCCTCCGTGTCCAGAATCAGCACATCCCCCGTGCCAGGCACGAAACGAACCTTGCGCACCCGACGAGGCAAAGCGCTGCGCCTCGGAGCGTTCCCACTGGATAGCTCGTAGACATCGCCTGCCTCGGAGACGCCCAGGCAAATCTCACCGTCATCACTGATCTCGAGTGCGGACAGAACGCCAGAGGGCGCGGCGGCCGACAACGTTGCCTGCAGGCGCGGCGCCGATGGCAATCCCGTCCATACCTCTGCCGTCGACGACGCCCTGTCCAGAAACACGGCCGTCGAACCAGTGCTGCTGAACCGAACCTGATCCGCCGCCGCGCGAAGATAGGTGGACGCGGCATCGGTACCCGCTGTGCGAATCAGAGATAACCCGCCGGCAGCATCTTCCACAAGCGCAAATCCACCCCCGGGTGCAGCCATTCCAGCGCGAGCGCGCGTTACCGGACTGCCCATCACCCGCGATCCGCGGATCCCTACTATGGGTCGAATTACCGCCGGGTTCCCCGTGGCCACAAACTCTCCGCCTGGAACCACAAAAGACGTGGACGACTCGCCGTACAGACATACCGCCGTGATCAGTGCTGTCGATACAATCCGCATAGAATCCCCGCCCCGCTTAGGCAATCACCTGGAACCGATCGTGGGAGCACCCACTGAAACACCGGTTCCCGATGCCCCGCCGCCCTGTATTGCCACCACCGCAACCACTGCGACAGTAGCCGCTGTCACAACCGCTGTAGTGATGGAAGCTTTCAGCGGGAACCTAAACGCACGCATGTTCCGTCCATTGATGACAGTCCTCGCAACACGGCTCCCTTGCTGCGCCTGTACTTCGATCCGGAAGCTCCCTGACGTCGAGTTCGGCGTCATGCCCTGACCAACCGCCCGGCCGCTCGCATCCGTGGTGGTCGAAAACGTCTGCAGTCCATTGCCGAAGGATCCGCTGGGTCCCGTCGTGGGAAGTCGGAACGTCACCAGCACACCCGCCACCGGCTGATTGTTCCGGTCCCGGACTTCCACCACCGGATCTCGAGCCGTTCTTTGCCGGATGTTGTTGACGAAGTCGTTGCCCTCAATAATCTCGATCTTCAGGTCATCATCGCCAGCCGCGGGTGCGGCCACGTCCTGGCCGACCGCGGGCGTCGCCCCGATAAGGACTGCCAGCACCACAGCAAGATACGACCGTAAATAACTAGACGAGTTCAGCACAGCCTCCGGCGATTCTCTAAAAAGGTTAGGATACCGTCGAACAGGGGAAAAGTCCTACTGATAATTCGCTAAGATTAACAGATAAGGAAGGAAGTGTACAATGACCTCGTGTAATACATCTTACAGGTACGTGGCTGCGATTGTCTTACTCGGAGTAACCGCTCTGCACGGTCAGGAAAGTGGCACGGGTTCGTTAAGCGCTCGTCAGCTCTACTTCCGGCCCAAGGTAGCGACTCCCGCACCAGCAACAACGGTTGCAAAACCCGCAGCGCGCCCACCGTCCGCAAAACCGAAACCCAGGGCGGCGGAGACCGCTGTTCCGACTCCTGTTCCCGACGTCGCCATCAGCCAGCCCGTTCCCGAACCTCCACCGCAGTTTCGCGTCGAGTCCCGCGATCTTGGACTTCGCTACGCCATCGTGCAGCCCGGACCCGACCGTCGCATGACGGATGAGGTCGACCCGGAAAAGGAGTTCGCCTCCGGGGAACGCTTCGGTTTGCGCCTCGAAAGCAACGACGATGCCTTTCTCTACGTGTATTCGGCAACCAACGGCGAGTTGCTGTTCCCAAACCCGGCAGAGGCGAATAAGATCCGCGCAGGCACAGCCGTCATCATCCCGGGCCGGTGCGCCAGCGGCGAGATGGACGACTGCTTCCAGTTCGACAACACACCCGGCACCGAAAGGCTGATGGTAGTGCTCTCCTCGGCTCCCGAACCCGATATCGAACGTGTCCTGAAGGGCGCGTCCGGACAGAAGGGAGAGAACGCACCCAAGCTGCTCGCCACCAACATCACCCGCATCAAAGATGAGATGAAGCTCGAAAGCCGGGGCATCGTTCGCAGCAGCACACGCAAAGCCGCCGGAGGCGATGAGAATGCCGTCTACATCGTGCAAACCGGTTCGGCGGCGCGGCCGCGGGTAATTACCGAGATCCTCCTCCGGCACAAGTAATTCCATGAACTGGCTTACAACGGTCGCGTTGTTGTTTCAGGCCACACCAGCGGTCACTCCACCCGCGGGCACCCCGGCCTCCATAGTAGAAGTAAATATCGAGCAGCAGAGCGTTGAGCAATGGAAAGTGATCGACTCGCGAACCGTCTTCAAGCCCGGCGATGAAATTCGGTTCCGTTTTCAGAGCACCATGGGCGGCTACGTTTACGTGGTCAACCGCTCGCCCGCGGGCGAGTACCGCCGGCTCTTTCCCACGGGCGAAACCGGAAGCCTGAACCGAATCGACGCCAATCGGCCCTACACCGTCCCGTCTTCTGACGGTTCCTTCGTCATCCCACCCAACCCGGGCTTCGAGACCATCTTCTGGGTGCTGAGCCCAACGCCGATGGTGGAAGACGTCATCGCGCGTTCTTTGCCAGGCAGGACCAAATCCACACTCATTCCGAAGTGCGATCCAGGTCCGCTGACCGCTCGCGGAGCCTGCATCGACAGCAGCGCCGGAGCCAAAGCACCACCCAAAGGATCCGGACTCACCTCCCGCGATCTAAATCCCGACGGCACGCCCGAATCGGCCGCGGTCCGTTTCGTGGGACTGCAGGAGCGGGCACTAGTTTACGAGTTCTGGATCGCCCACCACTGAGGAGCTTCATGACAGGGCCTTTTTTTGTCAGTCGCATCGGCCGAGCCGCGCTCGCCGCCATGCTGTCCCTTGCCGGTGCCGTCGCCCAGGCTCCGCCTCCGCAGCAGGGCGACATCGCGGGCCGCGGCGTCATTCGTCCCGGAGTTAAGAAACCCGTCGTGGCCGCCGATGTGCCGCGGGGCTACGCACTCATCATCGGCATTGGGAAATATAAGGACCTCGGTGGTCTGGCCAAAGATCTCAACTACACCGAAGGTGACGCGGCACTGGTGCATGACGTCCTGATCAAACAGGAGGGCGGCAATTTTCCGCCCGAAAACGTCCACGTACTGACCGGAAGCAAGGCAACGCTCGCCAACATTCAGCACGAGATCGAAGAATGGCTCCCGTCCGTCGCGAAAGAATCGGACCGTGTACTAATTTATTTCGCCGGCCACGGTTTTTTGTACGACCGTATCGGTTATCTTGCGCCGTACGATGTCGACGTCAATCGCCTGAAAGAAACCGGCTACCCCATGCCGAGGTTCGGCCAGGTGGTGGGCAACCGCATCAAGGCACGCTGGAAGGTTCTGCTCACCGACGCCTGTCACAGCGGCGGCATCACGCCAGAAACCAACAATGAGCAGGTCAACGGCAAACTGGCTGAAATCGAGCGCAATATCCTGTCGCTGACGGCGAGCCGCAAGCAGGAAAGCTCCTACGAGGATTCCGCCCTGAAGCACGGTGTCTTTACCTATTTCGTCGCGCAGGCTCTGCAGGGCCATGCCGACCGCGACGGAGACGGCGTGGTAACCGCGGATGAAATGATCGACTACGTCCGCAACCATGTCAGCGAGCACGTCCGCAAACAGGCGGGCGACTCCAGACTGACGCAGACTCCCACCGAAAGCGGCGAGTTCGAATCGGACCTCATCCTCGCCTTCAATCCCAGCCGCCGCGCCGGGCCCGAATCTCAGTTATCCACACAGGATGGCACCCTCGTCATCGATTCCACAAAAGACGACGTGCAGGTATTTCTCGACGGCGAGCCACGCGGAGTCGCCGGAATCGGCAAGCCCCTCCGCCTGCTGGGCATCAAACCCGGCGAACACACCATTCAGGGAGCCAAACAGGGCTACCGGCCCGACGGACCCCGATCCATCCTCGTCTTTCCAGGCGTGCCAACCACCGTCACACTCCGAATCCAGTTCGCCGACGTGCGAAAAAAAGCGGCCGTTCGGGAGTTCGACCGTGGCCTGAAGCTCTACAACAAAGGAAGTACCGCGGAGACCAAACTGGCGCTGCCCGCCTTTGAACTGGCCTTCCGCGAAGATCCCGAATACGCCGAGGCGGCACTGTATCTCGGCCGGTCGCACCAAATCCTGTACGAGGCTGAAAATGCACTCAAGTGGCTGAAAAAGGCCATCGAACTGAACCCGGATTATGTGGAAGCCTACGTCAGCTACGGCTCTGTCCTGCTCGACGTAGGCGATACCCGGGAGGCGGTGACAAACCTCCGATACGCGGTTAACCGCGATCCTCGCCACAGCTACGCGCTCTCCCACCTGGCGCAGGCCTACCGCGAAACAGGCGCATACGATCTCGGTGTCGACGCCGCGCAAAAAGCCCTCGAACTGGACAAATCGAATGCGCAGGCCATGCTCTGGCTCGGCGACTGCCTCCGAGCCCTGGGACGCTACGTCGACGCCCGCGACTCCTACCGCGACTACGTCCGCGTCACGGATTTCGATTCCAGCGCGGTCGAAAAAATCGGATATTACCTCCTAAGCAACCCGTTTACCAACGCATTTGCCAAAAAACGTCCCACTCAGCGGCAAATGTACATGGAGCAGCGAAATATCGGCTACTTCGGTCTGTGCAACTGTGAGCGAAAAGCGGGGAATCCCACGCGGGCAGAGGTTTTTTGCCGCCGGGCTCTGCATTACGATCCCGACGACCCCTACAGCTATTTCGAACTCGGCATGGTCCGGCTCGACACCTATAACCGCAAACCCAATCCCGACGATCTGCTGGAAGCACGGAAAAGCTTCGAAAAAGTGATTGCCCTTAACGCCGAAATGGCGGAAGCCCAGTACGCTCGCAAGTACCTCACCGCAATCGAGCAGCGCCTCAAAAAACTCCAGCGCTAGTACATCTGTAGTACACTTAACGGTTCTTGCACACAACACAGCCGTGCCATAATCACCTTCTGAGCCCCGTCTGCCCACTCAATCGGGTTATGGCTAAGGGGTGTGCGCTCGCTTGCTGATGGACCTGGATAAACCACCGTTTCGGATCGGCCCGTACCGCCTTCGCGCCCTGGCCACTATGCTCCCAGTTTGGGCTGCCCTGATATTGTTCGCGGGTTCCGCGGCCGCTCAGGGCGTGACGATTACTGACCCGTCGCCGTTGCCCGACGGCCAAACCAACAGACTCTATAGCCCTACTAGTGGCTACACGTTCTCCACCTCGGGTGGCAGCCCCCCCATTACCTGGTCACAACCTGCGGGAACTCTCCCTCCGGGCATTTCGTTCAACGCCGGAACTCTGTCTGGCACTCCCACCATTGCTGGCGTCTACACCTTTGACATACGGGCCAGCACTCCCTCGTCTGGCACCAGCACCAGGACCTTCCAGCTCACAGTCACTCAGTCACTAAAGATCACCACCACATCCCCGCTCCCTTCGGGATCCATCGGCGCTTCGTACACCTTCCAGATGGTCGCAATCGGCGGGGCAGGTGCGCCCTACGCCTTCTACGTCTCAGCGGGCGCGCTTCCGGTTGGACTGGACATGAGTCCCGCCGGCCTGATTACGGGCATCCCTCAGGGGCCGGCGGGAACAGCGACTTTCTCGGTGGACGTTTCCGATTCGGCCGACAACACAGACCGCGCTGAAAATCTGCAGATCACCATCCAGCCAGCGCTGCAATTCTCCGGATCGTGCCCCCCGGCCACGTCCACACTGCCCTACGGCCCCATAAGCATTCCCGCCGTGGCCACAGGAGGAGTGGCACCGTACAACTACTCCCCTGCCTCGCCCTCCTGGGTGACGTACAACGTGGCGGGAGGCAACTTCACGGGAACCCCGCCTTCCGGGGGTAGTTATACGGTCGGCGGCCCCGTAACGGATTCCAGTGGCGGATCCGCAACCTTCAGTTGCGCAATCACGGTCGCATCGCCGCTGGGCGTTTCCGGCTCCTGCCCCACGAATTCCATTCAGGGTTCACCCATCACTCCCTTCAATCTGACCGGCTCAGGTGGCGTGTCGCCGTACACCTGGACCGTCCTGAGCCCGTCCTGGCTGCAACTCGGCGCCGCTGAGGGTAGTTTCGCTCCGTTCTCGGGTACTCCACCTGGGTCAGGCACGTATCCGGTCTCGATCAGGCTAACCGATTCCATCGGCTCAACAGCGGGAACCTTCAGCTGCTCCCTGTCAGTGGCGGCGACGCTGTCCCTGTCATCCACCTGCAATACGACTTACCCGTTCACCCCCATCAGCTTCCCGGTCTCCGCATTAGGCGGCTACACACCCTACACGTTTTCCGCGTCGACCCTGACGTGGCTTTCCTACACCGGCGGACCGACAAGTGGCTCGTTCACCGGAACGCCGCCTGCGCCGGGAGCCTACTCCTCCACATTCCGGGTCACAGACGTCAACTCGAACACATCGACGAGGGTTTGTTCCTTCACCGTCGCCAGCGCGATGAACGTGACCGGGTCCTGTCCCACGGGTTCCATCGCCGGGACGCCCATCACCCCCTTTACCCTGACGGTCGCCGGCGGACAAGGGCCATTTACCTGGAATGTGTCCAGTCCATCCTGGCTTACGCTGGGCACCGTCAGCGGGAACACGGCCCAGTTCACCGGCACCCCGCCCGCCGCCGGAACCTACCCAGTCACCATTACCGTCAACGATTCGGTCGGCTCCACGCAGCAGACCTACAACTGTTCCATCGTGGTCGGAGCCGCGTTGTCCCTCACCGGTACCTGCCCGTCCACCGCGTCACCCCTGGGCGCAACCGTCACCATCCCCGTCAGCGCCTCCGGCGGCACCGGCGGATACACATTTACGACCGTAACTCCCGCCTGGCTCAGCTACAACACGAGTGGCAGTTTCTTCTCAGGCACCCCGCCCGGGGCCGGAACTTATCCGGTCACTCTTCGCGTAACAGATTCGTCGGCCGCGACAACTACGTTCAGTTGCAGCGTGACCGTCGCGGCAGCCCTCAGCCCAACCGGATCCTGTCCCACGGGTTCCGTCGCCGGTTCGCCCATCACCCCGTTTACCCTGACGGTCGCAGGCGGACAAGGGCCGTTTACCTGGAGTGTGGTCAGCCCAGCCTGGCTTACGCGGGGCACCGTCAGCGGGAACACGGCCCAGTTCACCGGCACCCCGCCCGCCGCCGGAACCTACCCTGTCAGTATCACCGTCAACGATTCGATCAGCTCCACGCAGCAGACCTACACCTGTTCCATCGTGGTCGGAGCTGCGTTGTCGCTGACCGGCACCTGCCCGTCCACCGCGTCACCCCTGGGCGCAACCGTCACGATCCCCGTCAGCGCCTCCGGCGGCACCGGCGGATACACATTTACGACCGTAACTCCCGCCTGGCTCAGCTACAACGCCAGCGCCGGAGCCTTCACAGGCACCCCGCCCGGACCCGGAACTTATCCGGTCACTCTTCGCGTAACCGATTCCTCCGGCGCGACAACCACATTCAGTTGCAGCGTGACCGTCGCCCCAGCCCTCAGCGCAACCGGCTCCTGCCCGGCGAGCGCGGTGGCCGGGAGCCCGATCACCCCGTTTACCCTGAGCGCAGCCGGTGGACAATCGCCCTACAGCTGGAGCGTCGTCTCCCCTGCATGGGTGCAACTCGGCACAGCCACTGGATCGACGGCCCAGTTCACCGGCACCCCGCCCGCCGCCGGCACCGCCAGCGTGTCCATCAGTGTGACGGATGCCATTAGCTCCACAGCCGGAACATTCAGCTGCTCCATCCCCGTCGCAGGCGCCCTGCAGCTCACCGGAACCTGCCCCAGCACCTCGGTTCCTCTCGGGTCGACCGTCAGTATCCCCGTCACCGCCTCCGGAGGCACGGGCGGATACACATTTACGACCGTAACTCCCGCCTGGCTCAGCTACAACGCCAGCGCCGGAGCCTTCACAGGCACACCGCCCGGACCCGGAACCTATACGACAACGTTCCGCGTGACAGATTCCTCCGGCGCGACAACTACATTCAGTTGCAGCGTGACGGTGGCGGCAGCCCTCAGCGCAACCGGATCCTGCCCGTCGAGCGCAGCGGCCGGGACGCCCATTACCCCCTTCACCCTCACGGCCGCCGGCGGGCAATCGCCCTACACCTGGAGCGTCGTCACCCCGTCGTGGGTGCAACTCGGCGCGGCCACCGGATCCACGGCCCAGTTCTCGGGTACCCCGCCCGCCGCCGGAACAGCCACCGTTTCCATCCGCGTGACGGATGCCATTAGCTCCACAGCCGGAACATTCAGCTGCTCGATCCCCGTATCGACTGCCCTGCAGCTCACAGGCACCTGCCCCAGCACCTCGGTTCCTCTCGGCTCCACCGTCAGTATCCCCGTCACGGCATCCGGAGGCACGGGCGGATACACCTTCACGTCCGTAACCCCAACGTGGCTCAGCTACAACGCGAGCGCCGGAGCCTTCACCGGCACACCGCCCGGACCCGGAACCTACACGACCACCTTCCGCGTGACCGATTCCTCCGGCGCGACAGCTACATTCAACTGCACCGTCACAGTCGGCGCCGCGCTAAGCGCAACAGGCACCTGCCCGTCAGGCGCGGTGGCCGGGACGCCGATCACCCCCTTCACCCTCACGGCAGCCGGTGGACAGTCGCCCTATACCTGGAGCGTCGTCACCCCGTCGTGGGTGCAACTCGGCACAGCCAGCGGATCGACAGCGCAGTTCTCGGGGACTCCGCCCTCCGCCGGCACAGCCAGCGTCTCCATCCGCGTGACGGATGGGATAGGTTCGACAGCCGGAACCTTCAGTTGCTCCATCCCGGTTTCGGGCGCCCTGCAGCTCACAGGCACCTGCCCAACCTCGACATCCCCGGTAGGCGCAACAGTCTCTATCCCAGTCACCGCCTCCGGAGGCAGTGGCGGATACACCTTCACGTCCGTAACCCCAACGTGGCTCAGCTACAACGCGAGCGCCGGAGCCTTCACCGGCACACCTCCAGCCGCCGGCAGCTACCCGGTCACCCTCCGAGTCACGGATTCCTCGGGAGCACAGGCGACATTCAACTGCACCGTCACAGTCGGAGCGGCGCTCAGCGCAACCGGCACCTGCCCGACCACCGGCACCGTCGGGACCCCGATCACGCAATTCACACTGACCGCAGCAGGCGGACAGGCACCATACACATGGGCAGTAAGCAGCCCGACC
>JAWXCM010000358.1:0-3422 GCA_034408745.1 Bryobacteraceae bacterium
CCCCGAACCGGCTCACCAGTCCGTACGTCGGCCGCAACCCCGTCACGCCGCAAAACGCCGCCGGCGTCAAAATCGAACCCGACGTCTCCGACCCCAGCGCAAACGGCACCAGCCCCGCCGCCACCGCGCTCCCCGAGCCGCTCGAGCTCCCGCCCGACCAACGCGTCCGGTCCCACGGATTCAGCCCCGGCCCAAACAGCGATGCCGCCGCATACCGGTACCCGCCACCCCCGGCCAGCTCCACCATCGCCAGCTTCGCCGCGCACACCGCGCCCGTCTTCGTCAGCTTCTGAATCACTGTCGCGTCAAAGTCGAACACCTGAGCCGCATACGGCTTCGCGCCCCACGTCGTGATCTGCCCCGCAACGCTCAACAGATCCTTGGCGCCATACGGAATGCCCTGCAAAATAGTCCGCGTCCGGCCCCGCTTGAGATCCGAATCCACCTCGCGAGCCTGACGCAACGCCTGCGGCCGCAGCGACAGCGCCAGCGCGTTATACCGCGGACCGCTCTTTTCCAGCCGGTCGCAGTAAGCCCGCGCCAGCTCCAGGGCGGAAAACTCCTTAGCCCTGAGCTTCGCGCTCAGTTCGGAAATCGTGCTGAAAAATAGCTCTTCTGGAAAGTCGGAAGCCATGGGGTTTCAGGGCCTGAATACGAAACTCGGTTCCAGAAGTTGCGGCAGCTTCATCTTGCGAAGCGTCGCCGATCTCCTGTTCCGTTCCGCCCGGGCCTGCTCCAGGTCACCCGCCGCGGCTGCCGGCGCCGCCGCCTCTTGCCCACCGGCCGAGCCCACTGGAACCGCAGCCGCAGCCGCTACAAAACCCAGCTGCCGGCGCGTAAGCCGTCGAGTCTCCATATGGAGCTATCCTACGACAGCCCCGAGCGCCTCGAGCACCGCCTGCTCCATCAGCTTCCGTGGCGCCGATTCCCCGGTGAAGAGTTCGAACTGCTGCGCCGCCTGTTCCACAAACATCTCCACCCCGCGAATCGTCTTCAGCCCCTGCGCCTTCGCCCGCTTCAGCAACTCCGTCTCCAGCGGGTTGTAGACCATGTCGAACACCAGCTCGGCCGGAATCTCGTCCTCAAAGAAACACGCGTCACCATGCGGGTACATCCCCAGCGGCGTCGCATGCACCAGCGCGTCGAACTTCCGCCCCTTCAGATCCTCAATGCCCAGCGCCTCAGCCCCCGTGAGCTTCGCCAGCGCCCGGACCTTCTCCGCCGACCGCCCCACAATCGACACATGCGCCCCGCCATCGGTCAGAGCGAACGCCGCGCCGCGGGCCGCCCCGCCATTGCCCGCAATCAGAATCGACGACTTCGGAATCTTCATTCGACGTCCGAGCGGTTTCAGCACGCCCTCCACATCGGTATTCGTCCCGCGCCACCGGCCGCCCCGGCGCCACACCGTGTTTACCGCCCCGATCCGCCGCGCAATCGGCTCCACCTGATCCAGATACCGCAAGATCTTTTGTTTGTGCGGTATCGTCACGCTGAAACCAGCCACCGGCAACGCGGTCGCCAGTTGCACAAAGTCGCGCAGGTGCGCTGAATCCACCCGAAATGGCAGATACACAGCGTCCACCCGCCTCGCCTGCAGCGCTCGATTGTGGATCTGCGGCGACATCGAATGCCGCACTGGATCCGCAATCACGCCGAACACCTTCGCGCTCTTCGTCAGCTTGTCGATTCGGTACAGATGCCGCATCTGCCGCGCGCTGATCTGCCCCGGCGCTGTGCCCGGAGCATCGGTCGGCGAGACGTATGTCCAGGCGCTGCCAAACGCCGGCGCCAGAACCCGGCTCGCCATCCCAACTTCGCCCATCGACAACAAAATCACCGGGGTCTTTTGCCCCCGGCCGCACGAAAGCACACGCAGGATGTCGGAGGGTTTCCGAGCCGTCGCGACAATCTTGTAAATGTCGGCCGGTACCTTCGACACCCGTTTCATCACGGCCTGCATCGCCGGCGTCGATTCGAAATGATGATAGGACACCACCAGCACCGCGCGCTCCCGGAACGGAGCCATTTCCGCCAGTGCCAGCTCCGCGCTCTCGATCTCCACGTCAACAGCCTGCGCACCGGCGTCGACAGCGGCGTGCAGAATCCGCAGTTGCGCCTCGATGCTCCCGGCAAAGCTGCCGTGGTTCCCCGTCCTCCGGCACGTCGCCAGGATGAAGATCTCGGGCATTTCCGTCAGCAGCCTGCGGATTACGACAACTCCCTCACCCGGATCCTGCAGATAATCGAGGCGAAATTCGAAAAACGACTCGCCTTCCAGGACTTCTCGCCGGACCGCGTCCAGGTATTCCGAAGCATTTGTAAAGCCGAGAGCGACACACACCTTCGGCAACGGGGATCGAGGTGACATGAAGTGAGATTTTCTAAACTAAGCAACTTCTTTGTCCACGCTACAATCTACCCAGAATCATGAGCGTGAACAGAAGAGAATTCCTCGCCAGCAAATTAACCGCCGGATTCGCACTCGCAGTGCAGCCCATAGCGGCATGGACCGTCTCTACCGACGCCAACGGTCTGACCGCGGGCGAAGTAAGCATTCCCGTGGCGGATCGCGAAATTCCAGCCTATCGCGCACAGCCCGCCAAAGGCTCCAGTTTCCCAACCGTACTCGTAGTCCAGGAAATCTTCGGTGTCCATGAGCATATCAGGGATATCTGCCGCCGTTTCGCGAAGCAGGGATTCCAGGCCATCGCGCCCGAACTCTACGTGCGCCAGGGCGACGTAGCCGGCAAGGAAGACATTCAGCAAATCATCAGCGAAGTCGTCTCCAAAGTCCCCGACGAACAGGTCATGTCCGACCTCGACGCAACTGCCACCTGGGCCACCTCAAATGGCGGCGACCCCAACCGGCTCTCCATCACCGGCTACTGCTGGGGAGGCCGAATCGTGTGGCTCTACGCCGCCCACAACCCGAAGCTGAAGGCCGGAGCCGCGTGGTACGGACGCCTCACCGGTGAGAAGAACGACCTCCAGCCGAAGCACCCCGTCGACGTAGCAGGCGAACTCAAAGCCCCAGTCATCGGCATGTACGGCGGTAAAGATACCGGCATCCCGCTCGACACAGTAGAGGCCATGCGAGCCGCCATCAAAGAGGCCAGCGGCAAATCGCGCCTTCAGGTCTACAACGAGGCTGGCCACGCCTTCAACGCCGACTACCGTCCCAGCTATCGCGAACAGGACGCCAAAGACGCCTGGCAGCGAATGCTAATCTGGTTCCGCCAACACAAAGCCGCCTAACCCAGGGGGGCAGGCCCCCAGGCCTGCGGCGGGTCCCCAGACCCGCCAAACCTGCCCAGGCTAAACCCAATACTCTTCACTTAACAACATTTCTATGATATTCTGTTCCAGAGCTCAGCCTCTCCTGGAGGTCACTCATGAACGAAACGAGGGTGGAGTCCACC
>JAWXCM010000359.1:0-17338 GCA_034408745.1 Bryobacteraceae bacterium
GATCCGGAGATCTCCACGCAGCGCCGGTTGAACTTCGAAATGTCGGCCCATAGCCTGTTCCAGTCCTTCGGCGACCGTGAGCGCCTACAGAAGATCCAGGGCTTGCTGAACGAGTGCATGACGTTCCTTGATGACGAGTTGAGCGTGATCACCGGCCCCTACGACAATCTGCTGTCCATCAATGACGTCATCGACAACGAACTGATCCTGTTCGTGAGCCTCAACATCAACAAGAATGCGGCCCCTGTGAAAGCTCTTGGGAAGATGATGCTTCAAAATTTACAACTGGTCGTCGGCAAGCGGTATGAGACGGAGACCGAAAGGAAGCGCCGGAACAAACCCCTCTTCTCGGTTGTGATGGATGAATTCGCGCCCTTCGGCTACAGCAACTTTGCACAGATCCTGAACACGGCGCGCGGCACCAACACCGCGTTTCTGTTCTCGCTGCAATCGCTGCCACAATTGCTTGAGGTCGGGAAGGGGTTCCAACAGGACGTATCGTCGGCGCCTGGTACAACGATGCTGATGCAGACCCGTGACGAGGAGACCGCCAAGTATTTCAAGCAGGCGTCTTCCCAGGTCCCGGTTCAGAAGCGGACGCAGCAGTTGTGGCGCAACGATTTCCTCGGATTCGAGCGATACGACAAGGCGTTGGGCGCGTCCGAGCGCGAGCAACTTGAATTCCGGGCGCTCGATCATCACATCAAGAACCTTGGCAAAGGCAAGATGGAAATCCTGATGACGGACCCCATCCAGGGAACCTTGCACGGCCGTCTACACGTTCGACCGCCCAGCGATATCCGCGTGCCGCTGTTTGAGCCGACCGTGTTGCCGAAACTGGAGTCGTCGCGTGAGGATTCTGAAGGTGCCAACCTGCGGTTCAAAGATCAGAAACTGGCGGCGATGGTGGCGTTTCCACGGCGCCGGTAGGAGGTAGACGATGTCATTGAGAGCCACTCTCGTGTTCCTGGTTGCGATGGACGCATTCGGCCAAGCGCCCCAGTCCGCGCCGCCGGCGCAGACTCCCAAGGGCAAGGACCCGGGGATTCGATATGTTGAAAGCGGCTCTGGCGTAGTTGCCGTCAATCCCGCGCAGCCCTATCGACCCATGCCCGTTGGCGCGGCGGCACCACGTGATTCCATCTTCGGGTTCTATTTGCGCGTGCTGAATCCCCAGCAGATCAATTGGGGAACGGAGATCGACCGGAGACTGGCGACCCTTCGCGAGCAGTCCGTCGGCAATCCGTACTTCCGGCTGGCGTCATTCCAGTTGGGACTGATCGTCATTCTGCTCATGCTGTGTTGGGTCTGGTGGGACAAGATGCGCCAGATCAAGTGGGTTGCCGCGGAGTGTCTGACCGATGCGCTCAACGCCAGGACGCACGCCGAAAGCCGGGCTTTGGAGGCAATCGACCGCCACAACCGGCACATTGAGTTGTGCAATCGCGTGATCGAAGGACAAACATCCGGGATTGGTGGAACGACGGACTCTGGAAACGCGGCGCTGACGGTGCGCGAACTACAAACCGAACTCGCGGCATCGCGCGCGAACTGTGCGCGATTACAACACGAGTTGGAACAGAACAAGGTCGAACAAGCGCAGGTAGACGGACGGTTGGCTGCGCTCGAAACCGAGCTGAAGCGGAAGGCTGCTCATCCTGATCCCGACCTAGTGGCGCGTCTGGAGCGCGCCGAGTCTGAACTCGCGGGCAAGAAGGACCGGAAGGCCAAGCCATGATCGTCTGCGTTCTGTCGTTGGGAAGCTACTGGCGCGAGCCGAATGACGGACGGCCCGTCGTCTGGAATAGTTCGGGCGTGCTCGATCAGCGCGGCTTGCGGCCCCGGGCCAAGGTATTCGGCCACGTCCGACTTAACAGCAGACTGTATCAGGAGGCGCTAGGAACGTCAGGTTTGAGTGGATCGTGTTGGCAGGCATCCCGCCTTGGGGAACACTTGGGAATCCGAACGCTGGCACTTCAGCGACGAGCTAGGCGCAATTCGCATCCTGACTGGTATCTCGTTTCCGTAACGGAACAACTCGTGGGGACCCTCGATGCGCGAAGCTGGGATCCGAAAGGCAGCCTCCTGGTTTCCTTTTCCGAATGGAAGACCAAGCAAGAAGTTCTCTTCTTGATCGGTCGCCATGGCTGGTTGCGCGGCGAACTCGGCTCTGCCGTGCTTACGCCAGGCGGGCCAGGTGGCGACTGGCTCGTCAAAGGGTGGTGACATGCGATACCCGAAGGGAGCCATCGTGCTGTCCGATGCGCTGGATGTTCCGGCACTTCGGAAGGTGTACCAGGCCGGGCACGTTACCGCCTGGCAACTCTACCGCGCACTCAATCCCGTCCACGACGAGAGCAAGTGGAAGAGCTTTGTCCGCAGACTTGGCATCCTGAGTGAGCGGCATTTCCTCCTTCGCCTCGTTGTTGACGGGATGGCCGCGCCGGTGTTTGCGTTAGGAGACGAAGGCGCCCGGTCTCTACAAGGCCGCTTGCCCACGGTGATCGAGGCCGGACCGCGAGATTCGAGCCGCGGAAACCGCGACCATGTCTGGCACGACGTCGAACTATTTGATCTGCAACTGAAGTTGCGCCAGGCAGGTGTCGTGTCATCCTGGCTGTACGAACCCGAGATTCGCGCCGACAACGAGCTAACAAGCTTCGGCTACGCCAAAGACTACGACGCGATCGTGACGTTCCGATGCGGGCATAAATCCGGAAAGGTCGCGCTCGAATACGAACGCAGTCCGAAATCGACCAAGCAGTACAGGCGCATTGGCGACATCCTCAATCGCGAAACGAAGGTCGCTTCCGTCCTCTATCTTGTGTGCAACGTGCAGATGGAATCCTTCCTGTTGAACGGTCTGCGCGGCACGCGCCGCCCAGTGTACGTCGGTCAGGCTCAGCAATTCGCAGAACATCCCACCGAAGCAGTGCTCGTCGACGTTGCCCAGCAAGCACAGCATCGGCTCGCTGACTGCCTCTCCTAAACAAATTCAAGAAAGAAGCTCTTTGATGTGCCATTGGTGTGGTTTTGCTGTGTCTTTGATGCACCGCCGCGCCGGGAAGTAGCGCGCTCTCAGCAGGTTGCGATCTGACTACCGGTAGTTTGTGGGTGTATTCGGTCTGGAGGGCTGAATCGGCCTGTCCGGACGGGGTTTGAGTGGGGTTGTGGGGTTGGCCGACTGGGTGTTGGTGTGTGGGGTGTGTGCCAGTACTGGTGAGGGGAATGGATTGGTGGTTATGAAGTGAGGGTTGTGGTGTGTGGGTTGTAGTGCCAGTGGATGAAGAATTGGGTTTGCCGTAGCGCCGGGTGGCGGGCTGGAGTGGGTGAGTTGCAGCACGGGAAGTGTGTGCTGGTGGTGCGAGTGGAACGGTAATTGGGCAGCGGCGCGTAGCAGCGGTGGCACGGTTGTGGCGCCTGTGTGGCCTTGAAGTAAACGTGTCGAGCATGTTCGCACTGCCCGGTGAATGGCAGGTCGACGGGGAAGTGCGTCCGTGGTGGCGTGGATTGAGCGCAATCTGTGGCCGCAGATCGGAGCGCATCCAGGTACGCCGGTGAGGCCAGGCGGAATTGAAAGGAGATCAAGCATGCCTTATGGTGCGTTTGCAGATACGCAATCACGGTACAGGGATCTCGAAGAACTGGTGGACTACCGCGAATACGAGGGCGCGTGGATGCTGGGATTCGAGGAGAACTGGTTAAAGCCGCGGCTCAAAGCGCTGGGATATTCGCACGTCCGGTTCTTCGGTGGAACCACGTTCGATTACGACGGGAGCTTTCGGGAGCGCGTTTGCGAACTGGCGATGCCAGGGAGTGCCCGCGCGGAATTCTTCGTGTACGGGTGAGGGAGTGGTCCCTTGACCGGACGTGATGCGGTCAGTCCAACAAATCAATTGAAGGAGAACAGCAGATGTACGTGAATGGAACAGCAGGTACGCAGGACAATTCGGCGCCGCCTATCGCGACGGCACCCGGCATGGACAGCATGGTCGCGCACAGTGGCTTCACGCCGGCGCGCATTGAGGAGATCAGAATTCAGTTGCTCGATCCGTTCGATCCGGCTGAGATCAAGTGGAGAGTGACGGCAACGTCGAGCCAGCAAAGAAAGAATGGCCCGGTGAAGCGGGGTCAATTGGTGGCATACGCAGACCAGCGGGCATACACCGACCGGCTCAACGAGATCTTTGGCGAGTGGGGATGGACACGCTCCTACAATGTGCAGGTTGCGCAGAACTTTGAGCGGAGCCTCAACAAGGGCGCTAACGGACAGAAGCAGAGCGTCATTTGCGCCAAGGTCGTCGTGGTTTCGACGGTATCGGTGAACGGTCTTGGGCCCCACACCGGAGTCGGAGAGGAATGGGCAGACGACGAGAATTCCGCCACGCGAGCCGAAGCTCAGGCCTTCAAGCGCGCTTGCGCCTGCTTCGGTCTTGGCCGGTACCTGTACGACCTCGACAAGATCTGGGAGGACTTGGACCAATACAACCGTCCTGTCCGCAATCCCAACTTGCCGGATTGGGCGCTTCCCGCCCACGCAAGGCGGCAGCCGCAACCGCTGCCCCGTCCGCACTCGTCGGCTCCAGCGCAACCGCGGCAGGGGCTTGTCCAGCAGGAGACGTTGGCCGCGGTAAAACAGTTGTGCGAAACCGTTGGGTTTGGCCTCTCCAAGTTCACCCTTCAGAAATACGGCGGCGTGACGGACCCGTCCAAGATTGGATTCGCGAAGCTCACGACGGTGTTCGAGAAGCTGACCGATCTGGTGAAGGGAATCGAGCGCCTCCGCACGGCGTCGAGCAAACTGGCCGAGGGACGTTACGCGGCGATTTGCCGGGAGATAAACTTCGCCAGCGATTCACTGGATGACATCCCCGACCGCGACGGACTTTGCGCGCTACTGAAACGCGTAGAGGCCGAGGTCGGCACGGCAACAACCGGTAGCACCCAGCAACAAGTGCATGGCTCGATCGAGGAACTGCGCGGAAAGCTACTTCAAGCAGCTCGGAAAGTTGCCGACAGTGGACGCACCGGCTGGCCCGCAAAGTTCGGCGACGTGATCGCTCATGCGACTGACGGCAAGGTGACGCTGGAGCGATTGAAGAACCTGACCGACGCGGACGCTCCCGTTCTCGAAGCGGCGCTCACGAAACTGGTTGCGTAGAAGATCGCATGAACTACGCTCTGGCCGGACCTACTTATAAAGAGCGCCTGTCACGCACTCCGAGGGTGACGGCGCTCACGACTTTTGATCCTCGGCACAGCAGGACACGTACATCGAGTTACAGTTGGGAACGCGTCGGCGGGTGCCGGCAGAAATCAATGAGGCACAGGACACGTGCAAGATGTTCAGGGTAGTGCGGTCCCGTGGCGCGGTTGGTTCCAGGCAGAAGACGTTTTTTCGCCGCTGGCGATCCACATCTACCGACCTTCTCAGAACATGGACTCTCGAAGAACCGAGACTGTCTGAGTCAAACCCTGCCGCTCAAGCGTTTCCAAATATTCGGACACCGTCTTGGAAGGGTTCTTCAGGCTCTGACGATGATTTTCCGCCGCTGCCACCACAGCCCCAGGAGCCAGGTCGAGGAGGTGAAGGACGAACTCGTCGGGGTGTTGCGCTTCGATACCGAATGGTGCGAGTACATCGGATGGAAAGTCGCGCAGGTTCATTGTGACGATCACATTCGCTTGGCCGCGAATCGCAGCCGCCAGCACATGTCGGTCATTTGGATCGGGAAGTTGTAAACCCGGAATCAGATCCTCGTAGCCGATCACGAGCGCGTCGATAGCGTGCTTGTCCATCAGCATACGGGTGCGTTCCAGTTTGTCGCGTGTGAGGTCATGCCGATTCTTAAGCAGGCTGGAAATCCACTCTTCGTGAACGTTAGCCGACCACTTCGCACGAAACAGTCCTGTGACGGCCAAGTGCATGAGCAGGTTCCGAAGCTCCGCGGGATAGAGCACGTTGGCGTCATAGAAGGCGCTGAATCCGGCCACGGAGACTAGAGTCCGATTTCCTGGTCGTACGCTGCCAGTTCTGCGAGTACCGCTCGTCGATCCGCATCGGCGCGGCGCTTGTACGCCATCAGCCCTTCAAATCGTACGCGGCGGTGCGTCCCGACGCGGCGGAATTCGATCTTTCCCTCGTCGAGAAGCTGGATCAAAGAGGGCCGCGAGATGTTCAACATGTCCGCCGCTTCTTGCGTAGTGAGCTCCGCATGTACCGGGATAAGCGTGACGGCATTCCCCCGCGCCATCTCCTCAAGAATATGAATCAGCATCCGGACGACCGAGGCGGGAATCTTGACCGTTTCCTTCGCTGGATCGTCGATCATCCGAAGCCGAAGTGGCTCCGCGGTCTGCACATGTGAGGCCAGGACGCGGCTCGATTCCTTGGCAATAATAGCTTCCGCCGCCGAGGGAAGAGTTGGTGCCAATGTTCCTTGGGCCATTTTGCGTGCCTCCTTGTCCTGAACCAACACTATCACACAACCGAAGTATTCGCAATCAAGCGAAGTATTCGAATTGACCGTCGTAGAGGAGTTCGACCCGCTCCCATCCTCTTATATAGGCGTGGCGTGTTCAGCGCATGCCCGATCCACAACCTCGACGACTTTCCTTCCAGGGACGGTCGTCGGCAACCAACCCAATACAACAAGGAGAACTCAGATGTTTGCAACTCAGAACGTAAGCGCGAGCGAGGTACTCAGCACGCGAGACATGAATGTGCGCCCCGGACGGGACGTGACCGAGATCGTCGGCACGTTCCTGACGGTGGCCGAGGCGGTGGTCGCCCACTGGGTCGAGTTTTCGAAAGGGCTGCTGCTGTTCGTGATGGTCCCCGGTGACGAACGCTCGGGAGAATTCTATGTGTACGACCGGAAGAAAGGCTGCTTCTGGCTGTTGAATCTAGCCGACAGCGTGTTCGGCGGGTACGCCCTCGCGGACATGCGCCAGAAAATCAAGGACTTCCGGCTTTTGGACTTTGCCGAAGAACCCTCCCGCCTCCGGGCGGCGAAAGGGTAGCCGCAACTCGTTTTGCCATTCCAGGAAACGGGTGTAAAGAATACCTATGCGGGAAGCCCTGCTGGCAACGCCCGAGATGGCGGCTGACTACGCGCGGTGGTTTGTGAATCGCCTCGCGTACACGCGTCAGTCTGACCGACCGCACCCCGAGTCGGGGCGGCACTACTACTACCGGCCACGCCCTGCGAGCGGCGGTAAACTGGGCCTGGAACTGGACGACGTCCGACGTCACTTGGCCGGCGAGATCACCCTCGGGATCTACGCGATCAATCCGGAAACGCAGCGGGTGAAGTGGATGGGGATCGACGCGGACTACAAGCGGTCTCTCGACGACTTGCTGAAATTGCAATATGAACTCCAGCAGGACGGGATTCAAGCGGCGCTTGAACAAAGCCGCCGTGGCGGACATCTGTGGATGCTGTTCGAAACGCCTGTGCTTGCCAAACACGCGCGGGTGTACATCCGGCACTTGGCTGGAAAGCTCTCGGTGCATATAAAGGCGTCCGGCCCCTCGGACGGAATCGAACTATTTCCGAAGCAGGATCGGATCGAACCCACGCAATTCGGCAACGCGATTCGCGGGCCGCTCGGCATTCATCGGGTCGTTAACAGACGCTACTGGTTTTACGGGGCAAGACACGACCTCGAGGCGCAGATGAAATACTTGCGCGAACTGCGACGCGTCACGGAAATACAGCTCTCTGATCTGATTGAGGGACTCGTAGTCGAGGAAGGGCGGTCGCCTGAACCGCTGACCGGCTCGCGATCCGACCGTTCTTACTTTCAGATTCTCGACTGTTTGAATCGCGAAGGGTTACGGCGCGTTGGGCGGAACTGGGTAACGCAATGTCCGAGTTGCGCGGCGGCGGGTCGTGATCGCGGCAAGGACAATTTGGCCGTCTCAGTTGACGAGCCCTCAAAATACTTGTGCTGGGCTGGCTGCACAAACATACAGATCCGGGCGGCGCTTGGTGCGCCTGCTCCGGTGAACGCGCGTTAGGAGGAGGAGATGGCGAACGAATCTCGACTGGTGTTGCCAAAGCCGATGATGACCAAGTTGGCGTCCCTTGGAATCTATTGCCAGACGTGGGTCACCGCCGAACGGCAAGACCGCGCGAAGCGGTGGGTTCTGCGGGGCGTCGAAAGCGGCGGGAGTGCCAAGGAATTCGGGCGTTATATCTCCTTCTTCGCGGCGGATGGGTCGCGGATGGAATGGCTGCAGAAGGCGGATCGCATTGGCGCGAATGGCGTGCACGCGATCGTGATTGGTGAGGCTCTGGTCGGCGTCGAGATGGCGCGCGTGGGTGAGACCTACCAACTGGTGATCTCAAGGCACCAACTCGGAAAGCCAAAGGCGGAAGGAAAACGGCCACCTGTCGAGTCTTCAATTATCTTTCGAGGCGTCGATGGCCAGTTGTCCGAGAAGTTGCGGAAGCAGGGGCTTGCACCAGCCTTCTTAACCCGAAGCGGCGAAGTGAGAGCGGTCCCCGTCGAGTTTCTGGAGGCCGTAAAGATTGTCGCGGCGGGAGTTTCATGCGTGGACTGTAGGCACGTTCACGGATTACTTGGCGGCGCAACTTCCACCGAAATAAAGGACCCGGCTGGGGCAGTGATCGCGATCGCGTCTTGAATCTCAAGGAGTTTTCAAAGATGAAAGAGTACTTGACGAAGCTCTGCATGTTTCTGTTCTTGGCCGCGATGTTTGCGGGCCGAACGAACGAGCTCGGGGTTCTGATTGGCGCGCTTACCGGCACAGTGCTGCTTTGGCCGCTCTACCGGAAGGTCGTACCAGCGCCGAAGCGCCGACGGGTCGTCGTCGTTGACGAGGACACCGAAATGGCGGAACAGACTACTCCGGACTTGGCCGCAAAATAGCACCGCGAAAGGAGGTCTGCGATGAAAGTCGGCACCAAAAGTGTAATTGGTGGAGCGCATTGCTTTCTTCTTCATCCATTTTTCGTTGCATTGGGGTGGAAGAGGCTATTCGGCTTCCCATGGGACCCGCGGCTATGGGCCGCCTTCGCGTTGCACGACGTCGGTTATGTTACGTGCGGCGACATGGACGGAATAGAGGGCGAAGGGCATGTCGTGCTCGGTGCGCGCATCACGGGTGCTCTCTTCGGACCAGCGTGGGAGGACGAGTGCTTGCGCCATTCCCGATATTGGAGCCGACGCATGGGTCTGCCCATCAGTCGTCTTTGCCTTGCGGACAAAATGGCGTTTGCGCTCACTCCCGTGTGGCTGTATCTCCCGATGGCGCGATGGACGGGTGAGTTGCAGGAGTACATGTTGAGGTCACGAGAGCGGCAGGCTGGTGACAACGGGTTCACTGCCGACGAAGAGCTATTGGTGCGATCTGAAGTTCCCAAAGAGTGGCTGCGCGGGCTTCAAAGCTACACGTTGCGTTGGGTCGAGCGGCATCGGGATCAGTGGACAGTCTTCGGTGGCGCGGTCGCAGGAGGCGAGCATGTACCCGCAAATGAAGCTCAGGCATTACGACTGCGCTGATTGCGGCATTCCCTGCAAGAGCAAATCTCCCAACGCGGAGCGATGCAGGAAGTGCGCGAAGCTGCGCCAGAATCGGCAGAGCACTGAATATCAGCAGAAGATGTTGGCACGCAAGCGAGCAGCGCGTAGTCAGCCGGATACTGAGCGGACGACCGCCGCGTAGACCTAGCCTTTGGACCGCCGCCGAGGTGACCGGCCGCTCATTCCTTGATCCCGTCGGCGGCCTGCCTACTGGGATTTCCATCAACAACCTAACCGGACCTAGCCCCTGCGCGCCATGCGACGAGGGGACGGGTTCGCATTTCGAACGAACAGGAGAAACAAACATGTTGGGATACACAAAGATTCAGATAATGGGCAACCTTGGCGGTACTCCAGAGATGAAGTTCCTGCCGAGCGGTGACCCCGTCGTCAACTTTTCGGTGGCCGTGAACCGCCGGTTTAAGGACCGCGACGGCAATCAGAAGGAGGCCACGGATTGGTTCCGAGTTTGCGCCTTCAACGGTGTTGGCGAAGCCTGTGCGAAGCATCTGCAGAAGGGCGATGGGATTTTCGTCGAGGGCAGATTGCAGGTGCGTCAGTACGATTCGAAGCAGACGGGCAAGGAAGTCTCGGTGGAGATCATCCCCAGCACTGTCCGGTTTCTGGGCTCGGGGCGTGCCGAGAGTGCCGAACGGCCGGATCCCGGAAAGCCGAGTGCCTTAAGCACAGATGCTGCGCATGGAACTGACGGGGTGGACGAGGACGTCCCGTTCTGACCGAACGAATGCGAGGATACGATGGCTTGCATCTGCGATTTCTGCTCCGCCCCCGATCCCGGATGGCGGTATCCGGCGCGGAATTTCATTGGCTACGCCGCTTGCGGCATTGTGGGAGAGAGCGTCGGCGAATGGGCCGCCTGCCAGGAATGTCATCAATTGATCATCGCGGGCGATCGGACCCGGTTGACGGAAAGATCGGTCGTGTCTTTCATAGCCTTCCAACCCGAACTCGCGGCAATCCGGACTGAACTGGAAACGGAGTTGGGGACGCTCCACGGGCGCTTCTTTGAGAACCGCACTGGCCAGGCGTCGGCCATCGTTTGATCATTACGATCTACGCTCGGGCGCGGCCTTGGGGCGGCGGCCCGTCGAACTAGGCTTCGCCGCTGATTCCAATCGACAGGCCCGCCGCAATAGGTCTCGAAGTGCGTCGGCGTTCGCGCATGAAAGGTGGACTAGCACCCACGGGTAATTCAAGTAGTGATCGGTGGTGAAGTACGTCTCCGGTTCGACGGCCATGAGTTCCGCGCGTTCCTCGAAGGTCGTACCAACGACGAGCGTCTCGCTATCTTCGCGCAATCGGGCGATGAGCTTGCCGCCGAGCTTGAATGCTGGTGTTCCGTAGGACGTGCTTTCGGCCACGCCATCAAGGGCCAACGCGATTCTGCGAACGCCTTCAAATGTGATCGCCATCCCCACCCATTATCAATGGCTGGGTTCCTAAGAGAGGAGACGAACAAATGCGATTAGAAGGCCGCATGAGGCTCGGATTCTACCCACTCGACAGCCGCGAAGCCCAGCGGATAAGGCGATTCTTACACTTTCCGGTCGAGCCGGCGAGCGTACTCGATCCGTGCGCAGGAACGGGCGCTGCGTTGCTGGCCATCACGGAGAATAGCGGCTCCAAACGATACGGAATCGAACTCGATTCGCACCGTGCAGTGGAAGCGCGAACGAATCTCGATGAGGTGATCCAAGGCAATGCTTTCGACGCCAAGGCGCCGGTGGAGTCATTCTCCTTGCTATATCTGAACCCGCCATACGATTTTGAGGTCGGCGAAGGTAAGAATCAGCGAATGGAGAAGCTGTTTCTGGACGAGTTCTTTCGCTGGCTCAAGCCCGGCGGCGTGCTCGCGATGGTGATACCGTTCGACCGCATCTATGAGTGTCGGAGCATCTTGAGTCCGCACTTCAAAGACAAGGCGATTTACCGGCTGACTGAGCCGGAAGCAGAGCGCTACAAGCAGGCCGTGGTGTTCGGCGTTCGGCGATCCGCGGCAGAAAAGAATCGGTTGAGCGACCAAGCCGTGAACCAGGCGAACGGGAAACTTCAAGAGTTGACGCGCAAATATGCCGAGATCCCGCCGTTGCCGAATGAGGCGGATCGTACGTATACTGTGCCGCAAAGTGGGCCAGTGCGAATGGAATACCGGGGACTCCCACTGGACTTGGTGGAAGATCTGCTGGCGAAGTCACCGGCATGGCTCCAGGCCCAAAGAGTGACACACGCCCAAAGAAAGCAATTCTTCGGACGACCGTTGACTCCCCTGCACGCTGGCCATGTTGGATTGTGCGCTGTGAGCGGTTTGCTAAATGGAGTGTTCGGCAGTGGATCTGAACGCCATGTCGCCCATTGGGAGGCGATCAAAGTCGTCGATAAAACAGAGGAAGAAGGCGACGACGGGGAGACGGTCATTCGGGAGAAGGAACGATTCAGCCAACGGTTGACGCTCCTGTTCACCGATGGCCGCATCGAACTTCTATCTGAGAAGCCGCGAGAAGACGGAGGCCAGGAGGCCCAACATGGAGAACGCCCACCTGCGAATGGGGAAGTTGAAGTTTGTCCGGCAGACACGTGACACGATCACCGAGGTGTCTCTGCACATGGATCGGTTGGTTGCGGAAAAGCCCGCGGAACCGCGCTCTGCGGGCCAGATTCATCTGGTGTCTGTGTTTGGCGGCGATCAGGAAGTTGGCGCTATCGCAGCGGCCATCGCGGATGAGCAGAGATTTCAAATCAGCTTGCCTAGCGGGGCCGAGTTGTTCGGGTTCCTGGGAGAGAAGCCGGTGATGTACCGGGCATCGCTCCAGATTCCTGGCCGGAAGCGACCCATGCGCCATCTGGCCGCCGTTTCGCAGACGCTCTTTGGAACCACGCTCGGAGCCGACGGGCATGCGCGGCGAACAATTCTCTACGACGGCTCGCCCGAGTTCGTGCTGCATCGTTTGGCTGTGAGGTTCGGTCTCCCGGCGCTTCCCGAATGGGCCGAATGGTTCGGGGCGGATCTTGAGCGGCGCGGGTTGGTGGAGGAGCTTTTGGGGTTCAACTGTTCGCCCGTAGCAATCAAGGGCACGAAGCTCCGGATGTTGCGCATCTTGAGTACGGGCATAAAACGCAGGCTCATCTCAGTGCCGCTGGAAGCATCGGTGTCCGTCCTCCCACTGGAAGCTGCCTAGTTTTGTACGGTCGCCTGCGAGGTGTCCGACATGCCAACAGTTACTGCCCTTGAAAGGATTAGCCAGACCAAATGGCGTTACGCGTATCCGTGTGACAGATGGAAGGGCTGGTCGCGAGGGCGTTCGATAAAAGTATTCAAGGAGCTCCTTTTCTAGTGGGATCATCAGGATTCACGGTAAAGTGTCGTGACGGGTCTAGCTGCGGGCTTTTGGTAATGTGAGGGCTGACTACGGCTGCTCGACGGCGACCGAGCAGCACGAATGACTTTCGGCTCCGTGCCGCGCGGAATGGAAATAGTGCGATGAGGGTCTGCATACACCGTGGAACGAAAGAGATCGGGGGCACCTGCGTTGAGATTGAATCGAGTAGCACTCGTATCGTCCTGGATGTCGGTTTGCCGTTAGATGCCACTTCTCCAGATGAGGTACCG
Source organism: Bryobacteraceae bacterium (assembly GCA_034408745.1). Classification (GTDB taxonomy): domain Bacteria; phylum Acidobacteriota; class Terriglobia; order Bryobacterales; family Bryobacteraceae; genus JAWXCM01. Next base: position 13,181 of record JAWXCM010000359.1, read on the forward strand.
CTGCACCCAATCGCCGGCTTCGAGACACCAGACGCGTCGCTGCTTGGTGTTGTTATTTCGCACCCCCACCAAGACCATTACGGTCTCGCCTACCGTTTACCAAATCAAACGCTATTTCTCATCGGCAAAGCAGCCCAATCTATTTTGGCGGCAGGGGCATTATTCACCCCTAGTGGGACCACGTTCGAGAACGTAGTGCATCTGGAAGATCGAAAGCCCATCACGCTCGGTCCATTCACCATTCTGCCGTTTCTCGTGGATCACTCGGCGTATGACGCCTACGCCGTGCTGGTTGAGGCGGATGGCAAACGGCTTTTCTATTCGGGCGACTTACGGGCGCACGGCCGCAAAGGAGCGCTCTTCCAGAAACTCGTTAGTCAACCTCCCGAGCGGGTGGATGTGCTGCTTATGGAGGGCACAACTATCGGTCGGAATGTTCATGCGTTTCCCACGGAAGCAGCTCTGGAGGAACGTTTCGTAGAGTTGTTTCAGCAGACGGAGGGAATGCCGTTGGTCTGGTGTTCCGGCCAGAACATCGATAGGCTCGTGACCGTCATGCGGGCGTGCGTTAAGACGGGACGGCAGTTCATCATCGACATGTATACCGCGCATGTCTTGCGGGCAACCGGCAACGAACGTTTACCACAGGCGGGGTGGGATCATATCAAGGTCTTTCTGCCGAGCACTCAACGACGGCAAATGATCAGGCGCGGTGAATTCGACCTCGCCAACAGCTATCGGCCTTGGCGGATTTTCCCTGAGCAGTTTGCGCAGGCTGCTGCAACATCCGTAATGCTGTTCAGACCGAGCATGATCAATGACATCGAGAAAGCGTCGTGCCTGCTAGGGTCCAGGCTCATATACTCCCTCTGGTCAGGTTATTTGAAGGATCCGAAGACCAAGGGCTTTCTGGAATGGCTCCACCGACACGACATTCCCTTGGATGAGTGCCACACGTCAGGGCATGCCACAGTGCAGGATTTGGTAACGCTGCGACAAGCCTTTTCGAACGCCCCGGTAGTGCCCATTCACACTACTAACGCTGATCGCTTCGAGGACCTGTTCGGGAATGTTGCGCGCCGGAACGATGGTGAGTGGTGGACTGTCTGAAACGCATTCATCGGGACCATCACGGATCACTCGAATTACTGCCTCGAATCCGACCGGAGGTCAAGAACCCGTGCACCGGTTATTGTCGGCAATCTTGTATCATCCCAGTTCCCCTCGACTGCGACAAAATGGATATCGAACCATCTCCCAAAAGCATCGACCAGTTCCCAAAAGGGCGGCCACGCCTCACAGGGAAATGTCCCAGCCTTGGTTTTGGGGAACCGCCCCAGACACCTTAACCAGTATTCCTCCGGTGCGACACCGACCAAAGTTACCTTTTCTAAGCTCGCGGGGAATTGCAAGGGCGCCCCTTCAAACGAACTCACAGCTTCGATCCAGTGGTCTTTGAGTGTCGGCCAGACTTTTCGGATTGCGAATCCATAGGCTGCGACTTCCACCAACATCCTAAGAGGCGATTCATTGGTCCTGCGTTTCTTCAGTTCATTTGGCACTGGTAGGAAGTCGGTCCCGATGCCGAGCAGATCGATCTTGCCCCAGCACCTATCTTTGCGGGAGGCCTGTAAGGGATATTGATAAGCCTGAATGCGCTCACAGACTGGAACGTATTCGCTCGATCCACCGGGTCCCCACTTCCCGTACATTGCCCGTTCCCATTTATCTTCCTCATGGCTGAGTTGGGGGCGCGTGGTACGGCCCAAGCAGAAGTCCTTGGTGCGAACTGGGGCCTTATCGAGTGTATTTTTGACGAGGCTGTCGAGGTTCAATAAAATGTCCTCGATTTGTTGCTTCGCGAACTGGAGTTGGAAGCTGAACGAGCCGCGCCCCTCCCCTGAGCTGGCCAGTTCATGCAGGCCCAGATTGAGATTCGGATCAATCTTGCGGACATCATTCGGCATCTACGATTTGCCTCCAGAGCATGCGACTCTGCCCAAATACTCGAATAGAATAAACTTCAATGATCGGGTAGTGGCTTCCCCCAGACAACCTCGGCCTGCGCCGCGAAGCTCTGTCCCGCTGGAACGCATAGCGCCCGACTGGGAGAAGTCGTTTCAAGCCAGTTGGGTCTTGTTCCGGAATGTCATTTCAACCGGCTCCTATACGCGTATCTGGGCATCATCTCTTCCCTAAAGGCATTACTTGGCTTTCTCTCGAACAGAAGGAGTGTGCGCTGTGAGCGCTTTGACTTGCATAGGGGATTATCTCAAGTGTTATGGGCCCGAGTTGGGTCATCGTGTGGTCGACCAGTTTCCGCCGCTCCATCAACCTTCAGATCCGATCTGGCCCGCGATCCACGAACTGAAGCGGAAGCCATTTCCTGCCCAGACGCTGGCGATCATGGGGATCGTCAAGCGATGGGAAGAGGCACGCTGTGCGGCCGCTGTGGCCGAATGCGGCACCGGCAAGACGCTCATCTCGTTGGGCAGTGTGTTCACGCATGCGCGAGGAAAGCGGTTCACGGCGCTGACCATGGTGCCGCCCCAGTTGGTTGAAAAATGGGCGCGCGAGTGTTTCTCTACACTGCCCGGTGTTCGGGTATTCTTCATCGATGGCGTGCGTAACGGCGCTTCGTCGAATGGCTTCACGGGAGTGAACGAAGTGACGTTCCGTAACGGACGAATCGTCCGGGAGGGGCTGAAGACGACGTTGAGCGAACTTCGCTTAGCGAAGCGTCACCGCTCGGCGCGGGCGCGCTGGGACGCCAATGTTGGCGCTCCGTCGATCTTCGTCATTTCGCGGGAGCGGGCCAAGCTTGGCTACTTCTGGCGCCACGCCTACGGAACACCCCACTCGGGGCCGTTTCACGGATGTGTCGTGAATCCGGATACGGGGAAGCCGATCCTAACGTCGGACGATCAACTACGCCGGGCGGACTTCCGCAAAGTGAAGCGCTCGGAGCTGATTCTGCCGGACTCCTGCGCCTTGGGCACGACGAAGGCGAGGCTTCCTTTCTACAGTGCGCTGTGGCAAGCCGACAACGCGAAGATCCCGCGCATGGCGCCGATGGAGTTCATCGGGCGGTATCTCGATGGGTTCTTCGACTACGGCATCGCCGATGAAGTTCACGAGCTTAAGGGCGAAACGGCGCAAGGCAATGCCTTGGGAACGATGGCGTCGGCCTGCGACCGGACGGTGATTCTTACCGGGACTTTGTTAGGCGGTTATGCCGACGATGTCTTTAACATCCTCTATCGGGTCGAGCCCAAGCGGATGCGCGAGGAAGGATTCGATCACGGCGAGGCCGGAGTGCGGCAGTTCGCCAGCGTGTACGGCGTGCTTGAAAAGGTTACGACCATCGAAGCGGTGGACAACGCTTGCTCGAAGGCCAAGGTGACAACGACAGTGAAGCGCCGGCCGGGCGCATCGCCGCTGCTCTTTGGCGGCTTCCTGATGAACTTGGCCGCGTTTGTGTCGTTGGAAGACATCTCGGATGCGCTCCCGCCGTACGTGGAGGAAGTCATCTCGGTCGAGATGGACCCAACGATGAAAGTGGCATACGGACAACTTGAGGACGACGTCCGGGAAGCACTGCGCGTGCATCACGGGAACGCATCGGTGGTCAGTACCGCCATGAACGCACTTCTGCTGTATCCGGACCGGCCGTTTGGGCTGGGAACGCTCTATGGGTTCGACCGGACTCCTGAGACGGGGGAACGCGAGCGATTCGTCATTTCGGAGCCAGTGGATCTGGACCAGGAATTCGTCTACGCAAAGGAGCGGCGGCTGATCGAAGAGATCAAACGCGAGCTTGCAGTGGGGCGGAAGGTCCACGTATTCGCCGTCTATACAAGGAAACGAGACGTGACGCGACGGCTCCAGCATCTTCTCTTGAAGGAAGGGATTCGCGTCGAGATACTGACCGCGGAAGTGCCGCCTGCCGAGCGCGAGGCCTGGTACGAGCGGCAGCTTCGGAACGGAATGCAGGTCTGCCTGGCTCACCCCAAGCTGTGCAGCGTCGGCCTCGACTTGCTGGACTTCCCGGTGCTGCTGTTCTACTAATGTGAAGTTGTCAAAAATGTGGAGTTGATCGTTGAAAGCCTGCCAAATGGGCCTTCCGTGGGCGTTCGACTCCACATTTAAGTGTGGCTA
>JAWXCM010000360.1:0-5373 GCA_034408745.1 Bryobacteraceae bacterium
ATCGAGTACGGGGACAACAGCGCGTTGGCGGCAGGCCTGAACCCCTTGGCCAGCAGATCAATTCCGAGCGCATTTATGGCCCGGACGGCAGGATCGACGCTTTTAGAAGTCGCGTCGAGTTCCCTCATTGTTTTTTCCCCGTGTGTTTGGCCATCGGCCAACCGGTGGTTCTGCTCATAAGCTGTCGGGCTGGAACTCAGCCGGTCATTGGCCCGAAGCCGGCGTCGAGTAAGCCAGTGAACCATATCGCCTACTGAACTCCTGCCGCTGCGCCTCCCAGTCACTCGATAGGTCAGGATGGTTAATTAGTCGCCGCGCGCTGACCGCAGGTGATTGGTCGCCCCGCACGATCGCCGACACGACATCCGGAGCCAGAAACGCAAGCCGCAGTACGCGGGTGACGTAACTCCCCGACGACCGTCCCGCCTTCAACCTGGAGCCGAGTCTTCTCCGGTAACCAGCGCAAGACCGTCCGCGGTTGAAGACGTTAGTCCGGCAGTCTCAAAGCCAACCGTCAGCGCCGTGACCATGATCCAGCGCTGGTGCTGGATGGGGTCTACGTCCGCCTCAATGATGGGCTCGAGTCCTGACCTTGCCTGACCTGATTACACGTCGTACAGGCTGGAACTCGTAGTCCCGCCACGGCCCGTCCAGTTGGTGTGGAAAAACTCGCCGCGTGGCCTATCCACACGTTCGTAAGTGTGGGCTCCGAAGTAATCGCGCTGGGCCTGGAGCAGGTTCGCGGGCAGTACGGCACTCCGGTACTGATCGAAGAAAGCCAGCGCACTGCTGAAGGCGGGCACCGGTATGCCCCTCTTTGCCGCCGTCGCTACGACGTTTCGCCAACCCCTCTGGCACCGCTTGATCTCCCCGCGGAAGTAGTCGTCCAGCAGCAGGTTAACCAGCCCTGGATTCCTGTCGTACGCTTCCTTGATCTTGCCCAGGAAGCGCGAGCGGATGATGCAGCCACCGCGCCACATCAGGGCGATGCCGCCGAAGTTCAGGTTCCACCCATATTCCCTGCCGGCCGCACGCATGAGCATGTAACCCTGGGCGTAACTGACAATCTTTGAGGCGTAGAGCGCCAGATGAATGTCATGCACGAAGGTCTTCCTCCTCTCCGGGTTGGCGGCGATGCTCGTGAGCCTGCTCCGTGGGCCTTTTAGCTTTCGGGCCGCCTTCACCCGCTCGTCCTTCAAAGCGGAGACGCACCTCGAATACACCGCTTCCGCCATCAAGGTGGTTGGAATACCCAGATCCTGCGAGTTGACGACCGTCCACTTCCCGGTCCCTTTCTGGCCAGCGGTGTCGAGGATCTTGTCCACGAGCGGCGAACCGTCGTCGTCCTTCGCCGCGAGAATGTCCCGGCTGATCTCGATGAGGTAGCTGTCCAGATCGCCCTTGTTCCAGTCTGCGAGGACCTCATGCATCTCCCCGGCGCTCATGCCGAGGCCGGCTTTCATCATGTTGTACGCTTCGCAGATCAGCTGCATGTCGCCATACTCGATGCCGTTGTGGACCATCTTTACGTAGTGGCCCGAGCCCTGTTCGCCGACCCAGTCACAGCACGGGGCATCCGCGTCCACCTTCGCCGCAATGGACTGAAAAATTCCCTTCACCGCTGGCCACGCTGCCGGCGAGCCACCCGGCATGATGCTGGGTCCCCGGCGGGCACCTTCTTCGCCGCCGGATACGCCCGTGCCGATGAACAGCAAGCCCCTGGACTCGCAGTCTTTTACGCGACGGTTTGTGTCTTCAAACAGTGAATTGCCGCCGTCGATAAGGATGTCGCCCGCTTGCAGGTGAGGGGCAAGCTGCTCAATCAGTTGATCTACCGGCTTGCCCGCCTTCACCATCATCATCACTCGGCGTGGGAGCTTCAGCTTCGCTACCAGGTCGGGGATAGAGGTTGCCCCAACAACCGACATGCCCTTGGCTTCGTGGGACAGGAAGTGATCCACCTTCTCCGGAGTCCGGTTGTAGGCCACGACCGTGTAGCCGTGGTCGGCCATGTTGAGAATGAGGTTCTGGCCCATGACGGCCAGGCCAATGACTGCGATATCGCCCAGTGGTTCCATTTCACATCACTCCGTAGGCAACCATGGCGTCGGCAACCTTGAGGAAACCCGCAATGTTTGCGCCACGGACGTAGTCGATTGTTCCATTCGACCCAGCACCGTGCTGTACGCACCGGCTGTGGATCCCCAGCATGATGTCACGAAGCCGACGATCAAGTTCATCCCGAGACCACTGCAGACGCATACTGTTCTGGGTCATCTCGAGTCCTGACACAGCTACACCTCCGGCATTTGCTGCCTTGCTGGGGGCGAATAGCACCCCTGTCGCCTGAAACGCTTCCATGGCTTCCGGCTCGCAGGGCATGTTGGCGCCTTCGGCAACTGCGGTGCAGCCGTTGGCAATCAGCATCCTGGCATCGGCCAGGCTCAATTCGTTCTGGGTGGCGCATGGAAATGCAAGTTCGCACGGGACGCCCCAGGGCCTTTGCCCGGGGTGGTATTCGCAGCCAAACTCGCGGGCGAACTCGGCCAGAGACCCTCGGGATCTGGACTTGAGATCCTGCACGAAAGCCAGCTTCTCCAGGGAGATCCCTCCCGGGTCGTGGACGAAACCGCCGGAATCCGACATCGTAAAAACCCGTACTCCCAGATTCACGAGTTTTTCCACGGTGTACTGTGCGACATTTCCGGAGCCAGACACTGTTGCGGTCTTTCCCGGAAGAGCATCGCCGCGATGGCGCAGCATTTCTTCCATGAAGTACACGCAGCCATAGCCTGTCGCTTCTGTTCGGATCTCGCTGCCGCCGAACGCGAGGCCCTTCCCTGTGAGCACGCCGGTGAATTCATTGCACAGTCGTTTGTACTGCCCAAAGAGGAAGCTGACCTCCCGTCCGCCCACGCCGATATCACCCGCCGGAACGTCGGTGAAAGGTCCGATGTGCCGAAAGAGTCCAGTCATGAACGACTGACAGAAACGCATCACTTCGCCCTCTGATTTGCCTTTCGGATTGAAATCAGAACCGCCTTTCCCGCCACCCATCGGCAGGCCAGTGAGGCTGTTCTTGAAAACCTGCTCGAACGCAAGAAACTTCAGGACGCTGAGGGTGACTGATGGATCGAAGCGAAGGCCGCCCTTGTAGGGCCCGATGGCATTGCTGCATTGGACTCGATAGCCGCGATTCGCCCGGACGTTGCCTTGGTCGTCGACCCAGCTGACACGAAAAATGATGATGCGGTCCGGTTCCGTCAGGCGCTCGAGAATCTGGGCTTCCCGGTATCGGGGTTTGTCGCTGAGGAACGGGATGATGGTTGCGGCGACCTCTGCGACGGCCTGGTGGTACTCGTGCTCGGCCGGGTTTCGCCGGCGGAGTCCGACCATGAACCGGTCGAGCTCTAACGTACTTGAATCAAGCAGGTTCATTAACCCCTCTTGGGCGATGTTGACAATCTGCTGCGGACCATCAATAGTCCCAATCAGAACAATAAAGGGCTTTGCTATGCAAGGCCGAGTTCGGTGCTGCTGGCGTGGGGACGGCGGCGGGCGTCGACTCATGGTGCGGCGGGGTCACCCCGCCGACGCTGTCGTCGGCTGTAGTTGGGGCTGGTCAACCGTTGCGAGATTGCCGCCAAGCGGTCCAGCCTGGCTGAGGGGAAGCTGCACGTGGTAGCCGCCGCGAAGTTCAAGATTGCCATTGTGGGATCCGGGCCGGCAGGGTTGTCGGCGGCCGGGCGCGCGGCGGCACTCGATCGGGAGGCTGGTCGGGATTCCCCGAGTTACGTGCTTATTGAGGCCTTCAACCATCCCTCCAAGACGATCTTTCGCTATCAGAAGGGCAAGAACGTGATGGCGGAGCCCGGCTACCTGGAGCTTCGCAGTGACCTTCCCTTCGCTGTGGGCAGCCGAGAGGTGGTCCTCGGGGGTTGGGACGCCTGCATCGGGGAGCAGGCGCTCAACATCAAGACCAGTAGGGAGGTGAAATCAATCTCTGGATCTCGAGGGGCTTTCACGCTCCGGCTGAATAGCGGCGACCCGGTTGAGGCGGAGACAGTCATCCTTGCCATAGGCCTGGAAGGCAATCCCCGAAAGCTGGCAGTTGAGGGGGACACTCCGGAGAACGTGCAGTACCAGCTTGATGATCCTGACGAGTACGCTGGCGAGACAATCATCGTGGTCGGCGCTGGTGATTCCGCCGTCGAAAATGCACTGGCTCTCGCGCACAAGAACCATGTGCTGATCCTCAATCGTGGCGCTGAGTTCAACAAGATCAAGGATGGCAACCAGGCGCTGCTGATCAAGGCCGCGACCCAGCCCCAACCCGCACTGGAGTGCGTCTACAACGCGGGAATCCACCAGATCGAGAGGCTTGATGCCGGCACCCTGACCGTGCACCTGAAGACCCCCGAGGGTATTCGGCCTGTCAAGGCAAGCCGGGTCATTGCACGCCTCGGGGGGACACCGCCGCGGGGTTTTCTGGAGTCGTGCGGTATCCGCCTCCCGCATGCCGGTGCCACGGCATTGCCCGACTTGTCGGAGCAGTACGAGACCAACGTACCGGGTTTGTACGTGATCGGTTCGCTGGCCGGGTATCCCCTGATCAAGCAGGCAATGAATCAGGGCTACGACGTCGTGGAGTTCATTCATGGCAGGAACACGAAACCGGTCGACTACGGCCTCCTGGACCATCAGTTCGCGGGGCTGCCCTATGAGTTGGAGACGGACCGGCTGATGTCACTCCTGATGACGCGCGTCCCGATGTTTCGCCAGTTGAACAAACTGGCATTTCGGGAAGTCATCATTGAGAGCCGGTTGTACGTCAGCTATCCCGACGAGGACACCCAGAAGGAAGCCCTGGAGCGCGTGGAGCAGCTTAAAAAGCGCGTGGAGCAGCTTAAATCTGGCGTCGAGGCCGCCAGGGGACAGAGGCAGGCGGGAGGCACAGGCAGGAAAGTTCCCTCGCCGCAGACAACGAACGTTATAGCACCCGGCCACGAGTTCTACCGGGCCGGCGACTACGGCGTGACGTTCTTTACGGTTGTGGACGGTGAAGTCGTCCTGGAGTCACCACAGTTGCCGGGTGGTCGTCGAATTCTCGGTCGGGGTGATTTCTTTGGCGAGATGAGTCTGCTCGCCGGGCGACCGAGGATCGAAACAGCGATAGCGGGCCCCGGGTGCGTCGTTGTCGCGACCCCTCGCAAGACAATGCTGAAATTGATGAGTGCGAATGAAATAGTGCGCAAGGGCATCGACTGGATATTCGTCGTCCGCGAACTGCAACGGCACTTCGCACCCACAGCGACGGTCGAGGAGTTGCGGTCCATCGCGGACGAGGTAGCGCAACGGCAATTCCCTGCCGGA
>JAWXCM010000361.1:0-8436 GCA_034408745.1 Bryobacteraceae bacterium
AGAAAGAGCTGATCGCGCGCTTCAACGCCCTGGCATCCGAGCTCCTCCAGGTGCAGCGTGAGCTAATGGAAGACTTCGGCGAAAAAGTAGTCCTGCCAGCCAAACCGGCACCCGCGAAGAAGCCGAAGCCCGCGCCCGCCGCCGCAACAGCATCCGCACCGGCAGCCGCCGCGCCAGCCCCGAGCCCCGCCGATACCGCGAAGATCACCGCCCTGACCAAACAGCTCGACAGGCAGAAGAAGAAACTCGAGGAACTGAAAGCGGCGGGCAAGCCAACCAAAGCCGTCGACGACCGCATCTACGAGATCGAAGACGAGATCCGCCTCCTGCAGTAAGTCTCGGGCCCGGACTGGGCAGGTCCGCACCGGCGGCATCAGAAAATTCGAAGAATCTTTAGCATGCGTGAGCTGGAAAGCCGAATGTTTTACGCGTCAGCGCTATATATGGGGCGGCATCCGTGACCATCCCCGCAACAGCGCCGCTCCGGAAGCGGCTCAACGTGAATGCGGTACTCCCTTGAGCCAGCGCAGGAGCAGCACCACCAGCCGGGGTCCGTCCCCAGACATCATTCCCGACGTCCCTGGCCGCCAGCCCCTCCCTCAACTCATTGAGTCGACGCTGGTGCGAATACCCAGCCGGTTCGCGCGGCTCCTGTACCTGACCCGCTGCTGTAATGACGGGGGGATGTACAGACACTACGGCCTCGAGCTGGTCCACGCGGCCGCCGAGGTACACAGAACGCTGCGCCAGGCGCACCTCGACGAATGGAACCGGTGGCAGTCCGAGTTCACCATGGAGCAGCAGTTCCTCGACCTGCTGGATTTTCTCTGCGAAGTCGACGCGCGGCTGGTCGTGCACTCCTGGGAGCTGACGGGTGATCCCTGGGATGTGGTCGTTCCACGTGCGGCGTCACTGGCCGAGCGAGACCTCTTTCGCGTGAACTTTCGGGCGCTCCTCACACTGCTGAAAGCGCATTTCCCGGCGAACACCTGAATTCGCACTGCCGGCGCCGCCTCAGCAGCTCAAGGTGCACGGATGAGGCGGCGCGCGTTCAGTAACCCCTCACATACACATATCCACAGCCAAACACAGGAGAAGTCCATGCTTTGCGCATCCGCCAACACCGTGGGCAACAAAACACTGGAGTCATACATGAAGAGAAAATCGCCAGCCTCCGGCCGTGGTTCACCCGCAAGCGAGTAGAAAAGGAACGGGTCGTCTGCTTTTCAAGAGTGGAAGGCACACCAGCACGCGGCCAGCCGTTAAGCTAAGATAAAGCCTTTGTGCAAATGCAAGCCAAATCCCAGCCGCTATACGCCAGACCACTCTCTACACTGCCCTTCATTCTTCTCGGGGCGGTCCTGATTGTGCTGTGCGCCCGCGGAGACTTCTGGCTCGATGAAATCTGGTCATTCGAGTGGGCCACTCAATCGGTCGCCTGGTGGGAGATCCTTACCATCCGGCATGACAACAACCACCCACTGAACACCTTCTGGCTCTGGCTTACCGGCCCCCTCGCCCCTCCACTCGCCGGTCGAGCTCTGTCGATGGTCTGCGGCATCGGCTCACTCGTCCTGATGGACCGGATCGCCGCGCGTTTTGACCCCGCCGCCCGCATCCCCGCCGTCTGCCTCGCCGCCTTTTCCTTCCCCCTCGTGCTGTACTTCTCGGAAGCCCGAGGCTACGGACCAGCAGTCTTCTTCAGCCTGGCATGCGCGCTCATCCTGCTCCACGCCCCAACACGACCGCGCTTCATCATCGCCTTCACCGCCTGTTCCACGCTCGGCATCCTGGCACACGCCAACTTCCTCTTCGCTTTCGCCGGGCTGGGAACCTGGTACCTCTTCAACCAGATCCGGACATCGCCAGGGCTCGCCCTCGCCGTCCAACGGACGGCTCTCCTCTTCGTCCCCGCCCTGATTCCCCTCGCGGCCTTCTACTTTCTGTTTCTCACCCGGCTCGTGTCCTACGGCCCGGACTATTCCATCCCCTTCATGGTGGCGCAGACCCTGGGATTCGCGCTTGGCTTGCCCGCTTCAGAACCGCTCGTACCTCTCACGCTCTTCCTCTCCGCGCTCGTGCTGATGGCCGCCTTCGCAGCCGGATTTGGCGCTCCTGTGCCAGGCTCGCCCCGCGTCCTGGCCCTCGCAATGATCGTCGTCGTGCCGCTGCTCACTTACCCCGTCGCACTGCGTTCCGTCTCAGGGTTCCGCTTCTACCCCCGGTCCTACCTGGTCTGTGTGCCATTTCTTTATCTGCTGCTCGCGCTGGCAATCGCCCCGCTATTCCGGTCCCCTAAACCGGCACTGCGAGCCCTCGCCGTCTTCCTGCTCTGCTTATCCGTCGCCGGACATGCGCGCCGTCTCGCGTCGCTCGTCACGCACGGGCGAGGAGGCTACTCTCAGGCCCTCGCCTCAATCGCCGCCGCCTCGCCAAATGGTGCGGCCATCGGTTCCGATCACGATTTCCGAAATCGTATGTTGTTTAACTTCTTCCAGCACAGGGATCCGCGCCTCGCCCGCCTGCGCTATGTCGCCAACCAGGACTGGCCACTGGACTCACCCGACTGGTTCATCCTCCATGTGCTGACTCCCGAGGGCGGTCGACCAAATCCACGAATCGGCGTCGACGGACAGGTGTACGAATACTGGGCGCACTACACCTTCACCGCACTCTCGGGTTGGCACTGGTTCATCTATCGCCGCCGGTAGACAGTCCCCCACCGTCTTACTGCCGGTCCAGGGCGACCGGCTAAACCGCGCAAATCTCCGCCGTGGTCGCCGTGCCGCCGCCTGCCGCTGCCAGATCCGCCATCAGCGCCGCCGCGTTCGCCGGGCTCAACGCCCGCACCGCGTCCGTCACCACCACAATCCGCGAGCCCGCGCCCCGCCGCAGCAGACCCTTCACCAGGAAGTCCACGCAAACGTCCGTCGCCACACCGTACTCCACGTAGCGCTCAACCGGCTCCAGCGAATCCAGCAACTGATCCATTGCGCCGTCGGCAAAGGCGTTCGTGGTCACCTTCGAAAAGAACGTTTGTCCCGACCCCACCAGCGTCTCCGCCGGCTTCAGACTGACACCACGCAGGCGGAGGCCACGGCCGGAACTCCACGTCGTTCTCCGCATGCGCGTCCTGCGTCGAAATCAGCACCGCGCCCGACGCCACCGCATATCGACGCCATGCAGGCGAACAGCAGCAATTACGGGGATGGCGGACCTGGGCGCCATGGGCTATACCCACGCCTACGCCAATGGTGTCAATGATTCGGGGCAGATTGTTGGTAGCACCACCGACCCCGGTCAGAACAGTCGCGCATTCCTGTACACTCCCGGCAGCGGCGTCACCGACCTGGGAACCTGGGAGGTTGGTCAAAGGCAAAAGCAGCCAATGCTTCCGGTCAGGTTACCGGCGCGTCCCTCGGAGGGGTAACTATCTCAACGCGTTCCTGTATTCAGGCGGAAGTATGTCGAGCATCTACCAGGACAACCGCTACGGCACCTCTGTCAACGACTCTGGAAAGGCGACGGTCACTCGCTACAACAGCAACGATGCAACCTGCTATTGCGGTGTTTATTCCGGGGGCACGGTAGAGACGATTGGCGGCATCGGGGCGAAAACGGCCTCGGGTGCCGGTTTTGACGGGGATCCGCGAGAGTTCTGCCGCTTCTATGCGTGGTGTCGCCTGCTCCGGGCATACGGCTGGCATCAATAGGCTTCACCGCGGTTATCGATGCTGAACACTTCCATGTCCGGCGGCGTCAGATGACGGAAGCAAACGCGCCACTTTCCAACGCGAAGGCGAAAAGGAACCTTTGAATTCACCCTGAAGCGCCTTAATGTCGCCTTCACCAGTGTCGGCGAGTTTGCGCAGAGCCGCGAGGATTCTGTCGGCATCTTCGCGTGCCATCGCCGCCAGCGCCTTGCGCGCCTGGCGCGAGTGCCTCACTCGGTATTTCACCGGAGGCCCAGTTCGATCTCAACATCCTCCTGGGAGACGGTTCCATGCTGGTCGAGATCGCGCAGTGCCTCGCGGAGTTCGGCGGCTGTTTCCTCATTGAGTTCTTCCGGAGGGGCGGCGCGGAGAGCGCGCTGAAAGGCATCGAGCGGCGCGGGTGCGTTTCCCAGCAGGGCGCGTACCTGCTCGGGTGGAAGAGATTCGACTATGGTCAGCAGCCTCTGTTTGTCGCTCATGCGTGCCGTCTCCTGCTCCGAGTATATGGCGGGAATTGCGGTGGCGGACAACAATGTGAGACAGAACAGGAAGGCTGGAATGGCCGAGGCAGGTCCCTCCGGTGGTTGGCTGGCCAGCGGATCGCCACGGTGACTTCGCTACTCTGAGTTGGCCCCCTTTGACAGCCAGATTTGAGACCCCTCTTCGGGAGGTTACATTCTGTGAGGAGGCGGCTTTGAGGAAAAGGGGAGGAAAGACGTGGAGCTGTTCGAGGAGATCCGGCGTGAGTACCAGCATGGAGTCGTGCGTGAGAAGCCAAAGCTGGACGTAAAAGGCGCGGCGTCGCGATACATTCAAGGCGCGCCAGGCGAAAATTGCCAGGCGGCGACCGCTTCGCCCCCACCAGTACCGGCCTTAGTCATCGGTATTCGTAGCCGCGACTCGTCTTCCGCCACATGCTCAAAAAGAGTTGTCACCCGCCTGGCGGGCCGCAGCGCGGGGGTGAACTGCCCTACTGGGGTAGTACCTGTGCAGGATGGCGCAGTTAGGTGCCTTTAATTAATCCACGTGAGCGATACCGTCCCGGCGCGGACCAGATGCTCAATGGCGACGCTCCATCGGCAATTGCTCGCCCGGGACGTCGAGGCCCGTGCTGCTGCCGATCATACCGAGGATTCGCACCGGCGGCTGAAGGCGGAGCCGGGTGGCGGTCGAGGGCATTTCCAGATGGCGAACCAGCGGAGTCTGCTGCGACAGCGCGACCGGGTTTCGACCGTTGTCGACGAGGTACTCCCACGGCAGCGCGGCCAGTTCGGGAGCCTGAATGCATTGCTGCGAGAGGACGCATACAAGCGGGACTTGCTGGATCTGCTGCTCCGTCCTCAGGCACCCTCCATCCTGTTCACCGCGAGCCATGGCGCGGAATACGACATCGACGACTCCCGGCAGACGCAGTTTCAGGGAGCGCTGGTGATGCGGGACTGGGAAGGCGGCTCCGGGCCAGTGGCGGAGAACCAGTGCTTCTCCGGCGAGGATATTCAGACCGGTACCGGGGTAGCCGGAATGATCTCGCTGCATTTCGCCTGCTTCGGCGCGGGGACGCCGGATGGCAACAGCTTTTATGGGCTGGGAGGCCGGAGCGGTTCTCGCGCTCGCGCCTGACGGAAAAACCCTTCGTGGCGGCGCTGCCTGCGCGCATGCTCGCAAAGGGAGCACTCGCATCAGTGGGTCATGTGGATCTGGCGTTCTCCACGTCGTTCGCGGGCGGAGCATCCACCGCGTCGTTTGACAGCATGCTGAAGAAGCTGGCCGGGGGCGGTCGCATTGGCCTCGCGATGGATTACTTTAATCTGCGCCACGCGGAATTATCGGTGGGCCTCGCGGCGGGGATCCGCGACCCGGAGAATCCAAAGCAGCGGGAGGATTTCGCGCTGCGCTGGCTGATGAATAACGACGCTCGCAACTACGTGCTGCTCGGCGATCCCGCGGTGCGATTGCCGCTTCCCCGCCCCCCGGAACGGGACAGCGTGCTGCGCCGGATCGCGGAACTGGAATCGGAACTGGCGGCTCTGCGAGCGCTGATTCTCTGAAGCGGATTTGAGCAGGAACAACGTAACCGGCCACACATTATCACTGTGATGTACTGCGCCGGGAAACTGCGTGGCATTGTGAATGCCGGTAAGACGTCTCTGCTGTTCTTCTATAAGTCAAAGCCGTAGTTAGCCGGGGGTCCAGGTACATTTTTTTTACTTGCCAGGTCCCCGGTAGTACGGTAGACTTCGGTTCCGGTACTATTGTCTTCGTAGCTGGGGTGCCATGCATCCCGCCGCTCGAAATCCGGAAGAGAGACTACGGAATCCATGCTCAAACTGACCTCATTCGCCGTCGCGACGGCTTTTGTCCTCGCCAGCTCCCTCCATGCTGGCGTGATCTCCACCTACAGTCTCCAGGGAACCGCAGGTTTCGGCCTGCTTCCGGGAAGCGAGCCCGGCTCCATCACCGGAGGGACCGGCGGTGAAATCGGCGCCGGGATCTTCCTAGATGATAACAACGACGCGGACCCCAACACCAATCTTCTGACCATCTCCAACGTCGGATGGGGATCGTTGCAGGGCTTCATTGACCTGTCCAGCACCGCGACCGCCTCCCATATTCACGGTCCCACCGCAAGCAACAACGGGAGTGGTTTCACGCAGACCGCGGGAGTCCTGTTTACCCTCACGCGCTCCTCCAGTTTGATCACAGGAGGAACGTTCACCAATACCCCGCTCAGTTTGACCGGTGCCCAGGTCACCGACCTGAATAACGGGAAGTTGTACATCAACCTCCACACGTCGAACAACCCTGGCGGGGAAATGCGCGGATTCATTGTAATGGACGCCGTTCCCGAACCCGCCAGCGTCGCCCTGTGCGGCCTCGGCACGCTGTTCCTCGCGGTCTGCCAGTACCGCCGCCGCGCGCGGTCGTAGCCCACGGCAACCCGGCGAGGCGTCTTTTCTGAGCAGTTAGAGTTGTTGGTATCGTCCGCGCAGCCTTCCTGCGGAGGCCGTCCGGCCACGACCGACGGATGAAGGGCCCGCCCGACTTAGCGGGCGGTGCCCTTCTCCTGGGTCCGGGCAATCGGGACGCGTCCGGATCCGCAGCCTCAGCCTTTTGTGTGCGCAACCGGCGTCGAATCTCGTCGCTGACCCTCTGAACCCCGCCTGGCGTGAAGCCCGAGCCGGGTTGCGCACAACGCACAGGGAAAGCGTCCCCGAATCACCCGATTGAAGTAGCTGCCTTTGGAAGGAGCGCCCAGCAGGGCTTCATGCACCGCCGCGGGAACGCCGTAGTAATGATAGATTGCCCGGCTGCGGAACTCCAGCCGCAGCACCCCGTGGGCGTTGTCGTACGCCAACGCTAACAGGGTGGTGGAACGGGATGGACGCTTCACTTCATTCCACAGCGGTATTCATCGAGAATGCGGCGCAGTTCGATGCGCGGGTCCTGTATCGGGTAAAGATGGGAACGCAAACCGCCAGGCTAACAAGGGATGGCGTTTGTGTTCGATGCGGTGCGCCAAAGCCAGGTTGGGGCAAAGAACACCCCCAGGCTCAACCCACTTGCGCATGTTCCCCCCGCCCTCACTCCGGCCAATCACCTCGGTACGAAGCGAGATACAACGCCGACGTTTGATCGCTTTGTATTCTCCGAAGACTTTGCGGAAACGACGTGCTGCTCAGAGATCGAGGGCTTGGGGCCGTTACCAGGCATCTACAACTACTTTCAGGACAGAGATCCCAGGAAATGGCGCACAAACGTCCGCGCGTATTCGGAAGTGATTTACCGGGAAGTCTGGCCGGGCATTGACGTCAGGATTTCTGGTAACGGTCCCGATTTGGAGCAGGAATTCAATGTGCGACCGGGCGCTGATCTGAAGCATATTCGGATGGCCTGCGGGGGGTAGACAAGATAGGCGTTGCCGAGGACGGCTCCCTGGAGGTTCATACCGCATTCGGCGTGTTGCGCGAAACGAAACCGCTGCTCTTTCAGCAACTCGCTGACAAGCGAGTCGCAGTGGATGGCCACTTCAAGCTCACGGGTGAGAGGTCGTATGCTTTCGAGGTGGGGGCGCATGAGACGCAATATGCTCTGACGATCGACCCGACACTGCTGTATTCCACGTTCCTTGGCGGGTCTGCCGGGAACAACGTGTACGCGCAGAACAACGAGGTGGCTGCGGGAATCGCGGCCGACGCCTCGCGGCGCTGGTAAATCTTCTCTCTCACCTCACACAACTCGCATGTTTACCGATTAGCCTCGTTAATTGCGCCCGGCTGAGACCCGTCATCCTCCCGATACAGGCCCGCGCTTCCCGGTCCTGCTTCCGGTATCCGTGCCGATTCAGCGTCTCCTCCACCCAGCAGTAAACCTCCCCTCGCGTGTGTCCCGCGAATCGAAGGTCCTCCGTCGCATCCAGCAGTACCCGGATCTGCTCCAGGCTTACCTTCTCGCCACCCTTCATGCTGATGATCAATACCCCAGCTCCCCAGCACCTCAGCCTCTTCAGGCTCATCTTGTGTGAGAATCAACCCTCCGCTCCAGGCTCATCTCCTCCTAAGGAAGACTCGGCTCCTGTTCCTTCCTGACGTGACCGACCCAAATCGGTCCCAGGCTTGTGGGACAAGAGGGTGCGCGACATGAAAGTGAGTATCATGCCGCGCGGCGCTGATCCCAGTAGTCCTCGAAGCGGTTGTTAAGCTGGCAGCAACGAAGAGCGATGATG
>JAWXCM010000362.1:0-16665 GCA_034408745.1 Bryobacteraceae bacterium
CGACGTCTCGACCAAGGCGTACGGCGGCGACCGGTCAGAAGCCGTGGCCAGCATCATCGTCAATGACCAGGGGCATCTCCGCGCCAGCGCCGGCGCTGGGCAGGGTCCTTTCGACGCGCTTCACAACGCGCTTCGCAAGTGCATTGCGACCCACTACCCTCGCTTTGATAACGTGAAGTTGAGGGACTACAAGGTCCGCGTACTGGACGGCAATAAAGGGACGGCAGCCAAGGTTCGCGTGCTGGTGGAATGGAGTGACGACACGCGCAACTGGACCACGGTGGGCATTTCGCACGACGTGATTCAGGCCAGCGCCCATGCGATGCTCGCCGCCATTCGACTCGAACTGCTCCGAGGAGCGGCTGCGGGCGAATCGGTGGAAGCGGAGTTGCCGGGCGACAGCAGTCAGACCGAGGGCCAGTTGCACGAAGCTTACGGGTGGGGCGTTTAAGGTCGCTTAGCGAGGTTGCGGCGTTTAAACCACGCCGCAGCTCCGAGACCCGCCAGCGCCAGCGTCCACGTTCCCGGCTCAGGAGTTGCTGCCGAACTCTGCCAGTACGCATCGTACGAATAACCCGACGGGTTGTTCGCCATCCCCATCGAAGTGTTCCCCAATGTGTTGCCCGGATCGAACGCGGCGCCGAAGTTGTACACCTGAAGCATCACGTCTCGGAACGAGGCCGGCGAACCCGTGTTGGCTGTATAAACATTAGCGCCGTTTACGCTGTATTCGATGTTACTGCCCGAGACAGAAAGACGGAGCGCGGTCCACTCGTCGTAGTTTAAGGCAGTGGCCAGATTGACGTAACCGATGTTGGAGTCCCACACGCGCAACCGCGCTCCGGCCGCGCCGAAATTAGTGAATCCTATGATTGGATACGCGGAGATGGCGTTGAGGTCATCGACCACTGTGGTCCACATCGAGGTGTTGGCAAATACGTTGGCTGGATCGCTCCACGACTGTGGAATATACAACGAAAACTCGATGTACGATCCATCTCCGCCGCCGGCATCATACTTTCGTCCCTGCGTGTTGTAGAAGGCTGCGCTATAGGGCGACGTCCGGTGTTCCTGGGAATCCGCGTGGCTAACACCGACGCGTACTACGCCATCCCGCCCCTGAAAGGCAGGCGCGCTTTCAAATACCGCAGGTACATATCGATCGGTAAACCACGTCCCTGCAGCCTCGCTCGGAGACAATGTCACCGGTGGAACCAAGGGTGTAAGATTCCCTGCAATCAGTGTCGACGCACTAATCAGCAGTATAACTCCAGATAATCGGGTAGAAAAACGCATTTTCGCCTCGGACTCGATCGTAACAGGGATTCGGTCGAAAACCATCTGAAAAAGCGCTGGTCATTTTGCAATAGTACTAGTAATAATTCAAAGTAATTAATAGCGATAAACTAAACCTGAGCTTCCTGCGCGACCGCGCTTCAAGGGCTCGGAACGACCTTTGCTAATCTGAGTGCAGGACGACACTCTTGGGCCGCCTGCGACGATTCCTTTCCCGCCGTATCCCGAAACTGAACCACCTCGTTTTTGTGGAGAGCGGGACTCGTGAGGTGTCAGAAAGAATACTGCCCATCCTCTACCAGCAGTCCCCTTGCGTCGACATCGTCACTTGCTACGGCAGCGCGCCCGACGCGTTCGACCCCGGTCGCGGCCGGTGCTTCGATGTCAATGACTACCAGGGCAGGGAAGGCCGGCAGCGCCTGTACACCGAGCTCTGGGCGAAGCACTACTCGGCAGTCGGCATCATCAGCGACGAGACTCCGATCATGTTCAAGTGGAAGTTCGCCATCGCGGCGCAACTCCCCGGAAAACTATTCGTGGTAAATGAGAATGTCGACTATTTTTGGGTCGACCGCGCCAATTTCCACATTGTTCGCAAATTCGTGTTGTACCGCCTCGGCCTTACCGGTGCCGACGCCGCCCGCACCCTGACCCAGCTGGCCCTTTTCCCCTTCACCGTCCTCTACCTGCTTTTCTATGCCGGTTTCGTCCACGCCCGCCGCGCAGTAAGGTAGCGATAGAATACCTACCAATGCATCGCCTCGCCCTGCTCACCCTGTCCGCCCTCTCCCTCGCCGCTCAGACCCCCGACAGCCTCGGCCTGTTCGAGGGCTCCGGAGACATCGGCACTCCGTCCAAAAAGGGGAGCGTGGTGTTTGATGCGGCAACGAAGGAATACAAAATCACCGGAGGCGGAGCCAACATGTGGGCCGCTCGCGACGACTTCTTTTTCGTGTGGAAAAAGGTCACAGGCGACGTCGTCATCACCGCGGACGTGAAGATCGTCAGTGGCGGCAACAACCACCGCAAAGCCGGCCTCGTCATCCGCAGGGAGCTCGAGCCCGGCTCCGTCTACGCCGACGCGGTAGTGCATGGCGACGGTCTGACGGCGCTGCAGTGGAGAGAAAAGGCTGGCGACGTTACTCGCACTGTCCACTTTCCGGTGAACGGTCCCACGAAGCTGCGATTTGAACGCAGGCGCAACCGCATCATCATCTCAGTGGGTAAAGACGGCGCCCCGCTCACCGAACTCGGCGACACGGAACTCTCTACCTTCAATCCGATGTACGTCGGCCTCGCCGTCTGTGCCCATGACGATGCTGCCGAGACGACTGCTGTTTTCTCCAACGTGACAGTGGAGGTGACGCCGCCGCCACCCCCACCTCCTGCCGCGAAGAAGTAAGTCAGCTATTACGCAAGGCGCCGTCGACCCGGAGGATCCGTTGCAGCTGGATATTGTCGGGTTCGACGCCTCCGTGCCGGCGGTCATTGCGGACTTCCTCCGTAACTGACGCGCCGCGTTACGCTGTGGTTGTGGCACGCTCTCCATCCACAACCGCAGCGTTTCTATCCCTCCTGACTCACCTCGCCGCACAGTCTCCCGAGCCCCCCATCATTCAGGCCGTCCGCAGTGGAAACCCCGCCCTCATCGCGAAAACCGCTGCCGACAAGAGTGAACTGCACAAGCTCGGAAGTAAGGGCCAGACCGCGCTGCATGAGGCGGCCGCGCGCTGCAGCCTCGAAACGGTGCTGCTCCTCGTCGATGCCGGAGTCGACCGCGGGACCGTGGACCGCCACAACAACACAGCGGCCATGATCGCGGCGGACTGCCCTCAAAACACCGGCATGGTTCGCATGACCCGCGCTCTCATGACGCCGTTGCCAAACAAAGGCGTCGATGAAGAGTGGAGATGGTCCCTGCAGGATGCCGCCGCACGTGGCGATATGGCTGTCCTGAACATGCTCCTGCAAATGGGCGCCGATGTGAACACCGTAGGAACCGCCGGCAACCGCGCCATCGAAATCGCAGCGCGCAAGGGCAACGCAAAGCTCGTCAGAGTGCTGCTGGAGAAGGGCGCCGACGTGTCGCTGAAGACCGCCGCCGGCACGGCCATCCTCCACGAAGCCGCCCTTGGAGGCAGCGCCGAAATCGTTGGAATGTTGCTGGAGAAGGGTGCCGATCCGAACGCACAAGACACAGAGTCGCAGTCGACTCCACTCCACTACGCGGCTTCATTCAACCGCGTGGAGGCGATTAAAGCTCTTCGAAAAGGAAAGGCCGATCCCGCCCGGCTCGACGCCAAAAACCGCACGCCGCTCGATGTCGCCAGAGCCAACAATCACGCGGAAGCCGTGGCTGCGCTCACCGCGAAGTAGCGCGCCTTAAAGGGGCGAGATCGCGATGTTGTTCACCACGCTCTTCACGCCCTTCACTTTCTTCGCCACCTTCTCGGCCCGCACTTTTTGCTTGTCGGTCCGAACCTTGCCGGTCAGCTCGACATTTCCGTTGGTGACCTTAACCTCGATCGGGTTCCCGCCGATCTCGCGGTCATTCGCAATCTGGATCCGAATGCGGTCATAGAGATGATCGTCGGTAAGTTCATCTTTGGCGGCCACGGGGAACAGCGTAACCAGCAGCAACAGGAGAAGCGACAGGAAGCGCATGATTCGAGCGTATCACTCTGGTGGGAGCAGCGCCGGTCCATCCCCGGCGGCGTGACTCTCCGTAACGCTCTGTGCAGTCGACCGGCCTCCACCGGCAATGCTCGCCTTCCAGTCCAGCTGGTTCAGAAACGCCGGATTCTCGCGCCAGTTCGCCTGCACCTTCACGAACAGCTCCAGGAACACCTTCGCCCCCAGCATTTCCTCAATGTCCTGCCGTGCCGCTGTGCCAATCTGCTTCAGTGTCGATCCGCCGCTCCCAATTAAAATGCCCTTCTGGCCCTGCCGCTCGACATAGATATTCGCGGATATACGCGTCAGTTTCGGCTTCTCTTCCCAGTGCTCGATGAACACAGCAACCGAGTGAGGAACTTCCTGCCTCGTCACGTGCAGAATCTTCTCCCGAATCAGTTCGGACGCCATGAACCGCTCCGGCTGATCCGTCACCTGATCCGTCGGAAAATACGCCGGACCCTCAGGCAGATACTGCAGGATTAACTCCTTCAATTTGTCGAGCCCGTCGCCTTCCTGCGCCGAAATCGGGATGTACTCATTAAACTCAAACTGCGTCTTGTACTTCTCGAGCACGGCCAGCATCTCGGCCTTGTTATCCAGCCTGTCGATCTTATTCAACACCAGAAATGCCGGGGTTTTCGATTTCCGCACCAGGTCGACCGCATGGTCGTCTTCCGAGTTGAAGTATCGAGTCGCATCGGCGACGTACAGGATGAGGTCCCGCTCATCCAGCGCAACGCGAACCTCCTGCATCATGCGCCGGTTGTAGGCCGAATTGGCCTTGTGAATTCCAGGCGAATCGACGAATACAATCTGCGCGCCCTCGCTGTTGAGGATGCCCTGCACGTTCACCCGCGTGGTCTGGGGCTTGTCCGCCACAATCGCCAGGTGCGTTCCGACCAGCGCATTCAGCAGCGTCGATTTCCCGGCATTCGGCCGCCCGACAATCGATACAAATCCCGATTTAAATTTAGTCTTTTCCGTTTGTGTTTTGATGACTGCCATTACCCGGCGCTTCCACGCGCGATATACGGACCTGCTCTACGCGCAGGTCGTTACTGGTCACAACTTCCATGCGGATGCCCGCCCGTTCCACTGTTTCTCCAGGCTTCGGGACACGGCCCATCCATTCCGTCACCAACCCGCCCACTGTCGTCGATTCCGTCTCTTCTGAAGGACGAAAGCCGATCAAGTCGGGCAGGTGGTCCAGATCAAAGCTCCCCGACACAATGTAGGAGCCATCTTTTTCCGGCTGCGCATCATCGGCGGGTTCGTGTTCATCGCGGATCTCGCCCACGATTTCTTCCACCATGTCTTCCATGGTCACCAGACCCGCCGTACTTCCGTACTCGTCCACAACCATCGCCATGTGAGTGCCTTCAGCCTGCATCTCACGCAGCAGATCGTTTACCGGCTTAGTTTCCGGCACCAGTCGAATCGGGCGCATCAGCTCGCGGACTTTCCGATTCGCGCGGCCCGCCAGATCCAGTTCAAACATGTCCCGCACGTGCACGAACCCAACGACGTTGTCGATCGATTCGTCGAACACCGGGATGCGCGAGTACTGCTCATGGATCACCAGCTGGCGCAGTACCTCAAGGCTCGCGTCCGCCGATATGCTGACAATCGAAGGACGTGGTGTCATGACCTCCCGCACCGTCTTGTCCCCAAACGCCACCACCGACTGGATCAGCCTGCGGTCCTCTTCTTCGAGGATGCCCTCTTCGGCGCCCGCCGTGATCAGCGCGTCGATGTTGTCTTCCGGCGACATCGATTCGGTCGACGTCATGTCCTTCTCGCCGAGCTGCGCCAGCGACTGCAGGAACCCAAGAATCGCGGTCAGCGGCCGTACGATCAACGCCAGCACGCGAACCAGTGGGACCAGCGACAAAAACCACTCGCCCGAAGTTCTGCGGTACAGACTCTGCGGCACCATGTAGCACGACACCAGCATCGTCAGCCAGCTCAATACGGTGGCTTCAGCGATCTGTGTCGGGCCGAATTCATCGGCCGAAGAGAAGAACACAAACACCACGCCCAGCAGCGCCAGCAGCGTGTGCTTGATCAGCGAGAACGCGAGAATGCCATCGTCGGGCCGCAGCCCAATGCGGTCGCTCACGGTCTCCCGAAACATCTCGAGGAACGCAATTTCCCGAGCCCGCACACGGACCGAGTCCATGTACAGCATCTGAACCAGCGTCACCAGGACCAGCAGCAAAGCCATGGTCAGGGCCGCGGCCGCCAGTGCCAGAATCATGGGGAAGCCCTCTTCTTTTTCGTCCGCTCAATCAAACCGGCAGGCAATCCCAGCTCCTGGCGCCAGCGCTTCTCCGTCCGGGCCATCGCCCCCCGGTCCACCTCATGATCCATGCCGAGCAGGTGCAGTACACCGTGCAGCATGAGGATTCGGACTTCATCGAACTGCGAGTGGCCGAACTCCCCGGCCTGTTCCGAGGCGCGCTGCATGGACACCGCGATTTCCCCCAGCGCACCGGGCTCGCCGGACGGAAAGGAGAGCACATCGGTGGGATATGCCTTGTCGAAAAACATGCGGTTCAGACGCTCGAGTTCTTTGTCATCCGTCAACAGACACGTGAAACCGGCGCCGCCTGCGACTTTTTCTCGCAACTCGGAAGCGAAGGCGCGCAATTCACGCTTTGGAATGCCGGAACCAGCACGTTGGAAAAGTAATAATGGGGGGCCGTCGGGGGACATGGCTGCTAAGGTCTCAGCCCTCCGTCGGGGCAATGGCCAGCGAATCGGATTCCGCATCCGCTGCCGCCGCCTGAGCCAGTTTCAGCGTCAGTTGACGGCCCGCTCCAATCTGCTGGTTGTAACGTTCGTAGGCACGAACGATGCGCTGCACCAGCGTGTGCCGCACCACGTCCACGTCTTCAAAAAACACGAAGCCGATTCCTTCCGCACTCCGCAGTACGTCGATTACCTGCGTCAGTCCACTGGTTCGGCCCGTGGGCAAATCGATCTGCGTCACGTCGCCCGTCACCACCATCTTCGAGTTGAAGCCGAGGCGCGTGAGCACCATCTTCATCTGCTCGGCTGTGGTGTTCTGCGCTTCGTCCACGATGATAAACGCATCGTTCAGCGTGCGCCCGCGCATAAACGCCAGCGGCGCGACTTCAATCACGCCCTTCTCCAGGAACTTCTCCACACGCTCGCCGTCGAGCATGTCGTAGAGAGCGTCGTACAGCGGACGCAGATACGGGTCCACTTTTTCCTGCAGCGTGCCCGGCAGAAACCCGAGCCGCTCGCCCGCTTCCACCGCGGGCCGCGTCAGGATAATGCGCGCGATCTTCTTGTTCACCAGTGCGGAAACGGCCATCGCGACGGCAAGATACGTCTTGCCCGTGCCCGCCGGACCAATGCCGAACACCAGATCGTTACGCTCGATGGAATCGATATACCGCCGCTGATTCAGCGTCTTTGGAGCCAGCGTTTTCTTGCCGAACGCGCGCTGCCGTCCGCTCTGGATCAGACCACGCAGCGTGACCTCAGGGTCACTCACCACCACGCGAAGGTAACTGTTCAGCTCGCTGTTCGGAATCGTCTGGCCTTCTCGAACCAGCGTGGCGAAGTCATCGATAATTCGCTCCGCGCGAACCACGTTCTCCTGCTCGCCCTCAATTTCAATACTGTCGGAGGTAACGCGGGTGCGAACGTTGAGCCCGGTTTCGATCAGGCGAATATTTTCATCGCGGGTCCCAAACAGGGACTCAATACCGGTAGTAAGCGGAACCTGAACTCTCATTTACAGGAATGTGTGAACAGAAGTGAACCCGGCGGAGGGACGACGAGATGTACGCATCCGCTCGGAGTGTAGCATGGTTCCGGTGCCTTTGTTGCTCCGAAGCTTAATCCGCAGGCAGGATCTGGTGTGGTTGCTGCTCTTTGCGGCACTGGCATTTGTAAGCAGCCATCCTACCCGGCAGGAGATCGGGCTGCTGCTGTGTCTGGGAGCGTTCCAGGTCATCGAATCGCGGATCGGGTATTTCAACACGCCTCGTGGCTCGGTCGCTTCGGTTCTCATTAAACTTGCGTTGTGCTACCTCCTGATTGGTTGGACGGGTGGAATCAGCAGTTCGTATTATGTAATTCTTTTGATGCCTGTGATGGCCGGAGCGAACAGCCTCGGCCTCACGGGCGCTCTGCTGACCACGGCTGCCGCCTGCGCGTCGTACCTGTCGTTTCTTCTCCCCGTTTTCTTCGATTATTCCCGTTTCGAACTCACGTTTGACGCCGTCGGCGAGATCGGCCAGCGCCTTGTGTTCCTCCCTGTGGTGGCGTTTCTTACATGGCAAAACGTGCAGGAGATCCGCGACGCCCGCCGTGGGTATGAGGTTGCCGCAAAGGATTTGGAGACAGCGAATCAGAATCTGCAGGCCGCTGAAGCCGAGGCCCGCCGGTCGGAGCGACTCGCCGCCCTCGGGCAACTCACCGCCGGTCTGGCGCATGAACTGCGTAACCCGCTGGGGACCATGCGGGCCAGCGCGGAGATGCTGGAGCGAAATTTGCCGGCCCACAACGCGCTCGCTACGGAAATGGCCGGATTCATCCGCACCGAAGTCGACCGCACCAACTCGCTGATCACCCGGTTCCTCGACTTCGCGCGGCCTGTCCGTCTGCAGCTTCAGGAGACCGACATCACGCGTGTCATCGACAGCGCCATCGCAGAGTTCCAGCGCCACAGCCCCACGCTCCCCGTCAGCGTCCACCGCAACTATCTGCCGGAACTCCCTCCCATTCAGGGCGACGCGGAACTGCTGCAGCGGGTTTTTTACAACCTGATCCTCAACGCGGCGCAATTCAGCCCGCCCAACTCGTCAGTCACGGTGAAGGTACGGCCGACCGGCGAATTCCTGCAAATCGATGTAATCGACCGGGGAAGCGGCATCGCGCCGAAGGATCTGGAGCAGATCTTCAACCCGTTCTTCACGCGACGATCCGACGGCGTTGGGCTTGGCCTCGCCATCGTCTCCCGCATCGTCGATGACCACGGGGGCTCCATGCTGGTGGACAGCGAGCCCAGTCACGGCACCGTTTTTCACGTGTTCCTTCCACACAAGCCGGTTACAAGCCACCGCCCGGTGTAGAGGCCGGGAACACAAACTGAACCACCATCTCGCTGGCCACGGGCTTGTCGTCCACCCGCGCGGGCTCGAACCGCCAGCCCTGCGCCGCATCCACAGCCGCCCTGGCGAGCCCAGGTTCTACCTTCCGGGTCAGCAATTCGGCCCGCTCCACTCTGCCCTCCGCGTCCAGCAACATCCGCACACGCACCGGGACCTCCTCAAGCAGTCCGCCCGGCGACCTCGGGCTGACCTCTTTCAATGCCCTCGGCGGCGTAAAGTTCTCGTTATCGGAACCCTGCTTGCGACGCTTGATGAATCCAAATCCGGGAATCGATCCCACAACCCGGCGGATGGCTGACGGCCGGCCCGGCTCCATCGTAGCCAACACCAGCGTTTCCTTACGCTGCGGGACCACCGGGTGATACTCCCGGGCCGCGTCGGCGATCATCGGCGCCTCAATGTCCAGCACCGGCTCGGCTGCGGTAATTCGGGTGGTCGGCACCTGAAGTTTCCTTACCTGCCGAGCCTCCTCCAAAGGAGCACTGATCGCACGAGCCCGGTACGACGAACCATCCGTTTTCACCTCTGACGGCAGAACCGGAATTGGGTTCGTTTGGTCGGCAGGCCACTGGTCTTCTGGCAGCGAGGGCGGTGCGAAGACCGCGCGCGGCTCAGCCGGGTCGACCAACGGGATCTCAGTCACCGACACCTGGGCTGCTGTGGGCCGACGCAACGGATCGGGATTCCACAGCAGGCCGATCATGGCACCCGCCACCACCGGCGCGGCCAGCCACGCGCGCCTCGGAGCCGTCATCGGTGCGCGTTGGCGGACCACGGCCGCAACCGGCGGCTCCGGCAACCGAAACGTCTCGCAGGGGCGCGACCGCTGCATGTCGCCTTCTTCCCAGAAGAAGAACCCACCTTCGTCGGCAGAAAGCGCCAGTGCAACATTCGCCGGTGGCGGGAAATACTCCAGAAAGAAGCGGAAGTCCGATTCGTCCAGGTACAGCCCGGCGCGCGTGTGCGTCCGGTACCATCCGACCGTGTGCGGAAGGTCTCGCCGACGCTCCGGCCCCCATTCGCGCAGCGCGGACTGCAATTCCGCGCGATCGTCGTCCGCAATCCCCCACGATTCGTTCCGCTGGTGCCGCAGCCGGATCTCCTTCGAATCCTCAACCGCGATCAGCCATTTCTCGCCGATCTCGCGGGCGTATCCCAGAAGCAGCCCACCCCGCTCGATGGGGCGGGAACCGTCAGGCGGAACGGGCCCGGGACGCAGCCTCGCCAGCACGCGAGGGTTCACGTGAATGGAAACTGGCTTCCCGGAGGGGCTCCAAATGATGTGTTTGGTTTCGGTCGCACTGGCCGCTGACATGTTGGCCTCTCCACTGTTTATACGGCCAAACACGCCCCAGCACGACTACTTGTAACGGTGTTAACTTTTGCTGACCGTCCGAATCTTGTCGCCAGCCTTCACAGATGCGTCACTCGGAAGCGCTATTTTGTCGCTTTCCGTCACGCCGCTGAGCACCTGGACGCGCGTCACGCTCGACACGCCGGTCTGCACCGTTTGCCATACCAGCCGGTCGTCGACAATTTTCAGCACCCCGGTATTGTTGCCATCCCGTCGCAACACTTCTTTAGGAATCGTCAGCGCGCTGGCCACTTCCTTCGACCGGATCTCGGCGTTGATGTTGGTCCCCGCGATCAGGCTGTTGTCTGGATTCTCGATCGCACAAACCACCTCACCCACCTGCCGCGTCCCCACCGGTACGATCTGCAGTGGCACGCTCTCCACCGTCCCTTTCCACTCGCGGCCCGGCAGCGCATCCCAGGTGATCGTCACGGGCATCGCTTTCGCCACGCGCCCCAGTTCCGGCTCGTCGACATACACCGTCACCCGCATGCGGTCCAGTTTGCCGACCTTCGCCACCACGGCCCCCGGCTCCAGGTACGCCCCGGCCCGGATGTCGAGCGAGTACACAATGCCGTCCATCGTGCTGCGGATCAGCGATTCGGAGATCCTCCGACCCGCCGCCGTCAGTCCCGCCTGCGCCTCAGCAAGGCGAGCTTCGGCCGCCCGCCGGTCCGGCTGCGTCACCATCGACGCCCTGCGCCGCTCAAAAGCTTCGATTTGCTGCTGCGCCTGTCGCGCCACCGTGCGGGCAGCCGTCAGTTCGGCCTGAGTGGCCGCTTTTTTAGCGATCAGGCGCTCCAGCGTCGTCACTTCCGACTGCGCGGTGGTCAAATCCGCCTTAGCTCGTACCAGACCGCTTTCAATCTCGGCGAGCTCGGATGCGCGACCTCCCGCCTTCAGCGTCTCCAGTTCGGCCTGTGCGGCGTTCACGCGGCTTTGCGCCGATGACAAATCCGTTTGTGCCTGAGCCGACCCAACGGTCGCGATCACCTGGCCCTTGCGCACCGAATCCCCGCGTTGCACGTGGATCTGCAGCACCGGACCGGCGGATTCGGACGAGATCGCCACCCATTCGTATGGATCCACCCGGCCGTTCGTGGTCAGGTTGCTGACAATCGGCTCTCGCTTTGCCTGCGTCCATGCGACTTCCGGCGGCGGAGTGCCTCTGGCCATCAGCCACCCCAGCAGGGCCACAACAGGAATCAGAATGAGGAGGATTCGTTTGAACAAGACTTTTCCCTGTGTGTCAGACGTTGGCCGCGCCCGGCCCGGTTCAGCGCCTTCAGAAGGCCGCCGAAGCGCAATGGTGGAACAACAACTGCCATTCCGCTACAGCGATGCGGCGGGCAGCAAGCTCTTCCTGCGATCCCGGCCGCCGTCGCGCCATTTCGCAGAAATCGATGAATTCAAACGGGTCCCAGGTACTGCCCGGCTTCCATGTCAGACGCGACGAGGCCTCGCTCAGAATCTGAATCGCGGTGTCATGCAGCGCCGGGAAAATCGTATGCCGGCCTACTCTCCGGAACCAGTAACCCGCATTTCCCGCGTCAGGCTCCTGACGGTGCAGTATCCCGTGCCAGTAGCTTCCATCCGGACCAGGAATTTCCTGAGAGATATTGTGGGCCTGTTCGAAACCATTGAAGTAGAGCCACAGGCCCGCCATTGCCGCTTCAGGAGCACGGGCGTCGGCGAACAAGATTCGCGCCGACGCTGCCTGCAGCCGCTCGACAGCCTCAGCCGGGGAAGGAGGTCCCATTACCAGTGGAAGAAGCCGTGTGCCACTGCCATCGAGGGCGAGTAGCTCGAAAACCTCGGGACTATACACTGCCGGGTCAAAGTCCATGGCCAATTTCATTGTCCGTTCCACCCGAGGCGAAACGCAACTGCCACGGGCTGAATCGTATAGCTATGGGTAACGGGGGAAAGACCGCGCTGGTGCTGTCAGCCGGAGGAATGTTCGGTGCCTGGCAGGCAGGCGTCTGGCAAGCCCTGCAGCGGGAGTTCCGCCCCGACATCGTCGTCGGCGCCTCCGTAGGATCCCTCAACGCCTGGCTGATCGCCTGCGGGTGCACCGGGGGCGAGTTGATCGACCGCTGGCTGTCGCTCGACGGTCTGGCGCAGGTTCGATGGCGCGTTCCACCCTACCTGTCCGACGGCGTCATCGACGCGGCGCCGCTCGAAGTCATCATTCGCGAGATGTGCGACGCAGGTACGCCCCGCGCGGAAGTGGGCGTCGTCGCGACCGAATTTCGCACCATGCGCCCCAGACTGTTCCGGTACCCGGAGATGAGCTGGAGGCATGTCGCGGCTTCCTGTGCCGTCCCATTCTTCCTCCCGCATTACTCTATCGATGGCGCTTACTACACCGACGGCGGTTTAGTCGAGCCCCTGCCCGTCTGGGCTGCCATGGAAATGGGAGCCACCCGCATCGTGGCGCTGAACATCCTCAGTTCCCGGCCGCCGCTGGTTCGCGGACTGGTCGGCGCCCTCCGCCGATACGGAAAATTCGCTTCTCCCAATACGGCTGCAGTCTCTCTGGTAGAGATTGTTCCCGGCGAAACGCTTGGAAATGCATGGGATTCCATCTATTGGACTAGTACTAAAGCAGAACGCTGGATCCGTCTTGGAAGGACAGACGGTGAAAACGCTCTGGCTTCGGTTGTAGAATGTGTCAATCGGGGTCGACTTGACGGCGAGCCTGAGGAGAGTGACGAAGGGTGTTCTCATACCGTATTCACCGTCTGAAGGAAAATGCCCGCCAGCAGTTTCGGTGGGCGCCTCATACGATCGGCCTTTCCATGGTTCGTCCGAAAGACTATGAACCCGTGCATTCGGTCGAAGCGCGCAGCCCCTACGCCGCGTGGCTCCATCTGAAAGATTCGACGGAGGCGCTGCAACCCGGCGATATTTTGGAAGCCGACAACGGTGAGCTCCGCATCTACAAATACGTGGGATTTGAGGAAGCTCAGTGGCAGCTTCCGGAAGTGAAGCCGGATTTGAGCGCTGCGCCTCCAGTCCCGGACGCGTCGCCGACGGCGCAGGGAGCAGTCTGATGAGGTGTGAGCCTCCGTCCTCCGCTGAACCAATAAACCAATACGCGGTAGTCAGCTACATTCCAGGGAAACTCGGGGACTTCATCACCAGGCTGCGACAGGAACTTGTTAGTGGCTGTGTTGCTCAGTCGCATGTCACCATCCTCCCGCCCAGGCCTTTGCCCGCTCGCGCCGAAATCGCTGAAGCAGACCTCAAGATCCGCAGCGCCCCTTTCCCCGCATTCGAGATGGAGATTCCCAAAATTAGCGTCTTTGACAAGACGTCGGTGATCTTCGCCGAGGTGTCGCGCGGCAGCGAATGCTTCTACGAGATGCACAACGCCCTCAACAGCGGCGTTTTCGCCTACGACGAGCCCTACACCTATCATCCGCACGTCACTCTGGCCCAGGGAATCGACCCTGCCATCGTGGCTGAGTATTACGAACTGGCCGTCCGTCGCTGGGCGGAATGCGCTCCCCGTCCTGCCGCGTGGATCGACAACCTCACTTTCGTACAGAACACCACCGCGAATCGCTGGATGGATCTGGCTGAGTTCGAACTACGCGGCGCGCTGGTCGGTTGACCACGGGGTGTTGGATCGACTAATCTCTAGTAGAGATTGGACGATTCATGATCACTTCCGTCAAAGGGGAGTATGCACTTCAGGCACTGTTCGATCTCTCCCTGCACACTCGCGGCGAACCCGTCAAAATCGCTGACATCGCCCGACGTCGCAAGATCCCACAGAAATTTCTCGAACTCATTCTGGCCGGACTGAAGCAGGGTGGCTTCGTCGAATCTCGGCGCGGCGCCGAAGGCGGATACCTGCTGGCGCGTCCGCCTGACGCGATTACCGTGGGTCAGGTGATACGCTTCATGGAGTCTTCGAGGAACGGTCGCTCCGGGCCTAAAGACGAGAACAGCAACCCGTTTCTGGAGATGTGGCATCAGGTGGACGAAGCGGTTTCAACGGTGGTCGACGGCACAAGTTTTGGAGATTTGGTCCGTCGCTGGCGCGAAAAACAGGGTAATTACGTGCCGAACTGGGATATTTAGGAGGGCTACATGTACTTTCAGGATAATTCTCTAAGCATTGGACGTACGCCGCTCATAAAACTGGGGCGCGTCACCGACGGCGCTCAGGCGACCGTACTGGTCAAGATCGAAGGCCGTAATCCGGCGTACTCGGTCAAATGCCGTATCGGCGCTTCCATGGTGTGGGACGCCGAAGAACGCGGCACTCTCAAACCCGGCAAGGCGATCATCGAGCCCACCAGTGGCAACACCGGAATCGCGCTCGCGTTCGTCGCTGCGGCAAGGGGCTACCCCATCACCCTCACCATGCCCGAAACCATGTCGCTGGAGCGACGCAAGGTGCTGAAAGCATTCGGTGCAAACCTCATTCTGACGGAGGGTGCGCTGGGCATGAAAGGCGCCATCGCGAAAGCCGAAGAGGTCCTCGCGTCCGACCCCAGTCGCTGGGTGTTACTCCAACAGTTCAAGAACCCCGCCAATCCTGCCATCCACTTCAAGACCACCGGTCCTGAGATTTGGGACGACACCGACGGCAAGGTCGACGTCTTTGTGTCAGGCGTTGGCACCGGCGGGACCATTACCGGAGTGTCGCGCTATATCAAGGGCGAAAAAGGTAAGCCAATTCATGTAATTGCGGTCGAACCCACGCACTCGCCCGTGATCACCCAGACCCTGAACAAGCAGGAACTCAAGCCGGGACCGCACAAGATTCAGGGAATTGGCGCGGGATTTATCCCCGATACGCTCGACCTTTCCGTAATCGATTCCGTGGAACAGGTTACTAATGAGGAGTCGGTCGAAATGGCACGGCGCCTCGCCCGGGAAGAGGGCATTCTTTGTGGCATTTCCTGTGGCGCCGCGGTCGCCGCCGCGGTACGAGTTGCAAAAAGACCCGACATGGTGGGTAAAATGATCGTCACGGTGTTGCCCGATGCAGGAGAGCGCTATCTCAGCAGCGTCCTGTTTGAGGGAATGTTCGATTAGGTTGAGGGGTGGAGCGGGTGCATGGGGTATTGGGTGGTTGGGTACATGCGCCCGCTCCGGACGGAGTTACAAGTAATAACGCCTCGGCCAGGCCAAAGGTTGCAGCCTCCAACGTAATTATTTAGAGGCGAACATCAGGCGAAGATTTTTCTTGACAGCACAATGCGTTCCGCCCTATTCTGGTGGCGAACAAAGGGCGAACGCATCGCATGTCGAATCCAACTTCCCAAATTCTCTGCGGTCCCTGCGGCTGGTCGCATATTGAGACCACCGCCAAACAGCATCCCCTTGAATACGTGGCGGCTCATTTCGATGCCGTCGAAATCCCGGAGACCTTCCGCGAGTTCCTGCGCCCGGAAGTCACACGCGTCTGGCTGCGCAAAGTTCGGCAAAACACCGAATTCCAGTTTTCCGCCAAACTGCATCTGCGATTTACTCATGACCGCGTTCTGGTCCCGGAGGAAGTCGCGGCATTCAAGGACGGGCTTTGGCCGCTGATGCGTGCCGGACGGCTGGGCTGTGTGCTCATGCAGTTTCCGTGGTCGTTCCGCTACACCCGCGAGAATCGCGAGCACTTCATCAACCTGCGCCGCACCTTCCATGAATTCCCGCTGGTGGCCGAGATGCGCCATGCCAGCTGGATGGTGGACGAAGCTGTCGGCACATTCATCGACTACCGGGTCGGCTTCTGCAATATTGACCAGCCGTCTTACACCCGCGCCATGCCGCCGACTGCCTTCCTGACCTCCGGGACCGGCTATGTGCGCCTCCACGGCCGCAACTCGTTTAACTGGTATCAGGACGACCGCGCGCCAGTACAGAACCACCGCTACGACTACCTGTACTCCGACAGCGAACTCGCCGAATGGAAAGCGCGTGTCGACCGCATCGCTGGCTTCGCTTCGAAAGTTTTCGTCATTACCAACAACGACGCCGGAGGCAAAGCTGTCGTCAACGGCCTGCAACTCCGTTCGATGCTCCGGGGCGGGGATGGCAGCGACCTCCCGCAGGAGCTGCTGCGCCGTTATCCGCAGCGCAGCCAGGGAGCGCTGTTCACCAGCTACTATCCCGGCCGCGCCGTCGCCTGACATTCTGACCGCGGCAGACCGACGGTCAGAGCCTCGAGAGCAGTCTGCG
>JAWXCM010000363.1:0-40107 GCA_034408745.1 Bryobacteraceae bacterium
TTCCAATGCCGGCTCCGATGACATCGCCGAGGTGGGCTGGAACCTGCCGACCGTAGTGCTGCGATTCCCAGGCAACATCCCCGGCATGACAGGACACCACTGGTCGAGCGGCATGGCAATGGCAACGCCGATCTCGCACAAGGGCTCGACTGCCGGGGCCAGGGCGCACGCCATGACGGCGATTGATCTGCTGACCAACCCGTCCCTGGTCTCTGCCGCCAAAGCTTATTTCGCTGAGCAAACCAAAGTGACGAAGTGGGAGTCGCTGATCCCGGCCGAGGCGACGCCGCCGATCGCCATCAACCATGAAAAGATGGAGCGCTTCCGCCCGCACCTCGACAAGCTGAAATACGACCCCTCGAAGTACGCCACCTATATGGAGCAGCTCGGGATCAAGTACCCGACGATTCGCTAAGCCAGACTCGGGGCGGCAACGTGGACCCGGTATGGGTCGGATGGCCTGGCTGATTGCAATCCGCGCTTTCGGAAAGTTCGATGATCGGGCGAACCTGAACAACCGCGCAGCGACAGGGGATCCGGAGTGCCAGGATGAGCCTATGGAACTGGCCATTCGCATTCACGTCGAGGAGTTGCCAGAGGGACTATTCCTGGCAACGTCGGACGAATTGCCGGGCCTTCTGGCTCAGGGTCGCACGGTCGCGGAGGCTCTGGAGATCGCTCGCGACGTAGCGCGCAAACTGATTGAAGCTGGGCGCGAGCGTGGAGCCGTGCCTTCGCTGCCAACAACAATGGACCGTCGCGACTATACGATCGTTGTTGCTGCCTGATGGGTCGGCTTTCGGGCTTCAGGTATCGCGAGGTTGCCCCAAAGCTCAGGGCTTTTAGATTCGCATTCGATCCACAGGCGTCGGGTAGTCACGAGATCTGGTTCAACCCCGAGACGAACCAATACACCACTCTTCCAAACCATCCCGGCGTGTCATTTTGACGCGAAGAACCGGCCGGTATCGCGGACTGCGGATGCGACGCTCCGTTCCTGGACATACGAAGGCTGCTCGCGCTTATGGAGCCGTCGGTACTTCCCGTGCGGTATCCTACTCAAGTAGGATACTATTATGCCGCGCGGCAACCCATCACCGAAGCTTGCGATTACTGTAGACCCCAGGGTTCACGAAGAGATTCTCGCGGAGGCCGCT
Source organism: Bryobacteraceae bacterium (assembly GCA_034408745.1). GTDB lineage: Bacteria > Acidobacteriota > Terriglobia > Bryobacterales > Bryobacteraceae > JAWXCM01. The sequence goes on from JAWXCM010000363.1 coordinate 1,158, forward strand.
CGGGAAGGGGTGAGCGTCTCCGCCTGGATGACAAGCGCGGCGCGGGAAGTATTGCAGCGGCGGGCTGGCCTTGCGGCCATCGCTGAGTGGGAAAAGGGGCACGGAGCCTTCAGCGAAGAAGAGATGGATCAAGCTCGACGCAGTGTGGTTGCGCAATTGCGAACGTCTCGAAAGGTTCGGCGTCCGGCGTGAGCACTGTCGTTTACGATGCGGGAGTTCTGGTCGCGGCGGACAGGAACGACCGGAGAACATGGGCCGAACACAAAGCGCGTCTGGAATTCGGCATTGTTCCGTGTGTTCCTTCTCCGGTGCTCGCCCAAACCAGCCGGTCGCCACGACAGGCCCAGCTCCGGCGCTTTCTGACCGGGTGCGCGGTCGTTCCTGTTGGAGAAAGCGAGGCGCATGAAGCAGGACGTTTGCTTGGCAAGACCAACACGGCAGATGTTGTCGACGCCTTTGTAGTGACGGTAGCGCTTCGCAGGAGCGCGATGATTCTCACCAGCGACCCTGATGACTTAAAACGGCTTGCCAGGGCTTCTGCGCGCGAGGTCACCGTCATCGCCGTTTAGCTGCGTCCGTCGCTAAGCCAGACTCGGGGCGGGAACGGGTTCGGCCTCGGGAACCAGCTGATCCGTGGGATCGATGGTGGTGTAGATGAGCGCGCTGACCATCAGGAAGCACCCGAACATGATCATCGGGTAATCGTACCTGCCCCCGAAGTGGTCCACCATAATGCCGAACGTAACCGACGAGAGGAATGACCCGATTTGCCCCGCCGTGTTCATCGCGCCGGTGACCGCGCCTGCGTACTTCCGGCCCACGTCGAGGCATATCGACCAGGACACCGGCAGCATGCAGTCCATCCCGAAATAGCCGAACGTGAGCAGCGCCACCGCAACGTAACGGTCCGGCGTGAAGCCCGTGCCAAGCATGCACACTGCCGACATCGCGAGACCTACCGAGCCCACGGTTTTACGCCCGATCGCGAGACCGAATCGCTTCACCAGATAGTCGCTGACCGCGCCGCCGGTAAAGTTGCCCGCTGCGCCCGCAAGGAACGGCAGCATGGAGAAGAACTTCAGCTCATCGCCGGCGAACCCGCGACCCTTCGCCAGGTAAGTGTGCAGCCACGACAGATAGAAGTAGCTGCCCCAGCAGTAGGTGTGGTACATCAGCATGATCTTCCACAGATTCGCGTTGCGCAGCGCGATGCCCCACGGCAGCCCATGGTGTACGCGGCCGGCTTCGTCGCCGATCTCGGCCAGTTCTTCCGCTGTGACACCCTCTTTTTCGCTCGGCGTATCGCGGTACCAGATGTACCAGACCACGCACCAGATCACGCCGATGAACCCGAAGATGAAGAAGCAGGCTCGCCAGCCGAATGTGGCAAGAATCGGGTACACCAGCAGGGGAGTTAGCGCGCCACCCAGGCGGCTCGCCATCCAGACGGTGCCGTGGGCGCGGCCGCGTTCGGCCACCGGGAACCAGCGGGAGATGCTCGACGAGCTGTTGGGGTAAGCGCCCGCCTCACCCGCGCCGAAGCAGAAGCGCGTGAACAGCAGAACGGAGTAGCTGGAGACGACGCCGGTGAGCGTCGTAAAGGCCGACCACCACAGCACGATCCGGGTGAGCACGCGGCGAGGCCCGTACTGATCGCCCATCGCCCCGCTGGGGATTTCAAAGGCAGCGTAGGACAGTGCGAAGATACCGACCACCCAGCCCCATTGCGACTGGCTCAGTCCCAGATCGCGCTGCATGGCAGGCCCGGCGGCCGCAATACACACGCGATCCAGGTACGTAATGATCGACAAAAAGAACAGCAGCGAAAGTACTCGGTGACGGTAGCGCATCGGCGACACGCATTATTTCACACAAGCCGCCGGTTTCTTCGTCAGCCCGCCGCGGATACAGCCGCAGCCTTGGCGCTCTCCACCACTTCCTCCACCTCACGGCGGTATTCATCGAGCAGTTTCTGCGACGTCGCTTCAAAGCGCATCACCAGAATGGCCTGTGTGTTCGATGCCCGGACCAGCCCCCAGCCGTGGGGGAACAGGATGCGGGCGCCATCCACATCAATGACCTCGCGCCTGCCGCGGAAATGGTCGAGCACGCGTTGCACTACGGCAAACTTCAGCTCTTCCGGAGTATCGTTGCGAAGCTCGGGAGTACTTACCATGGTGGGCAGGCCGTCGGTCTGCGCCGACAGTGGCTTGCCGGAATCGGCCACAATCTCAATCAGGCGGCAGGCCGAATACAGCGCATCGTCGAAACCGTAGTAGCGGTCTTTGAAGAACATGTGACCGCTCATCTCGCCGGCGAGTTCGGCGTGCTCTTCCTTCATGCGCGCCTTGATCAGCGAGTGCCCGGTCTTGTACATGATCGCGTTTGCGCCGAGCTTGCGCAGTTCGTCGTACATCACCTGGGAGCACTTCACTTCGCCGATGAAAGTGGCGCCGGGCTTGCGGCTGAGAATCTCCCGGCCGTAAATCAGCATCAGGTAATCGCCCCACACCACGCGGCCCTGCTCGTCGACCGCACCGATCCGGTCGGCATCGCCGTCAAACGCGATTCCCATTTCCGCCCCGGTCTCGGCGACCTTCGCTTTCAGCGCATCCAGGTTGTGCTCGACTGTGGGATCGGGATGATGGTTCGGGAAGTTCCCGTCCATTTCGAAGTACAATTCGGTGGCGTCCACATTGAGCTTCTCCAGAAGCCGGTGCATGGCTGGACCGGCGGCTCCGTTGCCCGAGTCCACCACTACTTTGATGCGCCGGGAAAACTGGAACTGCTTCGCAATCTCATCGACGTAGGGGGTCTCGATATCATGAGTGCGGACCGATCCTTCGCCTGTGGCCAGGTCGCCCGATTCAATCATCTGCCGCAGTTCCTGAATCTGCGCACCGTAGATGGTCCCACCGCCAGCCACGATCTTAAATCCGTTAAACTCAGCGGGATTGTGGCTTCCCGTGATCATCACGCCGCCGTCCGCGCCCAGATGCTGCACCGAGTAGTAGAGCAGCGGGGTGGGCACACGGCCGCAGTCCGTTACCTCACAGCCAGCCGCGATCAGGCCTTTCACGATGGCGTCTCGCAGCCGCTCCCCACTCAGGCGGACATCCCGGCCCACACTTACCCTGCGGCCGTAGTTCCGCTGCATCCAGGTGCCAATAGCCTGCCCCAGCAGTTCGATTCCATCGCTCAGCAACTCTGTGTCGGCGATACCGCGAATGTCATATTCGCGAAAAATGGTCGATTTGATCATCTCTTCAGACACTACCAGTACTCGGACGGCCCGTTCCACCCTGTCGGAAGACTGGGCATTTGCCGATTCCTTCCCTGCCGGTTAATGAACGAGGCGTCTGACCGTCGGAGATGAAAGAAACTCGCCCCAGGATCGCTCCGCTCCTCCTCACCGCAGTGTGTGGGATCGCTATAGCTGTCGTCGTCGGGTTCCTGGTCCGGCAGCAACAGTTGCACTTCTTCCAAAGGGAGATCCTGGCCGGAGCGGAAAACCGCTTCGCCGCCATTCGGCGTGAGGCGGACGCCGACCTGTTCATGCTGACGTCGGTCACCAACCTGCTGAATAAGCAGGAGAGCATGACCCGCCAGCGTTTTGAGGAAGTGGCCCGGGCCGTTCAGGGCCCGGACAGCAGCCACGCCATCTCCTGGCTGCCGCGAGTCGACGACAGAGACAGGGAAACCCTGGAGCGAACTCTGCTCGCTTCCGGCGCCCCTCGACCCTGGCTGGCGGAGTTTGACGCCGCGAAAGGCGGCCTGGTGCACGCTCCGCGGCGAGCTCACTACTATCCCATCGTGTACTCAGTTCCTGAAGAGGTGGGCCGGTCCGCGCTCGGGTTCAACGCCGAATCCCGCCCTGAGACCCGCATCGCCATGCATCAGGCCATCGCCGAACGGCGACCCGTCTGCACCGGCCCGATCCGTTTCGTCGGGGACAAATTTCCGCGGGTCGCCGTCTACGCCCCGGTCTGGTGGAACGGCCAGACTGACGGACCGCCCAATGGCTTCCTGGCGGTCGGAATACGGCCCGACATGGTGGTGGAGCACGCCTTGGCCTACCTCCAGCCGGTCGGCATTCAGATCACCTTAATCGACGAGACCGAACCCACCGCCCAGAAGCAGCTTTACCGGCACGCGTCGAGACTCACTGGCGGCAACGTGCCGCTGACCGCTCCGCCGGTATCGCGCGCCATGAAGGTTGCGAACAGGACCTGGCGCATCGTCTGCGAGCCAGTAATGCCGCCTCCGAGCCTGTTCCTTTCTCTTGCGTTCACCGCGTCGGGACTGCTGATCACGTTCCTGATCCAGATGTGGCTGCGACGCAACATCGACAAGACGGAACACATTGAAGCGACGGTCCGCCAACGCACCGAGCAACTCATTCTTGAGGTCGCCGAGCGTCGGCGCACCGAGGCACAGCTTGCCATCGCGCGCGATGAGGCTCTTGAAGCCTCCCGCATGAAATCCGAGTTTCTGGCCAACGTCAGCCATGAGCTGCGCACGCCGCTGAACGGCGTGGTGGGGACAACGGAGATGCTCCTGAGCTCACAGGCGACTCCGGAGCAGCTCGAAGGGCTCGGCATAATTCGGGAAAGCGCCAATTCCCTGCTCCATCTCATCAGCGACGTGCTGGAGTCCTCGCGCATGGAATCCGGCGTTCTGCGGCTGGAGACGGTGGAGTTCGATCCGGAAACCGTGGTGGAGGCAGCGCTCGACATTGTGGCGGAGCGGGCGCACAGCAAGGGGCTCGATCTGGCGGGATGGGTGGAGGCGCCGGAGGGAACCCGGGTGCGGGGGGACCAGCACCGGGTTCGTCAGGTGCTGCTGAATCTGATCAGCAACGCGGTGAAGTTCACCGCCGAAGGCTCGGTCATCGTCCGCGCATGGCCGAAGCCGGACAGCGGTGGTCTGTGGCATTTTGAGGTCTGCGATACCGGTATCGGCATCGCGGAAGAATCGCAGAAGCTGCTGTTCCAGCGCTTTGTGCAGCTCGACGGAACCAGCACCAGGCAGTTCGGCGGAACGGGCCTCGGGCTGGCGATCTCGCGCCAGATTGTCGAACTGATGGGCGGGCGGATTGATGTTCGCAGCCATCCAGGGGAGGGCTCCACTTTCTGGTTTGAGATCCCACTGCCGATTATTTCCCTGGAAAAGCCTGCGGATCGCTTCAGCCGCGGAGTCGGCGTGGTGGTGGACGCTGGTGAGGCGACGGCGGCGGCTGTCCGCTGGTGGGTGGGTCCGGGAGTGGTACGCACCGCGCCAGCCACGCCGCAGGACTACCTGCTGGCCCACGCATCGTCATTGATGTACACAGGCTGGACGGGGCCTCGCATCCGGCTTCGCTACCTCTCCGACTCGGTTTCCGAGGCGGAAGCGAACACCCGCACGCTGATTTGTCCCATTCATCGCAGCCGCCTCATCCAGGCACTGGAGGGTCTCAGCCCTGCCGCCGCCCCACAGCCAGATCTGCCGGAGCGTCACGGGCAAGTCCTGCTGGTTGAGGACAACGCCGTGAACCGGAGAGTTGCCGTCTGGATGCTGAGCAAGCTGGGATATGAGGTGCAATGCGCGGTGGACGGCATTGAGGCGCTGGAGGCCATGGCGACGGCCACTTTCGACGCTGTACTGATGGACTGCCAGATGCCGCGCATGGATGGCTACGATGCCACGCGGGCCATACGAGCCCTGCCAGGCAGAGCCTCAGTGACTCCGGTGATCGCACTTACGGCCAACGCCATGCAGGGCGACCGCGACCGGTGTCTGGCAGCCGGGATGGACGATTATCTGGCCAAACCGCTGGATGTGCAGGCGCTGGCGTCGGCGCTGGGCAGGTGGATCCGGCAGGATATACCGGAATCTGACGACGCCGGTAAGATTCCGGTTGTGAGATCCTGATAACTGCATGAAACGGAATGGCCTCCGTGCCGATGACCCTCTCCGAATCGTAACCATTGGCGGAGGCACTGGCCTTTCCACCCTGCTTCAGGGACTCAAGCGCTACATGCACTGCGGCCCTGAGGACGACAGCGGTGGACTGGTACATACTCTCGACCTCACCGCCGTGGTGACCGTGGGCGACGACGGAGGCAGTTCCGGCAGACTTCGGCGAGAGTTCGACATGCTGCCGCCCGGCGACATTCGCAATTGCCTGGTAGCGATGTCAGAGGACGAGGCGCTGCTGGCGCGGCTGTTCCAGTATCGATTCAACTCGGGGCGCGGACTGAAAGGTCACACGCTCGGAAACCTGTTTCTCACGGCGATGACCGACCTGTCCGGCGGCGACTTTGCCCGGGCAGTCCAGCATGCCTCCGACGTTCTTGCCACCTGCGGTCATATCTATCCCTCGACAGCTGCGAGCGTGGTTCTGGAAGCCGAACTGGCGGACGGCTCGCGGGTAGAGGGCGAGACGCGGATCAGCAAATCGAAAGCCCGTATCCTCCGAATCCGGCTCAAACCGGCCCGGCCGAAGCCCCTGGCCGAGACGCTCGCCGCGATTGCCTCGGCTGACCTGATCACCCTGGGACCAGGATCTCTGTTCACCAGTATCATTCCGAATCTGCTGGTCAAAGGCGTGGCGGAGGCGATCGCGAACTCACCGGCCATGAAGGTGTACTTCGTAAATTTGATGTGGCAGCCCGGCGAGACCCTGCACTTCTCCGCTTCCGAACACATCAAGGCGATTCACGATCACGCGCGCCGCCGGATCATCGACGTTGCCGTATGCAATGTCCGGCCCATCCCCGCTTTCCTGCAGCATGAGTACGAAACAAAAAAGTCGAAGCCCGTCGAAAACGACAGCGAGCGCATGGTCCGCATGGGCATTCGTGTGTTGAACCGGGAGCTTGCCGCCGATGGCCACAAGGTGCGGCATAACCCCATGGTGCTCGCCGCCACGGCCGTGGAACTGGCCTCGGCATCGCGGCGGCAGCGGACGCACGTCCTCAGCGCCTGAGGGCTGCGACAATCTTCATTGGATGGAACCAAACGCGACAGTTGTGATTCTTGCGGCCGGATCTGGCACGCGCATGAAGTCTCGCAAGGCAAAGGTACTGCATGAGGCAGGCGGTCTCGCCCTGGTCGAACATGTGGTACGGGCCGCCCTGACCGTGGCCGCTCCCGGCCATATTGTGGTCGTCACGGGTCATCAGGCCGACCAGGTAGAGGATCTTCTGCAGGGCAGGGGCTTGCGTTTCGCACGCCAGACGGAACAAAATGGCACGGGTCATGCGCTGGAAGCATGCCGTGACGCTGTGCCGGAGCATGAGGGGCTCCTCATCGTCCTGTACGGTGATTGCCCGTTACTGCGGGCCTCCACGCTGGCCTCACTGGTCCGGCAGCACAACCTGGCTCGAGCCACAGCCACCGTCATCACAACCGAAGTTCCGAATCCCACCGGCTATGGCCGCTGCATCCTCGATGAGGACAACTGCGTGCGAGCCATCGTGGAAGAAAAAGTAGCTACAGCGGAGCAGAAGGCCGTGCGCGTCATCAACTCCGGCATCTACTGCTTCGATGCAGCGACGCTGTGGCAAAAACTCGGCGAGATCGTCCCGAATCCGGTCTCCGGCGAATACTACCTGACCGACATCGTCGAGATCCTGAACGCATCCGGTCATAAGGTCCACTCCCTGCTGCACGGCGACTATGGCGAACTCCTCGGGATCAACACCAAGGTGGAACTGTCAGAGGCGGACGGCATTCTGCGACGCCGCAAGAACACTGATCTGATGCTGGCGGGAGCCGTCATTCGCCGGCCCGAGACCGTGTCGATCGACGTCGACGTAACCGTAGGAATCGATACAATAATCGATCCGTTCTGCCAGCTGACTGGCTCGACCACTATCGGCGAGAACTGCCACATCGGTGCCGGAGCGATTCTGAGCGACACCCGGATCGACGACGATGTGGAGATCGCTCCCTACACCATCATCGGCAGGTCCGTGGTGGAAACAGGCGCCTCCATTGGTCCGTTCGCCAGGCTGCGCATGGACAACCACGTCGGCGCAGGCTCGCACATCGGCAACTTCGTCGAGTTGAAGAAGACTCGCTTCGGCAAGGGCGTCAAAGCCGGGCATCTGGCCTACCTGGGCGATTCCGAGATTGGCGCCGGGACCAACATCGGCGCGGGCACCATCACCTGCAACTACGACGGATCGAAGAAGCACAGGACGGTGATCGGGGAAGGCGCCTTCATCGGCAGCAACTCGACGCTGGTAGCTCCGCTGGAGGTTGGCGGAACTGCCTATATCGCAGCAGGCTCGGTAATCACCGAGACTGTGCCAGAGGGTGCGCTGGGAATCGGGCGAGGGCGTCAGTCGAACAAAGAGGGCTGGGTGGAAAAGCGAAAATCGGCGCCGGCTACTTCTTCCCGGCCTGCTGACGGACAATAATCCGGACCGCGGTGGGTTCCGCGTCTTCACCCGTGCGGAACCCCACCGTAACCCGAACCTTCACTCGCAGACGGCCCTCGATTTTGGTGTCAGGTCCGATCAAAAACGTGCGATTCTCTGCCGGTTTGCCGAGCACAGCGCGGTTTACCACGATTTTTCCGGGTGGCAGTTCCGACACGACACCAGAGACAAACTCGTAGGGCGAGTCGGTGGGAGGAGGCGGTTCTTCCTGCTGCACAGGGCTCGCCGACACAGCGCACGCGAGTAGTAGCAGAAGTATGCCGGCGAATTTGACCATTGCAGAGGAACGAGCGGCCTGATGCCACTCTTATCAGAGTATTCGATGCCGATGAAAGTTAACTGAAGCCGGGATTAAGTTTTCTTAATTGCCCGGGAGAACCTACAGCACGAGTACAGGATGATACAGGTTCGGTAATCGTATTTGCCCAATCGCGATCAAATCGCCATCCGGGCCGACAGCCTTGATCAGAGGCGCTTCATTGAGCCCGCGAAAGGGTGACGTGCGGAACTCGCGGCCCTGTCGTATGAACCCAGCCGTAGTGGCATCGACATTCTCCAGCGGCATGTCTTCCAGCAGATCGCTGCCACTTACAAGCGCCTCGCTGAACCGGCCCTCCGCCGACAGTTCGGCCAGTTGCTCCAGCGTTCGCGACTGAGCCAGCGTGAACTCGCCCGAAGCGGTTCGCCGCAATGACTGCAAATGTGCACCGCACCCGAGCGCCAGACCAAGATCGTGCGCGATACTCCGCACATACGTGCCAGCGGAGCACTCGACGCGCAGCTCCGCGGTGGAGCCCTCAACCCGGAGTAACTCCAGAGAAAAGACCTCGACGGCGACAGCCGGCAGATCGACCGGTTTGTTGGCACGAGCCAGCTTGTACGCGGGAATGCCGCCGATCTTCTTCGCCGACACCGCCGGGGGAACCTGATTGATGGGGCCGCGGAAGGCTGCCAGCGCCTCCTCCAGCTCCACAGTCGACGGGTGATACTCCGTCTCGGGGCTGGTGGCGACGCCGGCACTGTCGTACGTGTCGGTGGAAAAACCGAAACGCACGACACCTTCGTAGCTCTTGCGATTCTTTCCGAAATATTGCGCAAGCCGCGTCGCCCGGCCAAGCAGGAGCGGAAGGACTCCTGTGGCCAGGGGATCGAGCGTGCCGAGATGTCCCACCTTGCGGGTCCCGGCGAAGCGGCGGATTTTGTTGACGACGTCGTGAGACGTCCAGCCCGCGGGCTTGTCGACGACTACAGCGCCGACCAGGTTATCGCCGGAGCGATCAGGAGATTGCTGCGTACTTCTTCTCCGAATCGAGGCCCAGTTCCGCAATCGCCTCCCGGGCGCGAACGGCGTCGAACTTGCCGTCCCGGGAGAGCTTCACCAGCGCAGCCGCGGCGATCGACTCCGCATCGTTCTCAAAGAAGCGGCGGAGGTGCTGGCGATTCTCGCTGCGGCCGAACCCGTCGGTGCCCAGAGACACCAGTCGCTCATTCAGCCACGGCGCCAGCATATCGGGAAGAGCCTTGATGTAATCGCTGGCGGCGACCACGGGCAGACCGTCCGACATCACCTGATTGATGTACGGCGTGCGCTCCGGCTGGTCGGGATGGAGCCGGTTCCAGCGCTCGGTTTCCAGCGCCTGGCGACGCAGTTCCACATAGCTGGTGACGCTCCACACGTCGGCCTGAACGCCCCACTTCTCCGACAGCATCTGCTGCGCCCGCAGGGCCTCATTGAAGATGGACCCGCTGCCGAACAGATTGATGGTTGCCGGACCACCCGTGGCGGCGCGGTATTTGTAAATGCCCCTGAGAATGCCTTCCTGCAGGCCTTCCGTTTTCGGCATCTCCGGATGCGCGTAGTTCTCGTTGCTGACGGTTAGGTAGTAGAAGCAGTCTTCCAGTTCGGTGAACATCCGACGGATCCCGTCCTGCACGATCACCGCGATCTCATACGCGAACGCCGGGTCGTAGATCTTGCACGTGGGCACCACGCTCATCAGAACGGGCGTGTGGCCGTCCTGATGCTGCAGACCTTCGCCAGCCAGCGTCGTACGGCCTGCCGTTCCACCTACCAGGAAGCCCTTGCCACGCGAATCGGCAAACGCCCAGATGGCATCGCCGACACGCTGGAAGCCGAACATCGAGTAGTAGATGTAGAACGGGATCATCGGCACGCCGTAGTTGGCGTAGCTGGTTCCGGCCGCCGTGAAGCTGGCCATGGAGCCCGCTTCCGTGATGCCTTCCTCAAGGATCTGCCCGTCTTTGGCTTCCTTGTAGTACATGATCATGTCTTTGTCGACGGGCGTGTACAGCTGGCCCTGGCTCGCGTAAATGCCAATCTGGCTGAACAGGGAGTCCATACCAAATGTGCGAGCTTCGTCGGGAATGATCGGTACTACAAACTTCTTCAGCGCGTCTTGTTTGAGCAGCGATTTCAGGACGCCGACAAAGGCGGACGTGGTCGACGCGGCACGTCCACCCGAACCGGCGATCGATTCGTGGAACGTTTCCAGCGCCGGGGCCTGGTGCTTGATCGGCTTTACGTTGCGAACCGGCAGCGCCCCACCCATCGCCGCGGTGCGCTCGCGGAGATACTTCATCTCCGGGCTGTCCTCGGCCGGGCGGTGGAATTCCAGCTTCTCCACCTTCTCCGCCGGGATGTCCATGTCGAAGCGCTTGTGGAAGTACTGAATCTGCGGCGCGTTCAGCTTCTTCTGCTGGTGCGTTGCGTTTCGGCCCTCGCCACCTTCGCCCAGCCCGTAGCCCTTAACGGTTTTGGCCAGCACCACAGTCGGCACGCCCACCGTGTTCACAGCCTTCAAATATGCGTTATAGACCTTCAGCGGATCGTGACCGCCGCGGCGCAGTTCGCCGAGCTCTTCGTCGCTCATGTCCTTCACAAGCTCCAGGAGCTCAGGGTATTTGCCGAAGAAATGCTCGCGGACGTACTTACCGCCCTTGGCCTTGAAATTCTGATACTCGCCGTCGACGCACTCTTCCATGCGCCGGATCAGCAGACCCGTGGTGTCGCGGGCGAATAACGTATCCCAGTTCGAGCCCCACAGGCACTTGATCACGTTCCAGCCAGCGCCGCGGAAGGCGCCTTCCAGTTCGCTGATGATCTTGCCGTTGCCACGCACCGGGCCGTCGAGCCTTTGCAGGTTGCAGTTGACTACAACGATCAGGTTATCCAGACGCTCGCGCGAAGCCAGCGTGAGAGCGCCCAGCGATTCGGGCTCATCCGATTCACCGTCGCCCATGAACGCCCAGATCTTGCGCGGAGTCTTCTCGATAATGCCGCGATTCTCCAGGTACCGCATGAAGCGCGCCTGATAAATCGAGTTGATGGGACCCAGGCCCATCGACACCGTGGGGAACTGCCAGAAGTCCGGCATCAGCCACGGGTGCGGATAGGAGGACAGACCAGGATGGTCGCGCAGTTCGTGCCGGAAGTTGAGCAGATGCTGCTCCGTCAGCCGGCCCTCGATAAACGCGCGGGCATACATTCCGGGCGAGGAGTGGCCCTGGTAGTAAACCAGGTCGCCGGGCTGGTTGCCGTACGAACCGTGAAAGAAGTGATTCTGCCCAACTTCCACCAGCGTCGCCAGCGACGCATAGGTGGAGATGTGTCCGCCAATGTTGTCGTCGTACTTGTTGGCGCGAACAACCATCGCCAGTGCGTTCCAGCGGATGTAATTCTTGAGGTTCCTCTCCAGTTCGCGATTACCTGGGTACGGGACTTCCTGATGGGTCGGAATCGTGTTGACGTAGGGAGTGTTGAGGCGCAGCGGAGCGGTCACGCCGAACTCGGCGGCGCGTTGATTCAGTCGCTGCAGCAGGTAAGAAGCCCTGTCGGGCCCTGCTTCATCGATCACCTCGTCGAGAGACTCGAGCCACTCGTTGGTTTCTTGTGGATTCAGGTCCTCGGATGCTACTCGTGTGTGTTTGAGCATGAGCGGGGGTCTCTATACAAGATACCGTTGCCTGGTGCACGGTCGCAAATTAGGACTCGCCCGGTCGGATTAGGGCGGTTCGTATCTCGCGTTACGGTGGAGAAAGCGCATGGAACTGTATATTTTGCGGCATGGAATCGCGGAAGACGGGTCGGGAATACGCGATGAGGACCGGGAACTGACACCGCGGGGGCGCGACGAACTGTGCGCTCTGCTCCGGCTGGCTGCCCGCGGCAGGGTGCAGCCATCGCTTATCCTGACCAGCCCTCTGGTGCGGGCCGTGCAGACCGCGGAAATCGCGGCGCTGGAGTTTCGCTATAAAGGGGAGCTGCTGGGGACTGACACGCTGATACCGGAGGCGGACCCCTGGGACTTCTGGTCCGAGCTTCGGCTGCACCGCGATCAGCCCGCCGTCCTGCTGGCGAGCCACAACCCGCTCTGCTCGCGGCTGCCGGGGTTCCTGCTCAGCTGTCCGGCGATGCAGGTGCACTTTGACAAGGGCGCGATGGCGCGCATCGATCTCGACCGCCTGGGCGCTGAGCCCCGGGGCGTCCTGCGCTGGATGCTGACGCCCCGTTTCGCTCATTAGACTTCGCCATTACTGCTGCAACATGGTGAGCATCCGTCGCACCTGCGGAGCGCGCTCAGTGTGCCCCGCACTCAGATATCCGTTCAACAGTCCCCTTGCTTCTGTCTTTTTACCCTGGTTGGCATACACCCAGGCAAGGGCGATGTTGGCGGCCGGAAAATGATCGAGGCTGGCGCGCAACAGACCGACGGTCTCATCCGTGTACTGTTCTTTTTTGTAAAGCGCGAGCGCCAGGATGTACCGTGCCTTCGGATCGTCCGATGCGAGCTGGAACGCTCGCCGGGCCGCCCGCTCGGCATCAGCCACCTTCTGTTTGCTCAACAAGACAACAGCCAGGTTGGTCTGCACCCTGGCGCTCGCCGGATCGATCTCCTGAGCCTTCGTCAGGACGGCCAACGCATCGTCGCTTCGGTCGGTCTGAATGTAGCGGGAGCCGAGGTTGTTCAACGCTTCCACATAGTTCGGGTCGATTTCGACCGCCTTTAGCAAATGCCCGATGACGGTCTGATGATCGTCGCCTGCCCGGACCGCTTTTTCGAACTCCTTCTTCGCGGCTTTCGGTACGTTGTGGGACAACCGGTGCAGTGAAACAGACGATTCTCCGTTGCCTGGCACGGGAGCGCCGCCTGGTGCTTCCGGGACATGAATCGTCAGAGGTCCGGCATTGGGATGAATACTTACGGACTGCGTTGTGATCTCGCGGCCATTGGCTCCGCGGACAGTTTCGAGCTGTGCCGCTGCCGCCGGGAACCCGGTGAACAGGACCAAAGCAAAAAGACACAAATGACGCACGGGTATAGCCTCCGAAAACGAAGTAAGTTTTGGTAGTAACCACGGGGTCTTATGGTTTGAAATGGGCGTACTACGCCCGCCCCGCTTGTACATGGCTGGGAATAACTCGACTCGAGGTCCCCGCCATCGGAGCGGGGACCAGTTTTGGGACCAGACGGAAGAAGGATCAGGCGGCCATTTGGCCGGAGCGTTGGGAGCTTTGGAGAATCCAGCTTAACGGTGAGGATTCGAACGGGGCGGCGCAGTAATCGTCCGCGCCAGACTCGAGGGCATCGAGCCAGTCATTCACTTCCGGGTGGCGACTCACGACAATGATGATCCGCGCGGGCCCGTCCGCGCGCAAACGAGTCACAATTTCGACATTTGAAGGACAGAAAACCACGCCCGCACCGGCAGGAATACTCGATACCGTGCGAACTTCGCGGCAAACAGGCGCTAACGCCCCGGTCAGTTCCGATGCCAAATCGGGACTGAGAGCGTAAAGGAAAACGTCGAGACCTTTCGTAAGTTTCATAAAGTTAGCCGATCTTCTGTGGAACTGAACTCAGCGGGGAGGGCCACGTCGGCGAGGACGAACAATTAGCCTACGAATGCAGTGTATCCGTCTGCTTTTATAGTGTACTGACAGCGGGGTGAATACTCAATGAAAAGATTTCGATGGGGGGTATTCGAAAAAAGAGGCTCGCCGTCACCAGAATGGAACGGCGAGCCTGTCTGAGAAGGGATTATTGAACTGTGATCTTATGCGCCGACAGCGTGGCGCCCAGCGCCTGATCCAGCCGCGTCACGCTTTTGTTGAAGTCGAGCCGCGCCACTACGGCACGCCGCCGCGAGTCGGCATACTCGTTCTGGCGAGTCAGTACAAGGAAGTTAGTGGATTCACCGGTTTGATACAGCCGCCGCTCGCTGTCCAGCTTCTCCTTCGCGGCGCGAGCACTGGATTCCGCGGCGGAGATTCGCTGTCTGGCGGACTCAATTCCCTGCAACGCATTTCGCACCTGGGCTTCGATTAACTGCTCCGCCCGCGCACGTTCCAGACGTAGCCGTTTTTCGTTTATCAGCGTCTGGCCATAATTAGCGTCGGCGGCGCGATTTCGGATATTGAAATCGATACTCACTCCCACCTGAAACGACTGGTAATTTCCACCAAACAAGTTATTCAGCGTCGTACCATACCCACCCACCAGTGCTCCAGGAACCGAACCAAAGTTGGCCGGAGCAACAGGTGGCAGCCCCTGCGCCGCCGAGAGCTGGTTCAGCCGCGAGTAGATCGGCGTGTTGATGTCGGCAAACGGGTTCGCTCCGCTGCTCACAGTACCTGCAAGGCCGTTCAGCGAGTATTGTGCGATCGCATTGATCTCGGGCTTGCGCTGATTGGCCGCCAGTTCCTTCTGGACGTCGTTGATGCCAGTTCGCACAGTGACGGCTTTCAGTTCCGGACGTTCCTTCAGTGCACGGCTGGTGGCCTCGCGAAGATCCTGGGTGACAGGCTCCAGCAGTTTGTCGTCTACCGGGATGAGGGCTTCGCCCCAGATGGACGCCACACGCTCCGGCGCGATCAGCGTCTTCAGGTTGTTCTCCGCCTCCGTCACAACAGCGAGCGAGGCGTACCAGGTGTCGACACGCCGCTCCAGTTCTGCTTCAGCGGCTGAGATCTCCACCGGCGCCAGCGTACCGCTGTTGACCAGCCTCTGATTAATGGCCAGTTGTTCCCTGCCCCAGCCCACCTGGTCCTGCGCCACTGTCACCGCCTCGCGGGCGGCGATCAGGTCGTAGTAGGCCTGCTGCGTACGACTGACAATGTCGATCACACGGTTCTCCAGGTCGACATTGGCCAGATCGACATTCTTCTTCCGGATCCGCAGTTCGGCGCGGTCGCGGTCGATGCGAAAATTCCGGAACAGCGGCTGCGTCACGCCGGCTGTCAGTACCGAGTTCAGAGTCGGATTGAAGCTGGTGAACGGATTCGTTGTGGTCAGCCGCTGGTTGTTGAAGTCGAGGTTTCCGCTGGTCCCGTAGTTGGGCAGCCGCTGCCGCAGCGACATGCTGCTGACAAAACTGCGGTTGGTCAGCTTGCCGCCCGCGCCCTGTAGTACGCTGGCCACGGGCGTGTTGTCGTTGCTGAACAGAGGCGCCCAGCGAAACGTCGGGTCGAACAGGCCACGCGCGGCCTGCACGCTCTGGATCGCGGTGTCGCGCGTGGTGCGCTCCACCTCGATGTCGAGATTATTTTCCAGGGCCATCTTGATCGTTTCGTCGAGCGCGATACGGCGCTCCGCGATGCTGACGCCAACGCGAGTGGGTGCGGCCGGGTCGGCGGCGACCAGCGTGAACGCACTCAGGGCGATAAACGCAGAACGGGCGGCAATAGTCAGGATTCGTTTCATTTGGTTCCAGTCCTTTGCGGTCAGTCACCAGACTGCGGTTGAACCTGCGGGCTGGGGGCGACAGGTCGCGTACGGCCGAACAGGCCGCGCACCCTGCCCCACAGCGAGAGGTGAGCCAGATCGTCAAACAGGGAATACGCCACCGGGGTGACCAGCAACGTCAGCAACAAACACAGCGTCTGTCCGCCGATCACGATGATGGCGACCGAGCGTCGAGACCCGGCCCCCGCGCCGCCGCCAAGGGCGAGCGGAATCATGCCCGCCACCAGCGCAGCCGTGGTCATCAGAATCGGGCGCAGACGGTCGAGACAGCCATGCATGATGGCATCGAGCCTGTCCATGCCCCCGGCGCGCAATGTCTTCACGTGGTCGATCTGCAGAATCGAATTCTTCTTCACGATGCCAAACAGCACCAGCACACCGACGGACGAGTAAATCACCGAGAAATTTTCGTTGAACAGCAACAGTGCGCCCAGCGCGAACGGCACCGACAGCGGCAGACTGATAAGAATTGTGATCGGATCGACGAAGCTTTCAAACTGCGCCGCCAGCACCATATACATGAATATGATGGACAGGATGAAGGCGAGGACAAAGTTCGAAGCCGCGCGCCCGAATTCCTTCGACTGCCCGATCAGCCCGGAGTCATAGCCGGAGGGCATGTTGAGCTCGTCGATTGTCTTGTTCAGTTCCACCAGAACCGTACTGAGCGCGGTCCCTTTCACCAGGTTGGCCGTGATCAGGATCTGCCGCTGGCGATTGTAGCGCTCAATCTGTGTCGGACCCGTGGCCGATTCGAACTTCGCCACATTCGATACCGCCACGTTGCCGAGCGTTGTGGAAGGCACAAACAAACGGTCCAGCGCCTCCGGACTGTTGCGAAATTCTTTGTCGACGCGAAGTTCCACGTCGTACCGGTCGTCGCCCTCGCGATACGTGGTGACCTGATTGTCGCCGCCCACCAGTACGCGCATGGCGTTGGCGATGGAGGCCACACTGACATTGAGATCGGCCGCCTTGTCGCGGTTCACCACCACACGCACTTCCGGCTTGCCCGATTCATACGAGCTGTCGAGATCCGTCACGCCGGGCAGCGCGGCCAGGCGCTTCTTTACCTGCTGCGCGTATTTTTCCAGCTGCTGCAAGTCCGGCCCCTGCAGGAAGAACTGTAGTTCGGCAGCCGAACCAGCACCCTGAATCAGAGACGGCTGCTGCACGCCTAGCGTCAGATCTTTAAACTTGCTGACGCGCTCACGAGCCATCAGCATGATCGCCTGCTGCGAGAGCGTACGTTCCTCCGGCTGCACCAGTTCGATAAGGATGGAGCCGCGGTCCACCTGCTTCCGCTGGTCGGCGCCGATCGTGGTCAACACGTCGCGCACGCCAGGCAGCGTCTTCAGCTCATCTTCCAGTTGCTTCACGAAGTCAGCCGACCCCTGCAACGACGAGCCCGGGGGCAGCTTCATCACAACTTCAAACTCGCTCTGATCATCCTGCGGGATGAAGTTCTTGCCCACTGCCATGAACAGCGGGACAGTCGACGCAAACACCAGGAGGCAGATCAACACAATCGCCCAGCGGTGGCTCATCGACCACAGAAGCATCCGCTCATAGGGCTTCGCCGTGACCTTGTACAGCCAGGAATCCTTCGTCTTCTTCGAATCATTCTCCGCATCGGCCGACCGCAGGAACTTCGCACAAAGCATCGGCGTCATGGTGAAGCTGACCAGCAGGGACACCATGATGGCGAATGCGGCGGTGTAACCGAAGCTCGACATGAACTTGCCCACGATGCCGCTCATCATCGCGACCGGAAGGAAGATGATGACGAGACTCAGCGTCGTGGCCATAACCGCGAGACCGATGTCCCGCGTACCCGCTATCGCCGCCTCAACCGGCGACATATGCTTCTCTTCCATGTACCGGAACACGTTCTCCAGCACCACGATGGCGTCGTCGATCACGATGCCGACCATCAGCACCAGAGCCAGCATCGTGATTTGGTTCAGCGTGAATCCCATGGCGTTCATCAGCGTGTAAGTAGCGATGATGGACGTCGGGATAGCGACCGCCGCGATCAGCGTCGCGCGCCAGTTGCGGATGAACACGAACACGATGAACGCGGCGAACAGACCACCCAGCACCAGGTGCTCCTGAACCGCCTTGAACGATTCCGAGATGAACTGCGACTGATCCCGCGAGTACGTGACGCGCACGTCGGGTGGCATCGATTTCCGCAGTTCCACAATCCGGCCCTTAATGTTTTGGATGACGTCGAGCGTGTTCGTTCCGGCCTGCTTGCGGACTTCCAGAACGACCGCGTCCTGCCCGTTCAGGCGAGCCATGGAACGCGGCTCTTCCACACCGTCAACCACGCGTCCGACATCGGAAATGCGCACCGGCGTGCCGCCCACGTTGGCGACAACGATGCGCGCAAAATCGCGCGGGTCCACCACCCGGCCCATGGTTCGCAGCGATACTTCCCGCGCGCCCTGATCAATGCGGCCGCCAGGAATTTCGACGTTCTGCGCAGCCAGCGCGGCGCGAATCTGCTCCACATTCAGGTTGTAGGAGTACAGCCTTTCTCCGTCGAGCACCACCTGAATCTGGCGCTGCCGGTCGCCGACAAAACGTACCTGACCGACGCCCTTCAGCGATTCGATATTCTTCTTGATCTTGTCGTCCACCAGCTTGGTGGTCTCGCGAATGTCGCGCTGCGCCGAGACCGCGATATTGAGAATCGGCGATGCATCGGTCGCGACCTTCTCGATGACAGGAGGGTCGGCGTCCTGAGGCAACTCGGGCAGAACACGGTTGACCTTGTCGCGAATTTCCTGCGCACCGACTTCCGGATCCTTGTCGAGCATGAACTGCACGGCAACGATCGAAACGCCCTCGGCTGAGGTGGAGCGCAGATCGTCGATGCCGGCGATTGTATTGACCGCTTCTTCGATGCGCTTGCTGACCTGCGTCTCTACTTCTTCCGGTGCCGCGCCGCGAAGCGTGGTGGTAATGGTGACAATCGGGAGATCGATCTTCGGGAAGAGGTCGACGCCCAGCTTTACGTACGAATCGATGCCCAGCACCACCAGCATCATGATCAGCATGGTGGCGAACACAGGCCGCCTGATACAAACTTCAGCTAATTTCTGCATGATGAAGTGGACCTATCCCTTCGGAACAACCTTCACGGGCGCTCCGCCAGTTAGTTGGCCGACGCCGCTGACCGCGACGATGTCGCCGGCATGAACCGCGTCGCCAGGAATCTCAACCCAGTCGCCGAGCTCCTGTCCAGGCTCGATCCGCTGCTCCACAGCCTTGCCATTGCGAATCACGAACAGCTTGTTCAGACCGGCGACGTTGTAGATGGCGCGCTTCGGCACAATCACGGCTTCGGCGCCCTTCATCAGGCCGATCTGCACCTGCACGAACATACCGGGCCGGAGACGCGCGTCGTTGGCGCTGATTCGTGCTTCCGCGGTCAGGGTGCGCGACTTCGATTCCAGCGATGGATTCAGTTCCCGGACCACCGCCTTGAACGTGGCGCCCGGCGCTGCTCCCGTGGTGAAGCTCAGTTCGGTGCCAGGTCGGATGGAACCTGCCGCCGTTTCCGGCACTTCCAGGCGAAGTCGCAGTGGATTCGTTTTAATCAGCGTCACCAGTGGCGTGTTTTCTTTTAAATATTGCCCCGGCGCAACCAGCCTCTGGCTGACCGCACCATCGAACGGGGCCCGAACCGTCGCGTCATTCAGCCGCTTTTTCGCCAGGCTGACCTCGGCTTTCAGGGCCTGCACCTGCGCCAGCAACATTCGGGCATCGTCGCGCGCAGCCTCATATATGGCCTCGCGAGCCTGAAGTCCCTTCTGAATTTCCGTATATCTTTCCTGCGCGATGTCCCCGGTTTTCACCAGCCGGCCCGCGTTTTCGAACTTGCTTTTGGCGTCTTCCATCTGCGCCTGCGCCTGACGGATCGCCGGAGTGAATTCGGGCCGGACATCTTCCTGGTTCGGATCCAGCCCGAGCCGCGCCAAAGTCTGTGCCAGAGCCGCTTTGCTGCGATCCAGTGCGAAGGTCAGTTCCTGCTTGTCGAGTTCGGCAATCACCTGACCCTTTCGTATAAACTGGCCAAAATCGACCGGAATCGAGATAACGCGGCCTGGGACCTCGGCACTGACGGACACGGTCTCGTCCGGATTGAGCGAGCCGGTAACCGAAAGCGTTCGATCAAGCTGCCTGCTCTGGGCAGCGGCGGTCTGGATGCTAATCGGCTCGGGCGCTTTGGTTGTGGCGGCCTCGGCCTTCTTTTCCTGCTTCGCGCAGCCGGACAGGAACAGTACTGCGGCAAGGAGAGGAGGTGCAACTTTATTCATTGTTATTTTCCGATTTGTCCTGTACACACATACCACTGACGAAGATATCCACCATCCGCCGAACGGCTTCCTTCGGCTCATAAGCCAGGGGGTGGACCTTAAATACAACCGCGGTAAGCGCATAATGCGCTACCATTCCAAAAAAACCGCGTGCCGCGACAGCGGGGTCGATCTCCGCACGGATACGGCCTGCGGACTGACGCCGGGCGATATAGCCCGAGACGATCAGGAAGCAACCGTTACTTCGCTCGTGAAACAAATTCTTTAGTTCGTGATTCTCCAGATTGCTGTAAAGCAGCAACCGCACGAACGCTTCGTCGGTCGCGTACCAGTCAATGATGGATTCCGCGAGTGCGTGGAAAAATGCATGATCGTCGGCCGAATCCTGAAACTGGAGACTCAGCCGGGAGAGGATCTCCACCCCCGTCCGCGCCATGGCCTCGATGATGGCGCTGTACAGGTCGCCCTTCGTCCGAAAATGCTCGTACAGGACGGGCTCGGTTACGCCGGCGGCGGCCGCCAGCTCCCTCGTGGTCGTTCCGCGATAGCCCTTTTCGGCGAACAACTTACAGGCCGTGTCGAGGATCACGGCGCGGCGGTCCTCGGACGACATTCGGGGCTGACGGGTGGTTGCTTTGGGATTCATCTGGCAGTCTGGGCGAAGCTAGCTCTTGCTAAGTTAGCCTTCACTAAATTAGCGCACACTAGGTAACGCGTCAACCAGAGGTTAAGAGGTTTTTTTTCGAACCCAGCAGCCGTTTTGCCGCGTTACAAGAAGTGATGCTTCGTAAACTGATAGTTCCGCTTCTGCTGTCCTGCTCCGCTCTGCTCGCCGTCGACAGTTCCGCCCCACGGTCGGAATACCGTCTCCTCTCCACATCGAAGACGTCGACCATGGAGAAGGAGATGAATGAAGCCGCTTCCGCCGGATTCCTGTTCAGCTCCGTGATGGGAGGCGAAACCGCATTTGGCGGAAAAGAGACCGTTGTCGTGATGGGGAAGGTGGATGGCAACCCGGCAGGCCCGGCGAAGTACCGGCTTCTGGCGGCCAGCAAAACGTCCACCCTCGAAAAGGAACTCAACGAGGCCGGCCGCGACGGCTATTCGTACCGCGGCGTGACGGTGTTCGAGTCGGCGTTTGGCGGACGCGAGGTTGCCGTCATTCTGGAACGTCAGGCCAACGACTCGCACCCATGGGCTTACCGTGTGCTCGCCACCAACCGCACCTCAACTATGGAAAAGGAACTGAAGCAGGCGGGCGCAGAGAGCTTCCGCCTGCATGGCATGTGCGTCGGCAAAACGGCGTTCGGTGGGAACGAGGTGATCTCGATCCTGTCGAAGGCCGATCAGGGCTCGGGCTCAAAGTAAGACGCGTATCCACCGCCGATATTTTTGGCCAGCCACAGGCTGTACTCGCGATCTGCCGTGCGCGTGATCTCGCGTCGACCCACAGGCGCCGTGTTGGTATACACAAACACGGCCTGCGCCCCTTCCGGCGTTTTGCCGATCACCACGACTTCGTCGCGGAAGTCGCCCGCAAGGTCCGCGCACATCACGTACGAGCCCTTGCCCAGTTCATTCGGACGACCTGCGAGCGGCTCGATGGTCTTGCCATTAAAACGCCCCAGCCGCGCGCCGTCCGCTGAGATCAGATCGCGCGCCAGGCCCCCGGTCCAGTTCACCGGCTTGTAGCCCGGCGGGAACTGATCCAGCAGCACCTTCCCGTCGGCCGCCAGCAGCACAGTGTCTTTAATCAGGTGGCCGTCCCGATTGGTATACATCTCCATGCCAGGCGAGTCGGCCAGAATATCGGCCACCCAGCCCGTATGCGCGTGGGACCAGCGCGGATCCGTCTCGCGGTTCGATTTCCAGATGATCTTGCCGGTCGGCGCATCGACCAGATACGCCCCGGCATGCACGCTGCTTTCCACCGCATAGAACACCTGCCGGTGCTTCGACCCAGGCAGAATGTGTTTGACCGCGACAATATCCGGGTGCTCGCGGTAGATGGACCACCGCAGCTTGCCATCGCCTCCGAGGACCGTGGTGCCGTTAATAATCTCGTCTTTCCCGTCGCCATCGATATCGGCAACATCGATGTGGTGGGACCCGCTCCCGCTGGTCTCGGCGAAGCTCTCGTACCGCCACAGCTTCTTCATTTCGGGATCGAACGCTTCGAAGATCTCGTTCTCATAGAGGCCGGTCTGCGTCACCAGCGAGGGCGTTTTGCCATTCAGATACGCCACCGCCAGGTGAATGCGCGTCGAGCTCTTCGCAAAATC
Source organism: Bryobacteraceae bacterium (assembly GCA_034408745.1). Lineage (GTDB taxonomy): Bacteria > Acidobacteriota > Terriglobia > Bryobacterales > Bryobacteraceae > JAWXCM01. The sequence continues at coordinate 23,960 of JAWXCM010000363.1, forward strand.
CGTCGCCATCTCCGCCCACGCCGTCTTGCGCTTCACCCGCCCCGTCATCCCGTCGAGCACGGCCAGGAACACGCTGTCACCTTCCTGCACCCGCGTGATCACTTCCGCTCGGCCGTCGCCATCCAGGTCGTAGACCAGCACAGGCACGTTGTTCGCACTGCCGAAGGCGTGATCGTGCCAGACCAGCGGGCGGCGCCAGAGGGACCGGCCCCAGCTGCTGAACGCCTCCAGTTCCACCGGCACGGCCGGGTCTCTCGACATTTCTTTAATCCCGTGGTCCAGCCGCAGGACGCAATCCATCACTCCGTCTCCGTCCAGATCGCCGAAAATCGGGATCATTCCGCCATCCTGCACGGTCGGCTGGAATGTCGCGATCAGGCCGGAGGGCTGGCCCGCAGGCAGTTCGACAGCGGCCCACTCTGACGGCGGACCCTCGACACCGGAGGGCAGAACCGGGCGCACCCGGTAGTACGTGCGGCCGCTGGCCGGGGGCTGGGCATCTACGTATTCGGTGCCGCCAGTCACGGGCGACTTCGTGATCCGCATCCCGGCGGAATCGCGCCGGGTAGCCCGGTAAACGTGGAATCCCGCTTTGGGATCGTCGCCAGGGTGCAGTTGCCAGCCCACGTAGACCCCCCCGGCCGAAGGAGCAGCAGCCACTCGGCGCGTTCGCAGCTCAAAGTGAGTCATGCCCTCCGGCTGCCGTACCACACGGAAGCCGAGATCGGGGTGCCGAATGCCGGCGGACGCTCCGCCCCGGACTCCCGTTCGCAGGTAGTAATCGCTCCTTGCCCATGAACCGCCCGTGATGCTGTTCTCGATTTCCGTGCGGTCGTCGATGCGGTACTTGAACCGGATCACTGCCGGATCGGGGTAGGAGCGACCATCTGCCACACGTTACCGGCCATGTCATACAGGCCCCACGCGTTCGGCGGATAGCTTTTCACCGGCTTGAGAAACTTGCGCCAGTCGGCGAACGTGCGGTCTCCGGCCGTATCGTAATTGGCGTCCGACGCCGTCGGATCGGCACTGCCCCACGGGTACTTTGCCGACTTCTCGCCAGCCCGGGCAGCGAGGTCGAATTCGAGCTGCGTCGGCAGCCGGTAATGGCGCTTTTCCGTACGGCAGCCCAATAAATCGGCGGTTTGGCACCGATCGCGTTGACGTAGCGGCGATACTCCGCATTGGTAACCGGGTGATCGCAGATCTCAAAACTGTCGACACGGTGGGACCCCGATGTTGCTTCCTTTACAAGGACGAAGCCATCCGGTGTCGCGGCGGACAAAGCGGCGGCTGCAAGAGCGCAGTACAGAAGGCGCATTGGAAGTTGCTTTCATTATTCACCAACACCACCTTCAGGAGCGCGCAAGGGACCATTTCGTGCGCGTATAGGCGATGCGAAAACCCTTGCGCTCGGCGTTCCGCTGGGATTCGCTGCCGACTGCGGCCGCCATCATGGCGATGTCGCAGCCTCGCTCAGCAGCCAGCCGCATTCGCTCCTGCAGGACCGCTCCCTGCAGCCCGCGGCGGCGAAGCTCGGGCACCGTCGAAGCGCCGGCAAACAGCGCCACGCCATCGTTCAGGCAAAGCGCCGACGCGGCTCCGGGCACGCCGCCGAGCTCGCCAAGCACGCACACGATGTCCTCCCGGGCCGCCGTCACCGAACCCATTTCCTTCAGGAATTCGCGCATTTCGGGCATCTCATGGCACCACCCCCGGGCGCTCACGTCCGACCAGACGTCCACCTCCTCCGGCCCGGTTACGCGAACGGTAATGCCCGGCGGCAAAGGCCGTACTTCTGTCTGCACGTCCTGAAACAGGACACTCGCGAGTTCAATCGGCCTGTACCCTCTTTCGCACAGCAGAGCCGTGGCAGGTACGCCGGCGTGAGGGCTGACCTCCAGTTGCGCCGCCGCCCCGCGGTCGAAGAAGAACGCCTCGACGGCATCCAGTACCTCGGGCGTCAGCGGCTCAAACACCCCGAGCCCGAAGGCCTGTGTGACCGGCGAATCCACGCCGTCGAACACCGCGATGCCGCCTCCGCATTCCATCCATTCGGCACCACACGAAGGCTGCAGACGCCGCCGCGCCGCAGCGAACTGGCGGCAGGCGTCCCCCTCGGCGGCTTCGAGTCGGCGGGAAAGGGCAAGGTCGGCAAAAGGCATTCCCCGATCATCGCTCACACGGCGCAAGGACCGGTCCCGTCGCCTGATACGCTTGTCATTTCGGGAATACAATCCAACAAATCGAGGCATAACGCGTGCACGTAGTAGCCGGGGTGGATCTGGGCGGAACCGCCATCAATTACACGTTTTTGACGACCGCGGAACAATTTCTTATTGAGGGACTGTGTGAGCATCCGGCCCGCTCCAGAGAGGGCCCGTCTGTTTGCCTGCAGCAGATCGAAGACGGCCTCAAAATCGCCGCCGCGAAACTGAGTATCCACCTTGATGACATCGTGGTGGTCGGGCTCGATACACCCGGACCCGCCAGCTCCGCCGGTGTGCTGAGCGCGAAAGGCTCCACCAACTTCGTCCATGACGACTGGTCGGGGTTCGACATACGGGACGGACTCGCGCGAAAGCTCGGCAAGCCTGTGACATACCTCAACGACGGCAACGCGGGCGCGCTCTGGGGCCACTTCAACATCTTCGGCGCCAGCCAAAGGGCCACCTCCATATCGGCGATTGTCGGAACGGGCCTCGGCGGCGGCGTCATCGTGGAAGGCAATGTCGTGAAAGGACGAGGCGGCTTCGGTGGCGAACTCGGCCACGTTCTCATCCCGTGGCAGTCCATAGAGGGCATCGACGGAATGCCGGCCCCGAACTGCAACTGCGGCCGCATCGGGGATCTGGAATCGCTGTGTTCACTCACCGCCATCGGCAAAACAATCCTGCCCTACTTCCTTGGCCAGAACCCGAATCACGAACTCTCGTTGCTCAACGACATCCCAAAGGCCGCCAAGCTGGTGCGCGGCCGCGCGGAATCGGGCGATTCGCTCTGCCGCGACGTATTCCGCGTCCAGGCCCGCGCCCTCGGACTCTTCTTCGACGAGATGATCAACACGTTCGATCCGGACGCCCTGATTGTCGGCGGTGGCGCCATCGAAACCGGAGTCGAATTCCAGCAGTGGTTCGTCAGCGAGATTCGGGGCGGTATGCCGGTGCAGCGCGAGGAGCAGGCCGACATTCCCATCCACATCATGCCGAACGGCGACACCGCCGGATCCCGCGGCGCCGCCCTCGAGGCTCTGCGCCTGGCTCGGGAGAGCGGTCTCGCTTAGAAGTTAATCAGGCTGTAACCAGGTCTGTACTCAGATTTTTCTGAGAGAGAGAACCGCCGCGACCTGCACTTTCCTGTTGAGCACAAAAAAATTCCAAGGCTCATCAGGAGGCAGGCGACGTGTCACGTCTGAGGTTTTTGGCGGTTCTGGTTTGCGCGGCGGTTTCGCTCAGCGCGACTCCACTGTTTGTATCCGGCGATCTGTTGTGGGCGGCCCAGGACGGTCGCATCTATGATATTTCCAAGACCCGCACATCCCCGTTAAATTTCGCCACCGGTCACGCACCGATCGCGAACGTCGGCGGAACCGTGCTGGGGCAAATGGCATTCAGCCTGGATGCCAAAACGGCCTATGTCACCGTTTTCGGAAGCAACAAAGTAGTCACACTCACCGATTCTGGTCAGGTTTCCAACCATGTGACAGGGATCGCGAACCCTACTGGAATCATCCGCACCAGCACCGGCAAGATGCTGGTGGCCAGCTATACCGACGGCAAAATTTATGACATCACCAGCGGCTCGCCCGTGGTGTACGCCACTGGTTTGGTGAACCCAAGAAACATGGTGGAAACCGCGGCCGGAATCTACGTGGCCGATCAGGGCAATTCGACCGTGAAGCTGCTCATCCAGGGAAACATGGCTTCCGTGACGCCGCTCGCCTATGGCATCGACGCCGTTTCCATCGCCAGCTTTAACAACCGCCTGTACGTCACCTCCAATTCTCTTACTTCCGTGTATGACGTCACGGCTGGCGGCAATATGACTGCCAAAACGCCCGTCGCAAAGAATAAATACTTTACATCCCTTGCTGTCGCAAACGGCCACCTGTACGCAGGTACCAACTCGTCCACAGCGGCGGCAAGTGGGATCTGGGAGATCCCGAAATCCGGAAACAGCTACACCACTGCGAACGCTGAGACATACAACATGGCAATCTCTGGCGACTCGCTGCTGAGTGTGGTGCCGGACGCCGTGATCGTGACGCCTCCAGCCTCTGTACCCGAACCGGGCACAGTGATCGCCGGATTCTCCCTGCTCACTTTCGGGCTGATGTTGCGCCGCCGCTGCCAGGCATTAGCCAGTTAAGGTTACGGCTGGCCGCGATCCCGCAGCCAGCCACCGATTTTATCGACGGCCAGCATCAGGTTGTCGAGCGAGTTGGCATAGCTGAACCGCAGGTAGCCTTCGCCGTATGCGCCGAACGCGGTGCCGCTCAATGCAGCCACACCAGCCTCCTGAAGCAGCGCATCGGCGAGTTGTCTGGATGGAATCCCGGTGCCGGAGATGTTCGGGAATGCATAAAACGCACCCTGAGGCATCGGGCATCGGAAACCGGGCAGTGTGTTCAGCCCGGCGATAAACTGATCGCGACGCCGCCGGAATTCGGCCACCATCGCTTCGCAGTCGTCCTGCGGACCGTTGAGAGCCGCGATTCCGGCGCGTTGCGTGAAGCTCGCAGTACAGGAATTCGAGTTCACCATCAGCTTGTTTACCGGATCCACCAGCCACTCCGGCATCACGCCATAACCCATGCGCCACCCGGTCATCGCATAAATCTTCGAAAATCCATCCAAAATGATCGTCTTTTCCAGCATGCCAGGGAGGCTGGCGATGGAAAACGGAGGCGTATCGTAGTAAATGCGCGAATAAATCTCATCCGAAAGCACGGTCAGATCCCGGTCCCGCACCAGGTCGGCAATCGCACGGATATCCTCTTCTGAAATCACGCCGCCAGTCGGATTCTGCGGCGAGTTCAGGATCACCATCTTCGTACGGTCCGACAGCTTCGACCGAAAAACGTCCAGATCGAAGGCAAACCCGCGATCCTCAACCAGCGGAATCGGCACCGGAGTTCCGCCCGCGTGAGCGATCATCGATTCGTAGATCGGAAACCCGGGGTTGGGGTAGATCACCTCATCGCCTTCTTCGATCAGCGCCAGAATTGGAAAATAAATAATCGGCTTTCCACCCGGAACGACGCAGACGTTCTGCGGCTTCACGTCGATGCTGCGCGTGGACGAAATGTGCTGCGCAATCGCTTCCCGCAGTTCCGGGTAGCCCTGTGTCGGCCCGTAATGCGTCCAGCCGCCGTCGATTGCCTTCTTTGCCGCCTCGCGAATATGCGCCGGCGTTTCAAAGTCGGGCTCCCCTATTTCCAGATGAATAATGCTGCGCCCCTGGGCCTCGAGCGCCCGGGCCCGGACCAAAACCTCAAACGCGGTTTCAATTCCGATTCGCTGCATGCGGCCGGCAAGTTTCATATCGAAACCATCGTACGCCGAAACACCGGCACACCTGCTCGTTCCTCCGCCAGTTCCACCGCGTCGTCAATGGCGACCGCCTCGCCGGTAACACGGCCCGTCATCCGCGACCCGTCATCGTCAAACGTGACAATCACAAGCTGGTAGGGCGCCTCGGCCAGAAACTCCCGGGGTGCCGCGTAAATCGTCGTCTCCGTGTAAACCCGTCCGGTCCTCATGCCCCAGCCCCCAGAATGGTAACCACGCAGCTTGCGCCCGACCCGCCCAGATTCTGCGCAAGCCCCACCGACGCGCCCCGCACCTGCCGCTCCCCCGCTCCGCCGCGAATCTGCAGCACCAAATCGCAAATCTGAGCCACCCCTGTGGCGCCCACCGGATGCCCTTTGGCCTTCAGCCCACCGCTGGTGTTCACCGGAATGCGACCGCCCAGCGCCGTCTGCCCGTCACCAGAAAACGGACCACCCTGGCCCTTCGGCACGAAGCCCAGATCCTCAATCGCAACCACCTCGGCGATGGTGAAACAATCATGCACCTCGGCAACATCTATCCGCTCCGGCCCGATCCCGGCCATGGCGTACGCTATTCGCCCCGCCGAAATCACCGCCGGGAAGCACGTGATGTCGGCCTTCCGGTCCAGCGCCACCCAGTCCGAAGTCTGCGCGATTCCCAGCACCTGCACGGGCTTGTCCGTGTACAGATGCGCCTTCTCCAGAGGGCACAGAATCACCGACGCCGCCCCGTCGCTTACCAGCGAGCAGTCGTAAATGGTCAGCGGATCTGCAATCGGCTTCCCCGCCATCGCCTGCTCCAGCGTGATGACCTTCTTCATATGCGCATCGGGATTCATGGCCCCGTTGGCGTGATTCTTCACCGCGACCGCCGCCAGATGCTCGCGCTTTGTTCCGTACTGGTACATGTGCCGTCTGGCAATCAGCGCAAACAGCGCCGGGAAAGTGGCGCCAGCTTTGCCTTCGGTGCCGCAGTCCCCCGCCATCGCCAGAATCTCGGCAACGCGAGGCGTCTCGACCGATGTCATCTTCTCCACGCCCGTCACCAGAACCGCGTCGTACAGTCCCGCGCCCACAGCCGAAACACCGTGAAAGAAGGCCGACCCGCCAGACGCGCAGGCCGCCTCCACCCGGGTACACGGCACGCCCGCGAGCCCGATCCCCCCGGCCACAAACGGAGCCAGATGACTCTGCCCGACAAACGAGGGTCCGGCAAAGTTCCCCAGATAAAAGGCCTCGATCTGTGAGGGTTCCATCCGCGCATCGGCCAGAGCCTTCTGAGCCGAGGCGACCGCCAGCGACCGCAGAGTCTGATCCGCGAACGCCCCAAACGCCGTCTTTCCAATACCAACCACCGCAACGGGTCTCATAGCGTTATCCTGTAGGTCAGGATAGCGCCGCAAAGCGACATCGTTTCCTCTCCACGTTTTTGCCCGATGCTGCGTCAGCCGTAATGTGGAGAGCAGAAGATGATGAAGTCGGCGGCGCTTGCAGTGCCTGGTACTTCGATGAGTGAGTCGGCTCGCACTCCCGGTTTCCCCTCCGGCATCGGTGTTTCGGAAGAGGCACGCGAACTGCATGCGCGGTTTGTGCAGGAAAACCTGCGCCGCATTTTCCTGCAGATCTTTCGCATCGTCAACAACGTAGACGATGCGCAGGATCTCACCCAGGAAACGTTCATCAAGGCGCTCCAGCGTCAGGACCAGATCAAGGACCTCGACAAATCGGCCCACTGGCTCTCCCGGATCGCCACCAACACCGCCATCGACTTCCTGCGCCGTCACGGTCGCCTGTCGATGACCGACATCAACGAGTTGGCCGAGCCTCTGGCCACCGAGCCCGAACGCAGTCCGGAGCGTCTCCTGCTGCAGGCCGAGCACAGCGCCTACCTCCAGGACGGACTCCGAACACTGAGTGACCGTGAGCGCACCGCGCTGGTCCTGCGGGACGTTGACGACCTGCCCGGTAGCGAAGTCGCCAAACTAATGGGCTGCACCGAAGCCACCGTCCGCTCCCACATCGCCAACGCCAGAATTAAGTTCCGCCGTTATCTGGAAAGGAGAAAGGTATGACCCGCACGGACAACTATCATCCGAACGCCGCCCGCCTTGCCCTCTACGCCGGTAACGACTGCGGTCTGCTGATCAAAGCACAGTTGTGGCCCCACGTAACCCGCTGCGCCGACTGCCAGGCGGAAATCGCCAGCTTTCAGTCCGCCAAAGCCGGGCTGGTCAACGTGACCTCAGAGCTCCCGGACACTCTCAACTGGGACCGGCTGGCAGACGAAATCACGGCCAACATTCACCTCGGCCTCGAAGCCGGGGAGTGCGTCGCGCCTTTCCGCCAGGCACGCCCCCGACGCTCTACGTTGCCCGTCGACTGGCGGGCCGCTACCGTAATGGCCGCCATGCTGCTCATTATGGCCGGCGCCTGGTTCCTGAACCCGCCCGCCCGACGCGCGGAAGTCGCGGTCCGCACGGCAAAGATTGAGCTCCGGACTACCAGTCTCGGGCTCGAACTCAACGAAAACGGCAATTCCCTGATGCTGATGCATGGCGATGGCAGGGTGTCCGCGCAGCCCGCCATGATCGTCAGTTCGCCCGGCTCCCTCCGGGCTCGTTACGTCGACTCCGATACCGGTCAGATCACTATCAACCATGTCTACTCGGAATAGAGCGGCAGCCACGGTACAGCTCGGTATCCTCCTGCTGGTCGCCAGCGCCAGCCTGACGTTTGGTCAGGCCACACGGCTCGACCCGCGCAGCACCATGCACATCACGCTGCCGGAAGATTCACCCGTCACCGTCGTCAGTGCCGACTGGGGCGAATCCACCGCCAGCGCCCGCGGCGGAGCCATGCTGCTCGACCTGCACACGTCTCTGTCTCTCCGCAATTCCGGCAATCGCAAGATCCGCAGCGTAACCCTGCTGGTACAGGCCCAGGAAGTCACGCCCGGCGGCAAGGCATCCGTCTCCGTGCCGAGCCTCAACGTCAACCCCGGTGAGAATTTCCCCATTCGCATCGACCTCCGTCTGCTCCGCCCACTGCAGGCAGGCAACGGTCCGCTGGTTGAAATTCAGCTCGATGGCGTCCTCTTCGACGACCTGTCGTTCTACGGCGCGAACAAGCTGAACTGCCGCCGTTCCATGACTGTGTGGGAGCTGGAAGCACGGCGCGACCGCCAGTACTTCCGCCACGTGCTCGCCAGCCGTGGCGCCGAAGGGTTGCGCTCGGCCGTCCTCGAAAGCATGAACAATCAGGCCGACCGGATGCAGATGGATGCCCGCATCGCGCAATCCGGCCGCAGCAGCACTACGCGCAGCGAACGCCAGATCGAAGTCGCCTTCCTCAACCCGCAGACCAGCCCCCTCGCCGTCGACCAGGGCATGGTGCGTATCGCCGAGAATGAGGCACGCTCCCCCCGGCTACAGATTCGAAGCCAGACCGAAAAGCCCGTCCGTGGCCTCGAAATCGGATGGATGGTCACCGACGCGAAAGGCCGCGAGTTCGTCTCCGGCGGCGTCCCCATGGAGTTCAGCCTCCAGCCTCGCGCACGCAACACCCTGGTTCAGGACGTCACGTTGCGCTTCACGCAGCCCGGCGGTTCGGCTATCACGATTAATGAGATGAAGGCCTATCTCGCCAGCGTCGAGTTCGCCGACGGCAGCATGTGGATCCCGCCGCACGGAGCTCGCGGCGCCACACCGTCGCCCGAAGAACAGCGCCTGACCGAGTTGTATCGCAAGAAGGGTATCGACGCGCTCACGCAGGAACTGCAGCGCTTCCAGTAGTTCCCGAGCGGTAAATCGCCTCGATCAGCGATACCACCCGGCGCCCGTCTTCTCCGGTCACCGCCGGAGTGCGACCCGCTTCAACGGCCTCCAGGAACTCCCTCAACTGCAGCCCGTGATAGTAAACCGTGGGGTCCACGCCCTCGGGATACACGGGCGGTGACGGAGCCTCCTCACCCGGAATCGTCCAGATGTCGTTAAAGGGTGGCGCGGCAATGCCCGACATGCCCGCTACAAAGGTCGCGCCGCTGTCCGTCTGCACGCCTACCGACGCTCCATTCGACCCGTGCACATGCACCTTCGAGTAAATCCCTGGCCGCTGGCTGAGGCTGGCCGTGATCGACCCCAGTCCGCCGTTCTTGAACCGCAGTGTCGCGACCGCGGTATCCTCCACCTCGACATACGGGTGGTTCAGATTCCCCCAGAACGCCTGCACCTCCGCCACTTCCCCCATCAGCCACATCAAAATGTCGAGCTGGTGCGGCGACTGGTTGATCAGCACTCCCCCGCCCTCCGTCGCCCACTTCCCGCGCCACGGGTCGGACGCGTAGTACGCCTCGTCGCGCCAGCTCAGCATCAGGAACGTGCCCAGCACCGGCCGCCCGATCTTGCCCGCCTCAATCGCCGACCGCATGCGCTGCACCGGCTCAAAGAACCGCCTCTGGCTCACTACGCCGAGCGGCGCCCGGTTCCGCGCCGCCGCTTCCAGCATCGCGTCGCAGTCGGCGACACTGGCCGCCAGCGGCTTCTCCACCAGCAGCGCAACACCAGCATTCAGCGCCTCGATTCCCGCCGCCGCATGCAGAGGGTGCGGCGTGCAAAGAACCAGCGCGTCGACCACCCGGCACAGCTCTCCAACGGTTGCGTACGCCCTGGCGCCGTACAGCGCCGCAAACGCCAGGGCCCGCTCCGGTATCGCATCGCAAACCGCGGTCAGGCCGCCCACGCCGAGCGCCTTCGCATGCAGATGCGCTACCTTCCCACACCCCACGATCCCGACCCTCACGACGGGAAGTACCTCGCGATTTTGCCTCGCAGGAACGCCAGGGATTCGGCCATCTCGCCCAGACCGTTCATGCCGTCCTCAATGCTGACCCACCCCGAATACCGCGCGCCGGCCAGGATCCCGAAGATCGCGTCGTAGTCGTTCAGCCCCTTGCCAGTGACTCCATGCCGCAGGTTCGCCGAGTAGCCCAGCGTCCCGTCATTTTGGCGCAGTTCGTCGAGCGTCGTCCCTTCCGCCAGATACCGGTCGCTGGCATGCATGCTGACCACGCGCCCGGCGACCTCGCGCAACAGCGCCACCGGATCGTCCCCCGCCACAATCGCGTTCGACGGATCGAACTGCACACCGAATGGCTCACCCGGGTCGATCGCCCGTACGATCTCCAGGAACACGTCGGCCTTCTGGGCAAACTCTGGATACTTCCAGAACCCGTCCTTGTAGTGATTCTCCATCCCGAGCACCACGCCATGCTCGCGAGCCACCGGCAGCAGTTTCTGAATGCACTCCACCACCCAGGCCACGCCCTCTTCGCGCTCGACATCCGGATAACGCTGCCCGCTCAGCACCCGGCACACCGACCCCCGTTCGCCGAGTCGCCGAGTCACAGCGATCTTCTCCGCCAGCAGGTCCACCTCCCGAGCCCGCGCATCCGGGTCACGATGCGTGAAGTTCGGGCTGCAGCAGAGCATCGGCATCGGAGCGAACCCCGCTTTGGCGACCGCTTCGCCAATCGAGTCGAGGTACGCCGGTTCCAGGCTGGTGAAGAAGCCGTCGTACATCTCGAGCCCGTCGGCATCCAGCTGCCGGGCCATCTCAATCCACTCAAAGACCGTCATCGACCGCTCCCCGGCGATTTGCTCGAGGTAGCACTTGGGAAATGCAGAAAGGCGAACAGGCACGGAGAAGAGTATATCGGTCACCTTGCGGTCAGCCAGATCCACGCGGTAGACTAATGGAAGCAGTAACCATCCACATCGGGGCGTGGCTCAGCCTGGCTAGAGCGCCTGGTTCGGGACCAGGAGGTCGGAGGTTCGAATCCTCTCGCCCCGACCAATTCCTAAAAACAAGGTCTACGCCCAATGGGGGTGTCCCTGACCTTCCCTCAAGAACACATTACCTTAACTCTTAGTCGATAGCTCCCGAAGTAGCCGTCGGTGATTCCATTGCTGCGGGTGAAGCGCCACATGGAGGCTACCTCTTCGATTCACGAATGGAGTGTTTCTCCCCGTTGTACGAGTCCGACCGATTCAGCCTTGCGCGGTTCCGCACGAACTCCCAGGAGCAGACTCCCCTCGCAGGTCGGGATACCGGACTGAGGCGAGCGAACACGCGGTGTTCCTGAGGGAAGGTCAGGGCCAGGGCGCCCCCATTAATTTAATGGCGTAGGGCCAGAGCCTGGAATCAGCAGCTTATGACATGGCTCAACCATCACCTGCCACAGGAAGACTGACTGCGCCTTTGGCTCCAGGCGATTCACGCGTGACCAGACTCATTCCCGGTAGACATGAAATGCCTTACGATAAAATTGAGGATGCCATGAGCAAACGGGAACTGATCGCCCTCGAGTTGGACCACATGCCGGAGCAAGATGTCGACAAGCTGCTGGCGTACCTGCGGGCGCTTAAGGAACCGCACGCCGAGGCCGCAATGCCAGCGCTCGCCGCCGAATCTTCCCTGGCCAAAGACTGGCTCGCACCCGAGGAGGATGCAGCCTGGGCCAGTTTGTAAGAGGAGATGTTGTAGTCGTCAACTTCCCCTTCTCGGACCTCAGCCAGACCACGCGAAGGCCAGCTCTGGTCATCGCTGCACTCAAAGGCGACGACGTCATCCTGTGCCAGATCACCAGCCAGGCGAGAGCCGATGAATACTCGGTTGGGCTTGATGGCCGTGACTTCGTTTCGGTTGGGCTCAACCAGAGCAGCAAGATTCGCCCCAATATGCTGTTCACGGCGGGTGCCGGCATCGTTGTCTACACTGCCGGCCGCGTCTCTGATGTGAAGCTCAACGAAGTAGTGGACCGTCTGATCGGCATCGTCAAGCAGGCTTGATAGCGCTGCGGGGTTTGCGTTTGTCGATCGGAACTCCTGACTTTGCGGAGTGCATGTCAGCCTCCGGTTCGGGTGGCGGTATTACGAAGGTGGCGCCGGAATATCCGTCATCGTCGAAACATCCCAGCAGTATTCATTCGTAGGAGCGTTGGGATTGCACGAAGGATCCGCAGGCCTCGGACTGGACCTGGCATGAGGAAAGGCCGTTTTCGGAACTCACCGACTGGCGGGGGTAAATGGAGCAGCGAACCAGCGTTGGGGTGGCGCCACGGGAACGTCCTTTGGCGGAATCAACCCTCGGAAACGAATTGCCGTCCATCCGCTCCCACCATAATCTGCGGAAAGGCCAAGTTGGAAGCGGTTACCTTCTGGGCCCCCAACAACACCCCCTGTCAACAAACGCGACCTGTCAACAACCGAAGAATTCGCAATTGAAAACCTGGGGTCCGGCCACACCAAATACCTTTGTAATGTTGGCGTTATCAGGCGGAGCGGAAAATGCTGCGGTCAATAAGACCGGCGTTTGGAGTTGGGGCAAAAAGGTAGTGGCTCCCCGTCGTGGACGCGTTTCGAACTTTAGCGCTCGCCCCGCCGACGGAATTGAAACAACTGTTCGGCCTGCTCGGCCAATGGCGGGAGGCTGGGGCCGCGGCGTGAGATCAGAGCAACTCGATGAACTCGTCTACCGAGAGGTTCGCATCCCGAACGATAGCGCGTAACAATGGTTCTTTGATCGTCCGGCCAGGATGAACAGGGACCACGGTTCGCGCCTTGGTTTCAGGGTGGATGAGCATCAGGTGGCTTCCCTTTTGCCTGTCCTCGACGAATCCGGCGCGTTTGAGCGCCCGGATCACCTTTCGTGCGGTCAGAGAAGGAAGCTTGGCCATGAGTTACGCGGGAACGGAGTGGGGGACGGTCACCCTGCCCTGGAACGATGGCCCCTCTTCGGGGATCGCCTCCCCATGGGCTGCCAGGCTCTCCAGATACAGCGCGATTGCTTCCTTGACGTTGCGCTCCGTCTCTTCCAGAGTCTCGCCCTGAGTGTGACAGCCGGACAGAGCCGGAACGAACGCCACATAACCACCCTCAGAAGCCTGTTCGTAGAAGACCGAATAGGAGAAGGTCTTGGATTCCCTGCTTTTCATCACCTCCATTGTAGGAGGTCCCAGCCGGATCGGCAAAGGGATCATGCCGCGAAAGGACACAGGACCGTTTTCCGGGTGGGCCCCTGCTTGGCGGCTTTCGAGATCTCGATCACCTTGAGCATGTGATCGAGAACAGTCGTAGCGTATTCACTAATGCGGGTCGGAAGATTCTTTTCGTTGACGACGTTCCCGCAGTATTCATACGGCCGACGATCCTCATTGGAGAACACTATGGATTCACCTGCCTACTGGCAACGCGCGACGCCGTTGGTGTCCAGCCAGATGCTGCGGTTCTCAACCTGGGCGCGCTTGACCATGGAGCGATACTGCAGATGGTTCGGGCTTTGGGTATAGCCGATAGCAATTTGAAGCCCGGCGATTTGGCAGAGATAGCTTCGAGATCCGAGGGTCACCCGTTGTCTCTCCGGCTGATGCTTGCATTGATAGGTCAAGCTGGCAACCCACGGGCCGTTTTGCACGCCTGGGACTCCACCATTCGAGACGAGCTTCTTCCGCCGCAAACAAGGCAGTCGCCGAAGCTGTATTTGGAAGTTGCGGATTTCAACGCCGAGATCTTTGCTCGACTCTCTCGGGAGCCAGCACTGATCCGCACTCTGAGCCCCAGGCGTTTCGAGGAGTTCGTTGCTGAGTTGCTGACCCAGCAAGGATACGAGGTCTCAATGACGCCGCCAACCAAGGACGGGGGCTTTGACCTTTACGCGGCTAGAAAGGAAGGGCTCGGTAGTTTCCTATATTTGGTTGAGTGCAAGAAGTACACACCGCCCAACCGGGTCGGAGTGGAGATCGTCCGCAGCTTGCACGGGGTGGTTCAGGCAAAGAGAGCTACGGCCGGTGCCCTCGTCACGACCTCCTTCTTCACCAAGGGTGCCGCAGAATTCCAACGGGAACTTGGGTACCAACTGCACCTACATGATTTCAACGCGATTAAGGGGTGGCTTCATAGCTGGTGGCCCGGGGCCCCTTAGCGTGACTGCCCCCAGATGGCTCCGCCATCTGGGCTATGAAACCGTACCCCCAGATTGTACAATCACCGTTGGATCCCAAATGAATGATGTCGATGCAAAACGGCCCGCCCGGGTCTTCCTGAGTTACGTCAGTTCGGACAAGGCTTCGGCTCGCTTCATCGCGGATGCACTCAGAGGGAGCGGGGTATCCACATGGTTCGATGAGTGGGAGATTCATCCTGGCGATTCGCTGCTCCAGCGCATCGAAACTGCAGCTATATCGAGCGACTACATTTTCCTATTGCTTTCCCCTGCGGCTGTGGATTCTCCATGGGTTCAAAAGGAGATTAACTTTGCGCTTTCGAGAGAGCTGAAGGAGAGGGCCATTCGATTGGTGCCTGTCCTACTGGCGGATTGCAAAATCCCAGATGTTTTGAGAGATAGGGTATGGCTCGATCTGCGGGGCCACAACCGAGACGCGGAAATCCGGCGCCTCGTGGAACAATTGGCGGCCGTTCCCGCCATCCGATTTTCGGACCTGACACCGGAGATGTTCGAGCGTTTGGTAGCGGATCTTCTCGTCGAACTGGGATTTTCCGTTGAGATCCACCGGCGGATCGGACCTGATATTGGTTTCGACTTCACGGCGGTCTACAAGTCGCACGATCCTTTCGGCGTGGAAAAGAGTGAAACCTGGCTTGTGGAAGTGAAGCTGTATAGCAATTCGCGGGTAAGCATCGAGGTGCTGCGGCAAGCTATGGGGCATTTGGCGACTTGGCGCGATGCAGTCATGGCACTTGTCGTTACAAGTGGCAACATCACCTCGGAGGCTCGCCGCTTTCTGACTGAATCGGGGTACGGAAGCAGGGTCAGAGTCATCGAAGGACCGGAGTTGATGAATCTCATCGCTCGGCATCCCGTTTTGATCGACCGCTATTTCCCTCACGGTGGCGACCGTGCGTGATGGAAAGCTCCTGCGTCAGCGACTGGAACAGTGTCCGGCAGGACGTCCCGGTTGGAAGGAGTATGAGGATGCGTGTGTCGATACGCTGAAGTTCCTCTTTGTCCCGCCTCTCGCGGAACCGCACATCCAGCCGCGAACCTATTCCGAGATCGACCGGCGCGATGCCGTCTTTCCCAACCGAAACGTAGACGCAAACAATAATTGGGGCTGCATCTACAAGGAACTGGCTGCCCGGCTGGTGCTGTTCGAATTCAAGAATTATGACCGCGAGGAAATCGGCAAGGAAGAAACGAACCAGACCAGAAATTATCTAACAAAACCAATGGGCAAGCTCGCTCTCATGTGCTGCAACCATGCTCCGAACGACGCGGCGCATATCAAGCGGAACACAATCTACAGCGAAGAAGGCAAGGTGATCCTTTTCGTCACCACCGAGCAACTCATCGAGATGCTGTTCATCAAAGAGCGCGGCGAAGACCCTTCCGACCTCATCATCGACATGATCGAACGGTTCTACCTTCAGCACGAATAATCAGGAGCGGCCCCGCAACTGTCCGTATCGCTGCAGGGACCCCTAAATTTAAGCCAATCCAGTTCGACCTTAAGCCGCCCGATCTCCTCAAACAGCGCGGTGGTTTCCACTTCGCCGTGGGCGACCTTGCGCCGGCCATCGACGAA
>JAWXCM010000364.1:0-89486 GCA_034408745.1 Bryobacteraceae bacterium
CCGTCGCGACGGATGTCCCGAGCGATTCCACAGCGACGGCAACTCACACGATTGTGGCTGAGGGCGGAAAGCGCGTTTTGCACCGCCTGCAGTTTGCCTGCGGCTGCGCGGCGCACCGGGGACTGTTTCGTTAGACCGCGCTGAAGCCGATTCGCTCCAGCACCTGAGTTCCGTCCTTCTTTCTTCGCAGGCGGTGGGTGGCCCCGCTGACCTGAGACTCCTTGCCTTCGTGCTCCAGGTTGCCGTTCTCGTCGAGTGTTTTGATGTAGTGAGCGGCTTCGGCGACCTGCTCCTCTTCCGGATCATCGGAATCGGGCACACTGACCAGTACTTGCTCCGGCTTCCCGGAGGTCCCCTCAAAGGGCACCTTCATCAGGCGCATTCCGTTTTCGGTTTTCTCTCTGGACATCTGGCGCACTCCTGTTCCTATTATCCCGCCGTTTTGACCGCTCAAATATTTGATGCCTCACGTGAGCGATTCCTTTCTGTAAATCCGCATACCCGGGTGGAGACAGAAAACACATGCTCAGCACTCAGCAAATTGAACTGATTCAGACCAGCTTCGCGCAGGTCAAGCCGGTCGCCGACGTCGCGGCGACTCTCTTCTATGACCGGCTGTTTACGCTCGACCCGGCGCTTCGTCCTATGTTTCGCGGCGACATGGCCGAGCAGGGGCGCAAGCTGATGACTATGCTGGCGGTGGTGGTGAACGGTCTGCCGCGCCTGGAAATGCTGGTTCCGGCGGTGGAAGATCTGGGCCGCCGTCACGGCAGGTACGGCGTTCAGGACTCGCACTACGATACGGTTGGAGCCGCTCTGTTGTGGACCCTGGAGCAGGGTCTGGGCGCAGGGTTCACGCCGGACGTGCGCGAGGCGTGGACGGCGGCATACACCGTCCTTGCATCGGTGATGAAACGGGCGTCGGCAGCGCAGTCTGCAGCCGCCTGAGCCCTAAGGCTACTTTCGACGCTGGCCGGCGACGTAGGCCGCGAACGCCTGATCTTCCTTCAGAATGTGGTCATTGAGCCACGTTTTCAGGAAGTTCAGTGTTTCTAAAGTTATTGTGGTCTTTCCAGCCTGCAGACTGGTATAGAGCTTGTCGACGGTGAGAGTAAGGTCGCAGTGCATGGCGATATGAGCCACCAGCTTCGGATACGCGGCGCGACTCATAATGATTTCTTCGTCCTTGAAGTGCTGGACGGTGTAGTGCAGCAGTTCCTGAAGGATGCGGGTCAGCGCGGGACGGCCCTGGCCCTTTGACATGGCAGTGTGCGAATCCGACACAAGTCCAACGAGCTTGCGGTGCTGGCTGTCGACGGTGGGGTTTCCCACCTCGTACGCTTGCTTCCAGGTGAAGACCGAACTGGTTGTGGCAATCATGATTCTCTTCTCGGATCGGGAATGCCGGCCAATAGGGAAAATTTGTTTTTATCTCCGCCCGCTTCCAACGCAGCTACATTCGAAACACCTGTTTGACCTGGACTAGCCCTGTCCGCCCAGGAAATCCTTGCTCCTTTGAAAGGTTTTCACTTGCGGGTCTCCTCCTTCTGGCTTCTTTCCGCGCTCCTGTCGAGTGCCACTGTTTTTGCGGCCGCACCCACGTCTGGCACTGAGATTCTGTGGGATAGATACGGCGTCGCTCACGTGTACGGCAAGAACACTGGCGATCTGTTCTCTGCTGCTGAAGCTTTACGGGCAGCGCGGGCGCGGCGCGGAGTACTTCGGCGCGGCCGAACTGCCGCTCAACCGCTGGGTGTTGACCAAGGGTATTCCGGAGAGGGCGGAGAGCTGGTACAAGCAGCAGACGTCGCGGCGCCATCCGGTTCCTGTAATGGGCGCAGCGATTCATGGGTCCGGCGATGGGAAACCAGTCGGGCTTTGCGGTGTCCTACGACCTCAATCTGCCGTTGACGACTCCGCGCGGGCTTGAGGATCCGACGAAAGCTGCCGGACGACTGGAGGCCGGGCAGACGCACCCCGCGCAGCCCTCCCGGCCGCCTGCTCCATGCTCGACAAGCCGGTGTTGATGCTCCTGGTCGAAGCGTTGGCCTTGTTGACGTCGACCTCGACGACGAGTTCGAGCGCATTGTTGTCGGCCATGTTGAATCAGAACTCGGCGAATAATTTGGGTGAAAGCTCCTGGATTGCTTCACCGAAGCGCCGCAAGTTGGGATGGCGGCAAGCCGGACGGGGCGAGGATCAAATGGTCAGGAGATATCGGTCTGTCAAGGAGGCCACTTGGGGCCCGAGCCATGACGGTTTTGCCTGGCCCTTCCACGCGGCCCACAGATCCGGATAGCTCATACAAGTGATCCGGATTTGGCAGCCAGCTACTACCTCGGCAAACCTGGCCATCTCGTCACGGTGTTCCTGGAAAGGCCTAAACAGGTGCCAGTTCACTGGTTCCCAGAATAGATAGAGTAGCGTTACCTGCTCGTCCGGAAAGCACGTCGCTAAACCCAGAGCGTGTTTCACCAGTTGCGGCGCATCGAGTCGTTTAAATGCCTTCGGATTTGCCCGGAGGGAGTCAATCAGCTTGAAATACTCAGTTTGCGACCCAGGCCCCTGCAGCGAGTCATAGCTGACGGGGAAGTCGGTGTTGTGGCCGTTCAAGTACTCGATGCATTTAGACTCGACTGCAACCGATGCACCCTTCGGCCCCTTCGCTAAAAGGTCGAGATGCGGAGGAGTGCCGTGCAAACCCGTAGGGCACCTGGCTTCGAAATTCAGGCTGCGGAATCCGTTGTTGCCTGCGAGAGCGAGCTCCGGAGGTGTGGCTTTCCATCGAGCGAAGGTGTTCACGGCCAACGCCGCAGAGGAATGCGCAGCCTGCAGTTTTGGTGGACAGTCTCTTCCGAGGTGTCTTGTCCACTCCAGTTCTTTCCCGGCGCCGTGCTTAAAATCCTCTCGGAATAGTTGTATGTCGGCGAGGAGGTTGTCTTCAACATTGGCCACGTAGTTCTGGTAGCCGTCGATCCAGGCTGCTTGAGGCCTGACTTGTCGTAGTCTTGCCGACAGCGCCGCGCCGCACCTTTCGTAAATGCTCATCTGTTAACCTCCAGTCTACTATAGCGGAAGCGCCATGTTTCAACACGAAGTGGGCGCACTGGATACGCCGTGGGGGCAGGCGATGAAGATACGCCGCGGCAAGCTGGAGCAGCCGTCGAACGGAGGCTTCGTCAATATGGGTGTCTTTCGCGTGATCACGTTCGGTCCTATGAAAGAGGCTCCGTCAGTCGACGAGAGCCTGATACACGCTGGTCTGGAACTTCGGCTGAATGGTTGTGCGATTCGGCATGAGCTGCATCATGAACACCAGCACCAGCCGGCTCTGCGGGTCCACCTGATAGTTGGTGCCGTAGGCGCCGCCCCAGCCAAAGGCTCCGAGTCCGGCAAGTCCGTTGGCGCCAATGCGGTCGACGGTCTCGAAGCCATAGCCGAAACCGAGCCCAGTGTTCGAGTGCAATGTGCCGGACTGGTTCGTCTTCATCAGCAACGCGGCTCGGGGACCGAGGATGCGCACTCCGTCGAGAGCGCCGTTGTTGCGAATCATATCGAGAAAACGCGCGTAGTCGCGGGCGGTGGAAGTGAGTCCGGCGCCGCCGGCGAAGCTCTTGCGCGGCCCGGCTACGTAATGGCCCTGCCCCTTCGAGCCTTCGGGAGCTCGCACGTACTTCTCGTCGGGACCGCTCATGTACACAGCGGCGAGACGGGACGCCTCACCCTGCGGGATGTAGAATCGCGTGTCTTTCAGGCCGAGCGGGTCGGTGATGCGCGTTTTGACAAACGTGTCGAGTGGCATGCCTGACGCCTTCTCCACCACGCATCCGAGAATATCCGTGTTGTAGCCATAGACATAGGCTTCGCCGGGCTGCGATACGAAGGGCAGCGTTCCGAGGCGCTCCATTGTGGTGCACACAGGCTCGTCTTTGTCGGCGGTGTACCAGCCGTTGCCGGCAGCCGGACCCAGGCTCTTCGCCTCATACATCTTCGCCACGTGAGGCTCCGTGCCGTAGGAGATTCCCGCGGTATGCGTGAGGAGGTCGTGGATGGTGATGGGGCGCTTTGCGGGGACAATCTGCGCGGTTCCGTCGGGCTGCTTCACCGCGACGTTCGTCTTGCGGAACGTCGGGATGAAGTCGCCGACCGGCTGTTGCAATCCGATCTTGCCCTCTTCCACCAGGATCATTACGGCGGTGCTGGTGATCGCTTTGGTCTGCGAGGCAATTCGGAAGATGGTGTCGGTGGTCATCTTACGGCCCGCTTCTTTGTCGGCCCAGCCGTACGCTTTTTCGAACACGGGCTTGCCGTCCTGCAGCACCAGGGCGACTACGCCGGCCACCTCGTTGTCTTCGGTGGATCGCTGAAGCATCGAGTCGAGACGCTTCAGACGCTCCGTCGACAGTTTCTGTGCCTGTGCGGATGAACCACTCAGGATGAATGCGGCGATTACGGCCGAGTAAAGCGCTCTTCGTGAGATTTGCATGCGTTCCTCTACTTGTACAGCCTCACATTATCCAACTCGAGCCAGCCCTTTACACCGGGGCCGCGACGAATGGCGAACTCCAGTTGCAACAGCTCCGACCGGCGCGCCTTGTCCAAAGGCACACGCACGGTCTTCCATTTCGGGCCCGCCTCGAACGGCAGCCGGAACGACGGGCCGCGCGTAACACCCGCCAGCTCACAGGGGCCTTCGCCGCGAGCTTCGAACTCGACGCCGGTGAACTCGGAAGCGTCCACGGGCTCGACGGAACCAGGCGCCATGGGCAGGACCATCGAGCACTCGGCCGTCTTCTTCTCCGACGCCTGACAGAGCACGGTCAGCGCGTGCGATCCGTCGTCGCGCAATGTCCGCGCGTAGCTCATGAGGGAATGATCGTGCCCACCGTCGGTATTGTTGATCCACAGGGTCCCAAGGCGGCTTCGTACGTCTTCGAAGTCGTCGAGCAGAACTGGCGCTTTGCGAGCCTGCATCGGAGTGGGCTCGGTCGCGGCGACAGCTTTGGTCAAGGCAGCGAGATCGACTTCCGCACCGTCCTTCCACACGCGCTTCACTTTGAACACGTCGCCGATCTTCCGCGATGGGTCGCCGTCCACCAGCAGCAGGTCCGCACGCCGGCCTTCGGCGATGGACCCGCGGTCTGCGTCGAGTCCCAGTGACTTCGCTGCGCCCCAGGTGCCCGCGCGAATCGCCTGCAGCGGTGTGAGGCCCGCGCCGACCATCAGTTCCAGCTCATGCAGCGAGGCCCATCCGTGATACGTTCCCGGCATTCCGGCATCGGTGCCGAGCGACTGCTGCAGCCCTGCCAGTTCGAACAACTTTGCATTGGCGTTGAGGTTCGCCCAGCGGCGGACCATGGGAGCCGAGGCGGGAGTCTTTCTGCCCTCCATGGCTTCCTTCAGAACTCCTGGGGTGAGCACGAGGCGCAGAAACGGATTCGCGTAATCGCGGTCGGCGCGCGCCTGATAAGTCGCCATAGTCTGCGAGTATCCGGTGCCGTGCTCCTTCATCAGGCTGAGCGCTTCTTCATCGAGCTGCGCATTGCCAACACCGTGGATCAGCATGTCGACTCCGGCACGCGCCGCGATTTTCGCCTTCTCCAGCGTGACCGTGTGAGTCACCACTTTGATGCGGTTCTTGTGTGCCTCGTCCACAAGCGCTGCGAGCGTGGCTTCGTCCATCGACGTCATGTCCGCCGCGGTGCCATATCTCCAGCCATCGGTGAACACTTTCAGCACGTCGGGTTGATAAGGCAGGATGCGGCGAACCGCGGCTCGAGCCTCCTCCGGCGTCTGCACCAGTTGCGTGTGAAAGTCGCCGCGTCCGGCCTCGGCGCCGTGCCCGCCGGGTGATGAGAATCGAGCCGCCATCAGGACGTGCGGACCCGGCATCGCGCCTGACAACAACAGCCGCCGCATTGGTTCGAACTGTTCGGGGTACGTGCTGAGGTCGACTACAGTGGTCACGCCGCTCACCAGGTAGGTTTTGAGGATCTTGCCCCAGTCGGCGCGGCCGGCGCCTGCCGAGGCCAGAAGGTGAGTGTGGACGTCGAAGAGCCCGGGCATCAGCGTGAGACCTTTGGCATCCACGGTTCGCACGCCCTGCGGCGCTTCACCCGGGAACACTGCCTCAATTCGCTCGCCATTCACCAGCACCGTTGCGACTGTCGGCTCCTTGCCTGTTCCGTCGATGAGGCGGGCACCTGTAATGGCGAATCGCTCGGCATGCAACGCCATGCAGGTGGCCACTACCGCAAGCAGAATTGCGTTACATTTCATGGAGTCTCCATTGTCGGCAGGAAGACCAGATGTGTCAATCAACGCGTTGTGAAGCTTACCGTGCTTTATACTGTCAGGAAAGCCCTGTCCCGCTATTCACCTTCAGGAGTCCAAATGTCAGCTAAACTTTCCCCACTGGTGGGTTGGTTGCTCTTTGCAGCCTCTGCCTTTGCGCAGACTTCTACGTCTCAGATTTCCGGTACGGTCCGGGACAGTTCCGGCGCCGTCATTCCTGCGGCTGCGGTCACTCTTACAAACGACGCGACGGGCATTGCCCAAAAACAAGCAACCACCGATGCGGGGCTCTACGCATTCCCATCGATTCCGGTGGGCGCTTACACGGTTCGCGTGGAGGCTGCCGGATTTAAAACGGCTGTGAAATCAGGCAATGTGATGCAGGTTGGCACGCCGGGCGTTGTGGACATGACCCTCGAAGTTGGCACCGCCACCGAGGTTGTCAACGTGGCTGCTTCCGCCGAAGTTCTTCAGACTTCCAACGCCACAATCGGAAATGTGGTGGAGCAAAAAGCCATTGTCAACCTGCCGCTCAATGGGCGCAATCCGCTCAACCTGCTCATTTTTGAGGCTGGTGTCGTGCAACGCTCCGGCGGCACGATTAACGTGAATGGCGCGCGTTCCGGAGCCGTTAACGTAACCATCGACGGCATTGAAGCCAACGAGTCGACGAATCCAAACCCCGTCAACAACATTTTTCGTCTCAACCCTGACAACGTGCAGGAGTTCAAGGTCACCACCTCCAACCCGACGGCCGAAGAAGGCCGCAACTCTGGCGCGAACGTGAATATCGCCACGCGGTCCGGCACCAACGAATTTCACGGCACTCTGTTTGAATTCTTCCGGAATACGAAGCTTAACGCGAAGGAGTTCTATACCAATGCGCAGGGCGGCGCCAAGCCACTGCTGCAGCTAAATCAGTACGGCTTTGAGATCGGTGGTCCGATTCGCAGGAACAAGACGTTCTTCTTCTTCAGCTGGCAGGGACAGCAGGTGAACTTCGCCGACCCCATCGACAAAGTCTTCGGCGAAACCGTTGACCTGTACACTCCCAGCGCTCTCGCCGGTAACTATCGCTACTGGGTATCGAATCCGCTGAATCCGATTTCCATTAATGGCCAGCGCATCACGCAAAACACGACGCTGCTGGTAGACCCGCGCACCGGTCAGTACGCTCCGGGTGTTCGTGACTGTGCCGCGCCCACAGACAGCAACTGCGTCGCCAGCTACAACGTGTTCAATAACGATCCCCTGCGCCGCGGTATCGATTCGTCAGTGAAGTCCGTGCTCGGCGGCTATCCCGCGCCCAATTCGTACGCCGCGGGCGACGGCCTCAACACAGGCATCTATGTGTGGAACACGCCGGTTAAGATTCGCGGACCACAGTACATGACGCGCATCGATCACACCATCAACACGCATCACACGCTGTGGGGCAGGTGGCTGGGTGCGAAGCAGACCACGCTGAGCGGTGATCCGGCCAACAGCCGTCCTCAGGTTCTGCCTGGCTATCCGCCTCGCGGGGAAGTGTTCCGACCAGCGAACAACATCGCCATCGGCCTGCGCAGCGTACTGAGCCCGCGCGTGGTGAATGAACTCACGCTGGGCTATTCGCGTTTCACATTCCTTTTTACGCAGGGCGAAGCCAACCCGCTGTTCCCCAACACGCCGCGCTTCACGTTCAACAATTCCGACGTCGACTACACTGCGAACGGCCGCACGTTCCGAGCAGTCAACACACCGCAGATTATTGAGAACATCAGCTTTCTCACGGGCGCCCACGTGTTCCGCTTCGGCGCGAACATCCGGATGTATCAGCACAACGATCAGCGCGCCGATGTCGGCGGCACCAGTCTGACCCCCGCGATCTCGCTGTCTCGCACCACGCGTCCGCCGGGCGCTGCGTTCAACCTTCCGACGATCACCACCGGCAACACACCCGGTATTTCGTCGAACGATTCCAACCGTCTCCAGGGGACCGTCAACGATTTGCTCGGCATTCCCGCCAGCCTCACGCAGGTGTTTCAGGGCGATCTTCGCAGCGACACGTTCGCCCCCTTCCGCAGCGGCGAAGGCGTCACGCTCTGGGCTCAGGGCCAGCGCGCCAAGCAGTACAACTTCTTCGCGCAGGACGAGTGGAAGGTGAAGCGCAACATTACGCTGAGCTATGGCGTGCGCTGGGAAATCAACCCACCGATCTCAGAAGCCGGAGGCCGCAGCTACGTTCCCAACAAGCCCATCGACGGGAGCCAGGGCGACGTTACCTACGTCCAGTCCGACCGCTGGTACAAGAACTACAACTGGGGCGCCGTTGCTCCTCGCTTTGGTGTGACGTGGTCGCCGGGCAACTCGAATAAGTTTGTCATCCGAGCGGGCTACGGCGTCGCGTTCGATCCGATTGCGACGTTCCAGGCATCGTCAGTTGCCACCGCTGTTCCGGGCCAGACGTATCGCTGCCAAAGCACGATTGCTGGCTCTGGCGCCATCAGCACCACGCCCGGTTGCCAGACCATTACCGACGTTCGCCTGGGCTCCGGTTTCCCAAGGGAGATTAATCCGCCGAGCGTGAAGCCGTCGACGTTCCTCACGCCGCCCCGGCAGGTCTCCGCCAACGCGCCCAACGCACGCGTCTTCGATCCGAACCTGAAGCTGCCCACGGTCCACATGTGGAACCTGACACTACAGCGCGAACTTCCCGGTGCCATCGCCGTTTCGGTCGGCTATGTAGGACGCCGCGGCACTCGTTTGTACCGCATCTGGGACATGAACCAGCAGCGTGTGGAAGGCACCCTGCCCACCTTCCTCGCCATGCAGAAGAATCGTGCGCTTGGCAATGGCTGCCGTCCCGACGGCACGCTCGCCACCGGCACTCCGTGCGGCGGCGCGACTCCGGTGCCCTGGCTGCAGCAGGGCATCATCGATTCCACCTTCGCCAATGCCACGGCCAGCATCACGGATCTCGACCAGAACGCCGCCGGCAACTTCGGCAACCGCGTGGAGCAGACCACGCTGCGCTCCGGACTGCGTCCCAATCAACAGTTCAACCAGATCGTCTTCCTCGACAATGGCGGAGATTCCATTTACCACTCGGCGCAGCTGAGCGTGCGCAAGCGGTTCGGCCAGGGACTTCTGCTGAATGGCTCCTATACCCTGTCAAAGTCGATCGACAATCTGTCGATTGACCCGGTTGGGTCGACGGTGGGCGGCGGCCTCACTACCACCAACTCGCGCACGCCGGCCGACAATCGTAACTACGACAATGAACGCGCCCGCTCGGATTTTGACCAGCGGCATGTGGTCAATATGACCGGCATTTTCGAACTGCCTTTCGGCAAGGGAAAGAAGTTCGCCACGGATGCCAGCAAGCTGGTCAACGCCCTGATTGGCGGCTGGAGCCTGAACGGCATCTACACCTACCAGTCGGGCGAACCGTTCTCCGTGCGGTCCGGTGTGTTCACCAACAACAATACGGGCCAGTCTCGTGCGGCGTTGAAGCCCGGCGTCGCGCTGCCCAGGGCCCAGCTTCAGGAGAAGCCGGGCGTTATCGGTCCGGTTCTGTTCGCCAACTCGGACGCGTTCACATTCCCCGAACCCGGCGGTCTTGGACTGGGCCGCAATATCTTCCAGGGGCCGAGCTACTGGAATCTCGACGGCAGTGTCGCCAAAGGCTTCTCGTTCACTGAGCGGGTCAAGGCGGTGTTTCGTGCCGAGTTCTTCAACGCGCTGAACCACCCGAACTTCCGCAATCCGCGCGATGCCAGTTCCGGTACGCCTGCGATCACCTCTCCCTCACTTTTCGGGTCTGCCTGCTGTGTGACGCTGTCGACGGCAAGCTCGTCCACTACCAACCAGAACGGCGAGAGCTGGCGCGTTATCCAGCTCGCTCTGAAGCTGAGTTTTTAGTTCAGGGCAGGGAACGATCTCTTATGCTCGCAGCTGGGCTTGATATGTGTCCTTGAGAATTTCCGCCACTCGCTGCATGGTGTCGTTAACCTGCTCGGCCACCAGCGTGCCCTGAGCGGAGCGAAATACCATCGAAACAGTCAAGCTGCGGAGATCGCGAGGGATGGAACCACCTTCGAACACATCGACGCAGGTCACCGACTCCAGATCGGGACCGGCGGAGCGATGGATGAGGTCTTCGATGTCAGCGTACAGGACGCTCTTGCCGACCACCACTGACAAGTCGCGAAACGCGGCCTGGTAGCGAGGAACGGGCCGGAATACGGGCCGCTCGACTGAAACTTCGACCAGTGGCTCCAGAAGGAGCTCGGCTGCGAACAGGCTCGACTGAATGTTGCGGTCACGGGTGATCGCTTCGTCGATCTGTCCCAGCGTGCCTATGGGTTGGCCGTTCAAAAGGAGCCGTGCACTGCGGCCGGCGGAGTAGCCAGACCTATCTTCCGGAGCAAACTTCACTCCGGTTTGCCGGAGGAGTTCGAGCAATTCCTCAAGTACGCCTTTCAGGTCGTAAAAGTCGGACACACGCCGGTCGGACCAGGCGAATTCCTCGCGAGTCCCACCAGACACCAGGCCGACTGCCCACCGCTCCACCGGGCCGTCGGGACTGTCCACAAACACTTTGTCGATCTCGAAATAGCGGAAGGTCTGGGCGTTTCGCGTGGCATTCCGCGCCGCCGCCGACAGCAGGGCCGGTATCAGAGACTGCCGCAGCGCGCTCTCCTCCGGTACCTTCGGATTAATGAGCGTAATTACCGGCGCTTCGAACTGCGAAAACAAGGTGGCGCCCACTGCTTCCAGAGGGTATCCCTTTATTTCGTAGAAGCCATGACCGACCAGAAACTGACGAACGACGCCGCGCGTGTCGTCGAGCGACGTAGTGTGTGCCCGGCTGGCGACTTCCGCCGACGGGGCTGCCGGAATGGACTCGTAGCCCACCATGCGGCCGACATCTTCGATTAGCACGACGGGGTCGTTGGCATCGACGCGGCGGGTGGGTGGAACAATGCGCTGCAGATCTGGCGAGCACTGATAGCCGAGGCTCACCAGCGAGCTGTGAATCACTTCCTGGCTTACCGGGAAGCCGAGATAGCCGGACACACGTTGCGGGGTGAGAGAGAACACGGGCGGCACGACAGGAACCGGATAAGCGTCGCTTACAGCGCTGACAGCCCTTGCCTGGGAGAGGTTTACGATGAGCGACGCGGCTCGGCGGCGCGCTGCTTCCAGTGTCTCGTTTGGGTCCATGCCGCGCTCAAAGCGGTAAGACGCGTCGGTGGAAATGTCCAGGTCTCGGGCGGTGCGGCGGATGTTGGCCGGCTCAAAATGGGCCGACTCGAGTACAACCTCAGTCGTCGAGGGAGTGATCGCCGAGCTGCGGCCGCCCATGATACCCGCCAGTGCCACGGGGACCTGTGCGTCCGCGATGACGAGGCTTCGCGTCTCGCCCTTAATTTTGGCGCCGTTCAGGATCTCCAGCTCTTCGCCGGCACGCATTCTGCGAACAACGATCTTGTCATTCAGCCGCGTTGCGTCGAACGCATGGAGCGGGTGACCCCACTCATGCAGGACGAAGTTGGTGATGTCGACGACGTTGTTGATTGGCTTCGAACCGATCGACAACAACCGGCTGTGAAGCCATGCAGGCGACCGGGCGATCTGAACACCGCTCAGGCGCTGGCAGGTATAGCGGCTGCTGAGCGCGGGCTCCTCGATTTCCGCCGGGATCGCGGCGCAACCATCGGTCGGCGGAGGAACTGGCGAGTCGGGCAAAACCAGGCTGATCCCCAGCACCGCGGCCACTTCGCGCGCAATTCCGATCAGTCCGAGACAATCCGGTCGGTTTGGTGTGACCTTGAGATGGACCAGAGCTTCATCCACCGGGGACACATCGACCAGCCTCTGTCCCATGGTCGCTTCATCGAGGAACACCTGAACGCCGGTGCTTCGTGCCACCAGACCGAGCTCGCCGTCGAGGCTGACCATGCCCTGAGAGAGCACTCCATGCAGGTGCTTTTCGTCGACCTTCAGGCCGGTTGGCAGTTCGGTGCCAGACAGCGCGACGGGAACGCCCCAGCCCACTTCGACGGGATGTTCAGAGGCGCAGATGATCTGGCGAATGTCAGACGGCCCAACCTGGACCTGCAGCACAAACATGTCGCTGGTGCCGGTCAAGGTCTCTTTGCTGCGAACGAACCCAATCTTTACCGGTGCCAGCTCTTTCCGCAGAACCAGCACCTTCTCCACATCCAGCCCGACCTTGATAATCGCGGGCAGAAGTTCCGCCAGCGCGGGGCGTGGCGAGAGGTAATCACAAAGCCAAGCAGTGTTGAGAATCATCTTATGCGGCGGGGCATCTCAGAACTGACGCAGGAATGCCTCTTCATTAGCGTAGAGTAAGCGGATGTCGTCGATTCGGTGCCGCAGCATTGTGATTCGGTCTACGCCAATACCAAATGCAAAGCCCTGGCAGGAAGCCGGATCGAGTCCGCCGGAACGCAGCACTTCCGGGCGCATCATACCGCTGCCCAGAACTTCCAGCCAGCCCGTACGTGAGCAGAGCTGACACCCCTGCTGACGGCAGACGACGCAGCTGACGTCGACCTCCGCGCTGGGAGTGGTGAAGGGGAAATAGCTGGGACGGAAGCGGATGGTGGCTTCCGGGCCGAACAAGCCACGGGCCAGCTCAGTGAGCGTCCACTTCAGATCGGCCATGGACAATCCGCGGCCGATCGCAATCCCGTCCAGCTGCTGGAACACGGGCGAGTGCGAGGCATCCCGCTCATCGCGCCGGTAGCAGCGGCCGGTAGTCATGGCCCGGATGGGGAGGCCACCCTGGTGGGCGCGCATGGCACGAACCTGAAAGGCCGAGGTATGAGTCCGAAGCACCTGAGTCGGACTGGTGTAGAACGAGTCGTGCAGATCCCGCGAAGAGTGGTTCTTCGGCGTGTTCAGCGAATCGAAATTGTAGAATTCGGTCTCCAGATCCGGGTAGTCGTTGTAGCTGAAGCCGAGCCCGCGGAGCATGCGCTTCATCTCTTCCGCGGTGGCTGTCAGCGGATGCACACGGCCAGCCGAGGTTCGGCGTCCGGGGAGCGTTACGTCGATGGAATTGACCTGCTGCGCGTTGAGCGCTTCGAGGTCGATGCGACGTTGCGTCAGCATATCTTCGAGCTCGCGTTTGATCTGGTTGAGAAGCTTTCCGGCGCGAGGACGGTCGGCGGTCGGCAACCCTGTCAGTTGCTTCAGGGACTCTGTGAATTCGCCCGATTTACCTAAGAACCGAATCCGGACTTCTTCCAGCGCGCCAACGGATGCGGCGGTGCTGATTTCGTTGGATGCGCGACCAGACAAATCACTTGCGTGGGCAAGGAGCAGGTCGGCTGTGAGCTCTTCTTTTTGACCTTGCAATGGCAAACTACAGATATACCATGGCGTGCTTAGAAGGCTGTTAATATCAGGATTCCTTAAGCAATGGACCGAATACTCGAACCAGAAGTAATGGATGGCACCAGTGAGGCCCAGGACTATGAGGCCATGGATTTCAGTGCCACCGACGCCCTGTTCGCCGAACGGGCTCTGCAGCTAAACCCATCTCCGCGCCGGGTGGTGGACGTGGGCTCGGGAAACGCCAAGATTACCGCCGCCATAGCCGCCAAATCACCGGCCGACGCCGTGATTTATGCGGTGGATATGTCCACGTCGATGCTTGCTTTCGCTCAGAGGCGACTGCCGCCGGAGGGCAGTCTGTGTCTGGTTGCCGATGCGAAGCGGCTTCCGTTCCCGGACGGAACAGTCGACCTGGTGGTGACCAACAGCCTGGTGCATCATATTCCGGATCCGCGCTCGCTCTTCCAGGAAATCGCGCGAGTGGTTGCACCCGGCGGCGCGATTCTGATTCGGGATCTGTTTCGGCCAGAGAGCGTGGAGCAGATGGAGGCGCTGATTGCGATTTATGCGGCCGGGTGCAGTGAACTGCAGACCAGTTTGCTGCGCGACTCGTTTTGCGCAGCTTTGACCGTGGCTGAAGCGAGGCAGCAGCTTGACGAGTGTGGGCTTGCGGATCTGACCGTCTACCAGGCGTCCGACCGGCACTGGAGCGCGGAGCGATCCGCTTAAGTTATTTGGTTCGACGCGCGGGGAAATCCCAGCGAATTCCACCTCGCCACAGTCTCGGCGCTCCGATTAACGGGAGTGGGCTGAAGCCGGTCACGTACTCGCGATTTGTCAGGTTTTCAAACTCTGCTGTGGCGCTCAGGCCGTGGGTCAGCCTCTGCGATGCCGAGAGCTGCAGCGTGGCAAATCCAGGGAGCACGAACTGGTTCCTGTCGTCCTCAAACTGGAATGAAAACGCTCGCACTCCTGCCGACACCAGGGTGCCTTCTCTGGCCCAGGTGAGCTGCGCGGTTCCGGTGTGGCGGGGTACCTGCGGGATTCGCTCGGCTGTGCCGAAGCGGGAATCGGCGAGCAAATACGCGACTTCCGCGGACCACTTACGCCAGGAATGACGCGCGTTGATATCGACGCCGCGGCTTAGTGCGGAGGCTGCGTTCTGCCGCTGCCGCGTGATGAGGGCGGGAGTCGAGCGCAGCGTCACGTTGGTGATGATGTCGCTCACTTCATTGCGGTAGAAACTGACAGAGACGCGGGTTCCTTCGCCGATGTAATCGACGCCTGCCTCCGCTCCGAAGACAGTCTCCGGCTTCAGGAGCTGGTTCGGCAGCGTCTCTGCGTTGCCCTGACGGAAGGGCCGGAACAACTCATTCAGCGTTGGTGCGCGAAAGGCCCGGAAGACCGAGCCTCGGGCTCTCAGCGAGCGACGTCCGGCAACGAATCCAGCACTGGGGCTAAAGAAGCGTGTGTCCGATCCGGCGAACTGGTTGCGTCCTCCGAGGAATAGTTTCAGTGGGCCGCGGGTAAAGTCAGACTGCACAAATGTCCCGTGCTGCAGCTGTGATCCAGCCCCGACTCGCGTACCTGTGGGGAAGAGGCGATCCGTGCTGATGCCTTCGACGCGCTGCGTGTCCGCACCACCGAGCAGGTTCCACTGCGAGCCCCGGTGCGACCACAATCCCGCGGCACCCACCGCTTCGGACGGCACCTGCTGGATGGACGTCAGCGATTCAGTCTGGCGGTTAGCCGCTACGGAACTGAACGACGCCCGGTATTCTTCACGCGTGTGATACGCGAGAATGCCGACTGTATCGTTCTTCCAGTTATGCGCGTAATTCGCGGCAATCGTACCGAGCGACGTGGAATTGTGCGTTAATACCGTGCCATTGTCGCGTTCCTCCGCCAGGATGTCGAGGCGAATGAACAGGCGGTCCGACTGCCCGAGAAAGTCGAGCCGGGTGTTACCGGCGACAAAGCGCACATTGGCAGGGGTATCGGCCCGGCCCCTGCGGTCTGCACGCACGATGTAGTAGCCGTCGGTGGTGAAGGTGCGCAGGTTGGTCGAAGCGCCAAATCGATTCCAGAGGTATGCGCCGCCGCCGGACACGCTGTGCGTGTTGCGGTTGCCACCCTCATATGACAGCCAGGCCCACCGGCCGAGTGGACGAGAGAACAAATTGATGGCGCCGGACATGGCCCGGTCGCCGAAAACGCTGGTGGATGCGCCCCGGGAGATCTCGATGCGCTCGAGTTCGCGGGGCGCGACGCGCGTCCAGTACACCCATCCGCCGAACGGATCGTTGATGGGCACTCCGTCCCAGAGCACAAGGGATCGCGATGCGCCGCTGGAGCCCAGGCCGCGGAGAGATACGCCCTGCGTGGTGGGGTTGGCAACAAGGCTCGACGAGCGGCGGAAAAGGGAAAAGCCGGGGATGGAGCGCAGGCGGTCGTCAATATTGATGCCAGGCTGCTCGGCAATCCTCTCGCGCGGGATGACGGAAACAAAAGCGGGCGCCTCTGTTTCCACGTGTTCCATCACTGTGATGGCGGTTCGGACGGGCTCGAGTTTATCAGCGTCCGGCGCTGGAGGCTGCTGGGCTGCGGACGTAAGACAGAGGATCAGGAAGGCGGGGACCGGGCCAGCCTTCCGCAGCCGCTTCATCAAAGCGGGAACTGACTGCGATGGATAGATTTGCGTCATCGGGACTGAGCAGCCTGGCGCCGAAGATGGGCTCGACCAGGGCGAGATACCTGAGTACATCGTAAACCGTCACCTCCTCCGGCAGACGGCGGTCGAAACGCTGAGTGAGTACACGGAGCCGCATGCCGCGGTCGTTTAGGTTCAGAACAAGCCAGGCGCAACATTCCACGGCCAGTTCGAACCAGTCGTGATTCGCGCCTGGAGGCAGATGGAGGTCGAGGAAGACGGTGACTACCTGGTCCTGTTCGCTGGCGAATTCCCGAACCTGCAACTCGCCGGTGTGGGCGGTGGCCTTCCAGTCGACGTGACGGGCGCTTTCGTGGGCGGAGTAGGGGCGGAGGCGGTAAAAGTCGTTGCCACGGCCACGGCGTCGGGCGTCCATCTCACCCACAAGCTCGGAAAGCGCGAAGTGGAACTCAGGCTGCGGGTCGATACAGGGGTAGACGAGGAATTCGCGTTCGAGGCGGACCTGCGCGCGTCGATGTGTAAAACCGAACGGGAACCGGCTTTCAAACCAGAACACGTTCTTTTTATGCAGGCCTCGACTGGCGAACCAGAGCTCGACCGTTGTTTGCAGGCTGCCACGGGGCGGCAACACGGGCACGTAGAGCTTATCCTGCAGACCGCTCTCGGGCGCCCCGACGATGTGCAGCGAAAACGACGGGTTGATCCACTTTCGGTTGCGCAAGGTGAGGCGCCCGTGCACCTTGCTGCGGGCGGCGATATGATCCGGCAGGTCGAGATTCAGTTCCAGTCCGGCAAGGCCCAGGCGGCTTACGAAGCCGGAGATGAGGAGTGTGGCGAGGAGTGCGGCGAAGAGCAGGAAAAGCAGGTTGTTTGCCGAGGCGAAAGCGGCAAGTCCAACGAGCCCGGTGGTGGCAGTGAACGCGAATCCCAGCTTCGTGATCTGCTGCCGCATGTTGGGATCCAGCGCGTCGCGCAGCTTTTGCCACCATTCGCGCAGGAACCTCATGCATCCATGGTGGCACGTGGTGAACCTGTTACGCTGGCCTTTGGTGACGCGCAAGATTCTGGTGAACGGCCGGGAAGTGGCTCTGGCTGTGGGCGACGACTGGTCGGCTGTGGAAGTGCGGCCGAATCTGTGGTCGGTGCTGGCTGGGGGGCGCTCGTACGAAGTTTTCGTCGGCAGTGACGGGCGTGTTGCAGTTGACGGGGATCCGTTGATTGTCGAGGTGGTGGACCCGCGTGCGGTTCGAAAGCGCGGCGCGGCAGGGATTGTGGAAGGCCGCCAGTTGCTGAAGGCGGCGATGCCGGGCAAGGTGGTTCGAGTGCTGGTGGTTGAAGGCTCGGAAGTGGAGGCGGGGCAGGGCGTGCTGGTTGTGGAGGCGATGAAAATGCAGAACGAACTCAAATCGCCGAAAGCCGGGGTCGTGACCCGAGTCGCTGTCCAGGAGGGCGCCACGGTGAATGCGGGCGATCTGCTGGCGGTGGTGGAGTAGGTATGGCTTCACCGACGGTTTGCGAGAAATGCAGCGGAACAGGGTACATCGTGGTGGAGCGCGACGGTCTGAGCGGAGCGGAGCGGTGCTCCTGTTATGCGCAAAGGCGCGCCGAGCGGGTGCTCGCCTCGGCGAACATTCCTCCCAAATTTGCTGACGCAATCTTGGAGAATTTTATACTTCCGGAAGACAATCCCACTCAACGGTCAGCTCTTGTTGAAGCGTTTTCACCTGCAAAGCGTTATTCGTGGGAGTTTCCGGATACTAAAAAGCCGGGACTCTTGTTCATCGGTAATCCGGGGACTGGCAAGACTCATTTGAGCGTCGGCGTGATGAAGCACCTTATTTCGAGAGGGTTTGAGGGGTTGTTTTACGATTACCAACAATTATTGACTGATATTCAGCAAAGCTGGAGTCAGCAGGCGGGATCGGACCAGCAAGGGGTTTTCAAGCGAGTGAGGGAAGTCGAGGTGCTTCTGCTGGACGACTTGGGCGCTCGACGTGCCCTCGACTGGGTTGAAGACGTTGTCACGGAACTCATTACGTTCCGGTATAACCATCGAAAGCCGCTGATTGCGACGACAAACCTTTCAGAACCCGCGGCCGAGCATGAGGTAGTCGCCGGCAAAACCAAGGGTGGCGTAAATCGGGCTGGGAGAACGTTCGCTGAGATCATAGGCGAGCGCTCGCGATCACGGCTTTTTGAGATGTGCAAAATAGTCAAAATGACCGGTATTGAGGATTACAGAATGCGGGGCACCAATCGAGGCTACTTGAGATAGAAAAGACTGAGTCGCGGGAGCCCGGCGCTTTCCTGAATACGCCGGTCGAGGTACTGTCGCTCAAGCATCGATATTTGCTCGGCGGACATCTTGCCGCGATACGGACGCAGGGTGGCCTCCAGTTCTCGACGGTGCCGGAACAA
This sequence comes from Bryobacteraceae bacterium, assembly GCA_034408745.1. Lineage (GTDB taxonomy): Bacteria > Acidobacteriota > Terriglobia > Bryobacterales > Bryobacteraceae > JAWXCM01. The sequence goes on from JAWXCM010000364.1 coordinate 18,734, forward strand.
GTCCTCGTCCGACACGCTGGCTCGCACAATGGCGGAGAGCTTCTCTTCGAGTGCGGTGAGGCGCTGTTCCAGTTGCTCGAGGTCGGTGTAGTGTTCCTCTGCGGCGTCGAATATGGCTTGCAGCGATGCAGTCACCTCAACGAACAGGTCGAGCTTACGCAACGTGGCGAGGTTCGATTCCAGGTACTGGCGGAGTTCCTCGAGTTCGAAGGGCGCTTTGGCGGGCTCGCGGCGAATAATTACGTTGCCGGCCATGGCGTCCGCCTCTTCCTGAATTGCCTGCGAGCACCACGCTACCGAGTTAATTAGTTTTCCGCTTTTGGACTTCTTTGAGTAGTGTTTTTCGAATGCGTAGTCGATGCCGCGCAGCACGGCTTCGAGCGGGATGCCGCCGTTTTTCCAGTTCTCGACGAGCGCCCAGTCGATGGGCGACATTAAAAACAGCCCGGTTCCGCGCGCCCGCTGAAAATGCTCCTCCACTTCTGTGAAGTAGTTGAAGTAATTCCACGTGGAGCCGGGGTTTATTGCTTCTGATTCCTCTGCCATATCAATTGCAGGCCTTCCAGCGTGAGGTCGGCATCAACCTGCCGGATGAAACGCGAGGTCGGCACGATGAGCTCGGCCTGACCGCCGGTGCCAATTGCTTTGGTCAGGGGACCCAGTTCACCGATCATGCGTTCGAGGATGCCGTCAATCATTCCGATCACGCCGTAATAGAGGCCAGACTGCATGCTGCTCACGGTGTTGGTGCCGATGAGCCGGTCGGGCTGCAGGAAGTCGACCATGGGCAGCCGCGCCGTCTTGGTGAAGAGACCTTGCACGGACATGCCAATGCCTGGGCAGATGAGGCCACCCAGATATTCGGCATTAGCGGAAACGGCATCGAACGTGATTGCCGTGCCGAGGTCGACGACAACACAGGGACCGCCGTATTTATGGAGCGCGGCCACGCTGTTTACGATACGGTCGGCACCTACTTCGCGCGGGTGGTCGTAGAGGATCGTTAAGCCCGTCAGGGTGGTCGACTTGACGAACATGGCCTCGCGGTCGAAATAGCGGCGGCTCATGGTGGCCAGCGTGGAATCGAGGGGAGGCACGACGCTGGCTACGATAATGCCGTGCACGTGCTCCAGATCGAGGCCGCCAAGGTCAAACAGATTCCGCAGCAGGATGCCCCATTCATCGGAGGTCTGATTGTGAACCGTTCGAAGTCGCCAGTGGCGAACCAGGCGGTTGCCGTCGAAGACTCCGACTGTGATGTTGCTGTTGCCAACGTCGAGCGCTAAGAGCATTCCGGTCTTACTCCTCCTGCAAGGATGCGGACGAGGGCGCCGTCGTCGCGGCGGAGCATGAGGAACCCGCCTGGATCAAGTCCGGCGGTGGTGCCGCGTTGCTGCGTGGGCGGCTCGCCGGCGACAACGCGCCGGCCCTGGACGAAGCTGGATGCGTGGGTAAATGCACGCAGGACCGGGTCGGGTCCTCGCGAAAAGAAATTCTCTAAGTGTTCGGCGATTGTACCGATAAGGCAGGTGAGAAGTTCTTCGGGGTTGTGTTCACGGCCGGAGACGAGCCGGAGGCTGGTAGCGAGGCCAGCGATGTCATCTGGAAACGAGGTATGGTTCACGTTGATGCCGATGCCGGCGAGCAGGACGCCGTCGGACAATTGCGCGAGGATGCCGGCGCATTTCTTAGAACCAACGAGGACGTCGTTTGGCCACCGTAAGTCGACTGCGACTCCGGTGGATGTCGCGATGGCTTCGGCGGTCGCGAGTCCCAGTGCCAGCGTGATGACGGGAAGGCGCGTGGGATCGAGAGTGGGTCGAAGGATCTGCGTGAGGTAGAGACCTGCGCCGGGTTCGGAATGCCAGGATCGGCCCAGCCGGCCCTGACCCGCGGTTTGTTCGTCCGCCACGACGACTGTACCGTCTGGTGCTCCCTCAGCGGCGAGCTTTGCGGCCAGGAGCATGGTCGAATCGACGCGCGCAAACCGGTGGATAGGCGGCATGGCGGGTCAGTCGAGCTCGATACGGAAGTTGTAGTTGATGGACCGAGCCTGGTGCGTGATGGCGCCGCTCGACACAAAGTCGGCGCCTGTTTCCGCGTAGGCTGCGACAGTTTCGAGGTTGATATTGCCGGACAGCTCCACGGTAGCTCGGCCGCCGATGTGTGCGATCCAGTCTCGTGCGATTGCCGGGGAGAGGTTGTCCAGAAGGAGGTGCTTCGCGCCGGAATCGAGCGCTTCGTTGAGCTCGGCGAGGGTCCGGACTTCGATTTCGACGGCGAGAGATGTGTCTGCGAATCGTTCGAGTGCCGCGCGCACCCCGCCTGCGGCGGTGATGTGGTTGTTCTTGATGAGGACAGCGTCCCAGAGTCCGATTCTGTGGTTGGTCACGCCGCCCGCGGCAGCTGCCAGTTTTTCCAGTCGGCGGAACCCAGGCGTCGTTTTGCGCGTGTCGAGAACACGGCATCTGGTGTGTGTGACCGACTCGGCGTACCTGCGTGCAAGCGTCGCCACACCGCTGAGGCGCTGGAGGAAATTCAGAGATGTGCGTTCACATTCCAGCAGAGTACGAGCTCGTCCGCGAACGCGGGCAACGGCGAGGCCGGGAGCGGCGATGTCGCCGCTGGATCGCAGCAACTCGATGCTGTCGACTCCGCCGCGTGCCTCGAAGATCAGCGGCAGCAGTTCGACTCCCGCCACCACGGCGCCTTCGCGGGCAAAGTACCGACCTTCCGCCATGCGGTCGGCAGGGATGCAGGTCTCGGTGGTGATGTCGCCCGTGCCGATGTCCTCCGCCAGCGCGAGCGCGATCAGCTGGCGAATCTCGGGGTGGTCCCAGCGGTTCACTGCAGAGACTCTCGGAGTTTGCCGAGCTGTGCCTGGTATTCGCCCAGCTTCTGCCGGATGGTGTCGACCACGTGTGCCGGAGCTCGTCCCATGAACTTGTCGTCGCCCAGCTGGCGTTCCTGGTTGGCGATCTGCTTCTCCAGGTTGGCGATTTCTTTTTCGACTCTTTGGTGGTGCGTGGCGGCCTGTTCGGCGCTTACCTGGATTACGAGATCAAACTCGGGTGTAGAGCGTTTCACGCCCGCGACACCCGCCAGGGATTCGAGAACGCGCAGCCGCAGTCCGCCGAGCTTTTCGATGGGCAGCACCTGAGTCGCGGCCACGTTGCGGGCTGGCTCACGGACCACCAGCACCGCGTCGACGGTCGATTTCGGATCCAGTTTCAGATCCGCGCGAACCTCACGCGCCGCCGAGATGATGCCCTGCAGGATGCTCATCTCATACTCGGCTTCAGGAGCTGCCGCTTCCGGGTTGTACTGCGGGTAGTTCGCCAGAGCGATGGATTCCGGACGGTCGGTACAGCCGGCGGCCAGACGCTGCCAGAGCTCCTCGGTAAGGAATGGCATCACCGGATGCAGGAGGCGCAGCGCCATCTCATACACGGTGAGCAGGTTCCGCCAGTGCGAGTTGATGCCGGAGCCGTCCTCGAGACGAAGTTTCTTCAGCTCCAGGTACCAGTCGCAGAACTCGTGCCAGAAGAAGCCCCACAGGGTCTGCGCGACTTCATGGAAGCGGTAGGTCTCGACGGCGCGGTTCACCAGTTCGGCGCACCGGTTGAGTCGGCTGAAAATCCAGCGGTCTTCGAGCGGCAGTTCGAAACTGTGCTGAAGTCCCTGCGGCAGACAGCAATTCAATTCGCGAGGGAGCCACAGCCCGACCTCCGACGCTTCCATGCGCATGAAGATCAGGCGCGAAGCGTTCCAGATCTTGTTGGCGAAGGCTCGGGCGCTCTCAATGCGGTCCGTGCCGATGGTGATGTCCGTGCCCGGGGCGGCGCCCATCATGAGCGCCATTCGGACCGCGTCGGTGCCGTACTTTTCGGTTACCTCCAGCGGGTCGATGACATTGCCCTTCGTCTTGGACATCTTTTGCCCTTCGGCGTCGCGAACCATGCCGTGAAGGTAGACCTGATGGAACGGCACTTCGCCCATACATTCGAGGCCCATCACGATCATGCGGGCGACCCAGAAGAACAGGATGTCGAAGCCGGTGATCAGCAGCGACGTCGGGTAGTACGTCGCGAGGTCTTCCGTCCGATCGGGCCAGCCGAGCGTGGAGAATGGCCAGAGACCGGAGCTGAACCAGGTGTCGAGCACGTCGGAATCCTGCCGGAGTTCCGTCGAACCGCATGTGCCGCAAGCCGTTGCGTCTTCGCGCGAGACGGTGATGTGTCCGTTCGGGCAGTGCCAGGCCGGAATGCGGTGACCCCACCACAACTGGCGCGAGATGCACCAGTCACGGATGTTGTACATCCACTCGTAGTAAGTCTTGGTCCAGTGCTCGGGGATGATCTGGATGCGACCGTCTTCCACCACCTTGATGGCGGGTCCGGCCAGCGGCTTCATCTTCACGAACCACTGCGTGGACACCAGCGGCTCGACCGGCGTTTTGCAGCGCTGGCAGCGGCCCAGCGGCAGCTTATGGTCGTCGATGCGGACCAGAAGTCCGAGTTCGGTAAGGTCGGCGACGATCCTCTTGCGGGCCTCGAAGCGGTCGAGTCCGACATACTTCCCGCCCGCCGCGGTGATCTTTGCGTGCTCGTCGATCACCTTGATGAATGGAAGATTGTGGCGCTTGCCTGCTTCGAGGTCGTTCGGGTCGTGCGCGGGCGTAATCTTGACGACGCCGGTACCGAAGGTCGGATCGGCCATCGGGTCCAGGATGATGGGGATCTCGCGATCCATTAACGGCAGACGCACCGTTTTTCCGTGCAGATGTGTGTAGCGGGCGTCGTCCGGATTCACCGCGACGCCGGTGTCGCCGAGCATTGTTTCCGGGCGCGTTGTGGCGACGATGAGCTTCTCGTCGGAGCCCGTTACCGGGTAGGCGATGTGCCACAGATGGCCTGCGGTTTCCTCGTGGACCGTTTCCAGATCCGAGATGGCTGTCTGGCAGCGAGGGCACCAGTTGACCATGTACTCGCCGCGGTAGATCAGGCCTTTTTCATACAGTCGAACGAAGATTTCGCGGACCGCGCGGGACAGGCCGGGGTCCAGGGTGAAGCGCTCCCGGCTCCAGTCGCAGCTGGTACCGAGGCGGATCATTTGCTTTTTGATCGTGCCGCCGGATTCGGCCTTCCACTGCCACACGCGTTCTTCGAATGCCTCGCGGCCGAGGTCATGCCGAGTCTTGCCTTCGGCCGCCAGCTGGCGTTCGACGACCATCTGGGTCGCGATGCCCGCGTGATCCATGCCCGGGAGCCACAGGGTGTTGTCTCCGCGCATCCGGTGCCAGCGTATGGCCACATCGATTTCGGTGTGGTTGAGCATGTGGCCCATGTGCAGGACACCGGTGACGTTGGGCGGAGGGATGACTACCGAAAAGGTATGGCCTCCGCTGCGGGCTTTTGCGCGGAAGATCCCACGGTCGATCCACCACTGAGCCCAGGACGGCTCAAATCGTTGAGGCTCATAGACTTTTTCGATCTGCATGGGAAATTTTGAGTTTAACATGCCGCCAAATTCAGAGACGGTTCGAGCGTGCTGTCAGCCCAGCCTGGACCTCTGAAGACATTATAGATTTATAACCGTTAATGTGTTAATGTTTCGTCGGAATACTAATTGGCGTGCCGACAATAACCGGCATGTTCACTTCTTCCCCTCGAAAACCAACGTTCTCTGACACGAGCTGAACGCTCAGCCCGGAAGGGAATCTGCGCGTGCCTGCCACATGGTGCGCCCCTTCGGGTAAGGAGGCTCTATGACAGCCAGAGCTGCTGCGGCAACTCTTCTGGTTTTATTCGCATGTTTATTACAGGTTCCCTGAGCCTCGGCGGGGGTTATAACCCCTGTTTCTCACGGCGATGGCATGGTTGGGCGTGACTGGTATAGCAATCCCAACTCTTACTGGGTAGCCGATTCCGCCCAGACAATCGATGTATATCACGACGGCGGGAACCGGTGGTGGTACAGGGGTATGGTGTTCTTCGACATCAACAGCCTGGTGGGAAGCACACTTGATCCCGGCAGCGTCAGCTACCATTTTTATTCCTTCGGATTTTCCGGCGTTTCTCTTCAGTATGCGAATGTGAGTGGCACTGAGCTTACCACCGCTTACGGCCAGCTCAGTGGTAGTCCGGTTGCCTCCCTGGACGGTACTACGGGGTGGCGGGTATACGATGTGACCTCCTTGCTGCAGTCGAGCATCGACACCAATCACCGGTATGTAGCGCTGGTTTTCAACGCCACGACCAACTATGGCGGTGGCTCGCTGGCTGCAGTCGACGACAGCGCGAACCGGGGTTCGTACCTCACCACGCCTGGCGGTGATGCAGTCCCTGAGCCGACGACCCTTGCTCTGGGAAGCTTCGGGCTGGTGAGTGTATGGATTCTTCGGCGTCGCCGACGCGCGTGAGATAAGGGTGGTGCGCCCGGAGAGATTCGAACTCCCGACCTACTGGTTCGAAGCCAGTTGCTCTATCCGGCTGAGCTACGGGCGCATGGCCGCATGGTAACATGCTGCCCACGCTGGGGAAATGGTTTTCGCCAGCGAGCAGCACGGGGGGCTAAGCCCGGGCTAAGCCCTCCGTTACGCCCGCCGGACCAGCCACGCGAGGGCGGCGGATCCGCCAACCAAACAACGCGGTGCTTGACGGCTCTGGCACCGGGTTCGCTCCCACTACCCCGGTCAGACCGTATGAGAAATCGTACGTGGAATCGCAATCCGTGATCGGAGTGACTCCACCCTGCTCCCGTGGTGGCGCTCAGGTAAGGCTCGGCCCCGCTAATAATGTGTGCGATGTTCGTCCAGTACGTCCCCCGGAGCCAGCGGCAGGTCGGAAACAGCAACCGAACCGCGATAGAAATTAGCGCTCCCGCCCTGATAGTACGGATTGTTGTTGGCGACGGGACTGAAAGTCATGTTCGCAGTCCCCGATGCGACAAGGCTGCCGAGGTTGCCCTGCGAGATGCCTGCCGAATTTCCCATGTGGCGGAAGCAATTGACGGTGGGCCCCCATTGGCGAGTGTCATCCAGGTGCCGGACATGGTCTGAATAGTCCAGCCGCCCTGGTTTAGAAAATGTGTGTCGTTGGCAATGCCGTTCTGGAACAAGGTGGCACCCGAAACGAATGGTGCGGGAGGTGTCTCATAAGCGAGGGCGAGAGGAAATGAGGGGCAATGGCGCGGCGCCTGGCCGCAAACCTCGTGCTAACATGCTGCCGTGACTGAAGAAAAAACGCGGGCCTGCGCTGCCTGCGGACAACCCATACCGCCGAAAGCGAAGCTCGCTGGGGTCAGGGTCGGGAGCGGGCAACTGGCTCTGCTGCTGGGTGGCGAACCGGCGGCGCAGCCCCAGTCGGCCGAAATTTGCCTGTCGTGCCGAATCATCCTTTCGGAGCGGGAGAAGGGCCGATGAGCACTGCCGGGGGCGTCGAGACCGAGATCAAGCTCACGGCTCCTGCTGTCGTTGCGGCACGGGAGTTACTGGAATCGAATGGCTTCGTTGAGTCGGCGCCAAGACTTTTCGAAGCCAACAGCGTCTTTGACACACCGGATTTGGCCCTCCGGAATCGACGCAATTTGCTCCGGCTGAGGCAGGTTGGGGATCGCTGTGTACTGACGTGGAAAGGGCCTGAGATCCCGGGGGTCCATAAATCTCGGCCGGAATCCGAGGTGGAAGTCAGCAGCTGCCAGTCGATGGAGCAAATCATCCACGGGCTGGGCTATCAACTGGTGTTTCGATATGAGAAATACCGTACAGAATTTCAGATGGCTGGTGGGGACGGAACGGCCACGCTGGACGAAACACCAGTCGGCGTCTACTTCGAACTGGAAGGGCAGGCGGAGTGGATCGACCAGATTGCCGAACGGCTCGGGTACAGGTCCGCCGATTACATTACGTTAAGCTATTGGGCTTTGTACCTGGAATTCTGTAAACAAAACCTGATTCAACCTAAGCACATGGTGTTCGAATCGGGCGGCTAACACCTTAACTTCGACGGGATAGTACTTAGTACAGAAAGGTACTTGAACCTCCTCCCGCAGGATGGTACGCTCGGTATACCGTCAGCACAGAATTTGCGAGCAATTTGTCGGAAACCGCTGGCCACGGAGAGCCTGTTTGCTAGTTGGTACGTTAATCCTGTTTGTCCTCACCTTGATTGCCATGTATTGGTTCCGCTATACATGCCAGCTGATTATGAGGACCCAGACCGCGAAGGACTATTCGAGAGTAGTAGCGGAAGCGAATGGGCTCACGTTTCTGGAAAATCGACGTCGGATCGACAGGGAAAGCAGCGACACGCTCGACCACATCCAGAAGTCGTTGCACCGGGACTACGAGCTGCTGTGCAGCCTTTTGCGCCACACTACGACCGCCGGGTGCGGCAGCAACACGTTCCAGCGGCTGCTTTTGCGTGCCGACTACATGGTATTTCGGAGCATTTACCCAGTAGCGCGTGTCAGCTCCGGCAGTCTTGCCCGCTACGCACTGATTGAGATGACGAGCGTTGTCCGTTATCTGGCGCACTGCATGGGCGAACGTGCGGCAGTTTTCTACCGAGGTTAGTTCGACGAAGGCTTCAGTTTCAGAACCTCATTCATCGCCCCCTGGCGATATCCTTCCAGATCCAGCGTCACGTAATGGAAACCCAGCGCTTTAAACACGCGGGTAAATTCGGCTGCCATTTGTAAGCTGAGGGCGCGCTCCATCTCATCAGTCGCGATTTCGAGCCGCACCAACTCACCGTGATAGCGCACGCGGAACTGCCGAAACCCGAGCGAGCGCAATGCTTCTTCGCCGCGGTCGACTGTCTGGACGGTTTCCGCAGTTACGGGGGTGCCGTAAGGGATTCGTGAGCTCAGACAGGCCGACGCGGGTCGATCCCACGTACTGAGTCCAGCCATCTGCGACAGTGCCCGAATTTCCGCTTTGGTTAAGTTCGCCTCTACGAGCGGAGCCTTCACCTGATGAATGCGGGCGGCCTTCTGCCCGGGACGGTAGTCGCCCAGATCGTCTTTATTGACGCCGTAGACGATGCTCGGGATGCCCCGGTCCGCGCCCACTTCTTCGAGCCGGTTAAAGAGTTCGTCCTTGCAATGGAAACAGCGGTCGGCGTTATTGGCGACGTAATCCGGATTGTCGAACTCGAACGTGGGAATGTACTCGTGCCGGATGCCCTGTTCGAGGGCGAACTTCTCGGCGTCCCGTTTGTGCGAGTCGGGGATGGAAGCCGAATCGGCGGTAATGGCGACCGCGTTCGGGCCGAGCGCCAGATTCGCTGCCCACGCCAGGTACGCCGAATCGGTTCCGCCGGAGTAGGCGACGATTACCGAACCGAGGTCGCGCAGGATCTGCAGCAGATGCTGCTCTTTATGTTTCAGCAGGGCGGCATCAAAAACCGGGCTGCTCGAGTGACCCAAGATGCCTACCAGGGTAGCCATGACGGTATTGTATCTCCCCAGACGGGTTGAGCTCGGGGTGCGGTGAGTCGTTGGGTTGACTGAGCACGTGGCGGACGACATCGGGGTCCAGCGGAGCGGCCAGGCAGCCGTCGGCTCCGGCGTCCAAAACCTCTTCCTGGTTGTCGGCTGACCAGTTCCTGGCGATAGCGAAGACCCTTATGTCCGGTTCCGCGCGCCGCAGGGCTTGCACCACACGAGCGGAGACAACGGCCTCAGCGAAGTTCAGGACCACCACAGAGGCGTCGGACAGTATATGTGTTGCGCGCCTTCCGGCAAGCGAGTCCAGATGGACCACACGCCCAGGCAGAACCCTTTGCAGCATCCTGCTGTTGGAGTCATCCGGTCCGACGATCAGAAAGTGAGACATTGTTGCACCCACTTTTCTTTTCGTTCCGGGAGGAGCCGGTATTAGGGTTTATTTCAGGTAGCCGATGGAGACCAGGAACGCATCCATCTGGCCCATCGTCTTGCCGAGCCATGGCTCGGTGTTGAAGAACCCGTGCTTCTGGCCGGGTGCGGTCTCCAGTTCGCAACGATTACCTGCCTCGCGCATCTTGCCGCAAAAATCGACCACGGTTTGCCAGGGGACGGTGGTGTCGGCGTCTCCATGAAAAATAATGGTCGGACCGACTTTGGAGCGAACGTGCGCGGCGGGCGAGATGGCTGCCATTTCTGCCCGGCGAGACAGGTCGACAGCAGGGTTGAAGAGCAGAAGTGCCGAGGGCCGGGGCTGTGACTTCGGCGCGGGAAGCAAAAGAGCGGCCGCGGCAAGGTGACCGCCCGCCGACCCGCCGCCCGCCGCGATACGCGCAGGATCGATCTTTAGCTCCGCTGCGTGGGCGTGCACCCACGCGATGGCCGCGTTCGCGTCGTCCACGGCGTCTGCCGGTTTGGTCTGGTGGCGATTCCTCACCCGGTAATCCGCCACGATGCCGATCATTCCGCGCTTCGCCAGATACTCCGAGTGGGGCGCAAACTGTGTGATCTTGCCGTTAGTCCAGCCACCGCCAAAGAAGAACACGGCCGCAGGAAAAGGACCGTCGCCGGAGGCTGGTGTGAACACGTGCAGTCGAAGCTCCCCCTGCGGGGTTGTGCGGTACACAAATGACTTCGCGCCTGGGAGTGTGGTGGGTTGCGGCGCTACTGCCGGGGCCTGAAAGAGCAGAAACATCGAAGCGATTGTGGGAAGAAGCATCGAACACAGTATATTCCCGCTACACTGAGAGCATGACCCGGCGTGAGCTACTGGTACTAGCCTCGTCTGCACCCCTGCTACGGGCAAAGGAAGCTCCGGCATCCCCGGTGGCGATTGCGCGCTGCGCATCGTACACAGAGGATCTGGCTGCCGTCCTGGGCCGTATGTTCGACCAGACAGGCGGGCTCGCAAAACTTGTTGCGAACAAGACCGTCACGATCAAGCTGAATCTGACTGGAAGCCCCGGTTTGCGGTTCGAGGGCAAACCTCTCGGTGTTACGCATTACACGCACCCAAAGACCATTGAAGCGATGCTTCATCTGATGGGGCGCGCAGGAGCCAGGCGCGTCCGGCTTGTCGAGAGCGCGTGGGGTACCGGTGGCCCGCTGGAAGAGTACATGCTCGACAGCGGCTGGAATGTGCGCTCGCTGCAGAATGCGGCGCCGAAAGTCGAGTTCGAGAATACGAACGCTAAGGGCACCAGCAAGGGTTACCAGCGATTCCAGGTGCCGGGTGGCGGGCTGGTTTTCCCTGCGTATGAGCTGAACCGGGCCTACGGCGATACCGACGTTTTTGTCTCAATGGCGAAGCTCAAGAATCATGCGACGTGCGGGATTACGCTGTCGATGAAGAACTGCTTCGGCAACACTCCCGCTTCAATTTACGGAGACGACGCAGGGGTTGATGAGCCTAACGAAAGCCCTGCGAAGGGGCGCGTCAACGTGTGCCACTTCGGCAAGCGCCAGCCCGCGAAAATTGCGCCCTCCGAGCGCGACATTGCGTCGAGCCGCGAGCCGGAATACCGCATGCCGCGCATCACGGCGGAACTGAATGCCGCGCGTCCGGTGGATATTGCATTTGTCGACGGTATCGAGACCATAACGGGTGGCGAAGGACCCTGGATTAAGGGCCTGCGGTACGTCAGGCCGGGCGTGTTGATCCTGGGTACGAACGCGGTGTGCACCGACACGGTTGGCACGGCGGTGATGGGTTACGATCCGCGCGCGCCGCGGGGCACGGCACCTTTTGCGAAGTGCGACAACATGCTGCTGCTGGCCGAGCAACTCGGAACCGGCTCGGCCGATCTCAAGAAAATCGAAGTGCGGGGGCTGTCGATTGACGAGGCCCGGTTCGCCTTCCCGAAGCAGGCTTAGACCAGAATGATGAAGAAGTTCTACATCGAGACATTTGGCTGCCAGATGAATGCGCACGATTCGGAAAAGGTCATCGGCACATTGCTGGCGCGGGGCTACGAGCAAACTGAAACGCCGGCTGAGGCCGACCTGCTGCTCTACAACACGTGTAGCATCCGGGATAAAGCCGAGCAGAAGGTCTTCCACAGGCTGGACCAGTTCAAGCGGGAGCATAAGGGCAAGACGTTTGGCGTGCTCGGCTGCGTCGCCCAGCAGGAAGGCGAGAAGATCTTCGACCGGGCTCCGCATGTCGACCTGGTGTGCGGGTCGGCCAGCTATAACAAGCTGCCGGAAATGCTGATTCAGCTGGAGTCGGGTGCGAAGCGGGTTACGGGCCTAAGCCTCGACACCGACGAGACCTTCGAAACACCTTTGACCCGCCGCGACAACCCGTACCGCGCGTTCCTCACGATCATTGAGGGCTGCGACAAATCCTGCGCTTACTGCGTGGTACCGTTTACGCGCGGGCCTGAACGAAGCCGCACCTCGGACAGCGTCCTGCGCGAGAGCTTCGAACTTTCCAGCATGGGCTACACGGAGATCATGCTGCTCGGGCAGAACGTCAACAGCTATCGCGATCCCTCGCCGGCGGGGCTCGACTTTGCGGCGCTGCTGCGGGCGGTCGGCCAGGTCCCGGGCATTCGTCGGGTTCGGTTCACCACTTCGCACCCGCGCGACTTCCAGAAGGACATCATCGACGCTATCGGTGAGAACGAATCGCTCTGCAACCACGTGCATTTACCGGTGCAGTCAGGCTCGTCGGAGGTATTGGCGCGTATGCTGCGGCAGTATACCCGCGACGAGTACATGCGCCGCATTGACTGGATGAAGAACGCGAAACGCGACATCGCCATCACCACCGATATCATCGTCGGCTTCCCGGGCGAGACCGACAAGGACTTCGAAGCCACGCTCCGGTTGCTGGACGAGGTGCAGTTCGAGTCGATGTTCTCCTTCAAGTACTCGAAGCGCCCCAACACCCCTGCGCTGCAATATGAGGATCACCTTCCCGAAGAGGAGAAGCAGCGTCGGCTTCTAATCCTGCAGGAGAAGCAGCGTCAGATCCAGATTCGGCGCAATGCGGCCTATGTCGGCCAGGTCCATGAGGTGTTGGTGGAGACCTTCAATTCCGCCACGCAGCAGTGGGTTGGCAAGACATCGCAGCACAAACCACTCAATTTCACCCACGTCTCGCAGGGCCCGGAGGCGGCACTGCAGGGAACCTATCTGCCCGTTCGCGTCACTCGAGCCGGTCCCAACTCTCTGGTGGGCGAGAGCCTGCAATAATCGGAACAGGAGCGTACATGGAAGTCGAAATGAAGATCCGCGGTCTGACGATGGATCCGGTCACGCAGATGCCGATTGTCGTGCTGAAAGACGTGAACGGAAACACAGTGCTCCCTATCTGGGTCGGGATCTTCGAAGCCAACGCAATTGCGTTGGAAATCGAGAAGGTCTCCACTCCGCGGCCCATGACCCACGATCTCATCAAGACCGTGCTTATGGGCCTTGATGCCGGCGTCCGCAAGGTTGTTGTTTCCGACCTTAAGGACGATACGTTCTATGCCGTCATCTGGCTGGAGAAGAACGGGGAACTCATCAGCGTCGATTCCCGCCCGAGCGACGCCCTCGCGCTCGCTTTACGGCTGGATTGTCCGATCTACGTGGATGATTCGGTGCTGAAGAATTCAAAGCAGACCACGACTGTAAATGAGCGAGTGCAGAGCGAAGAACTGCGCAAATGGCTGGAGAATCTCGGTGACGAGGATCTTGGCCGATACAAGATGTAATGCCGCCGGAATACTTACTTCAAAACCTCGCGGGAGCAGGCATCAACCTGCTCCCGATTGATTTGGACCGTCACGTCATGTTCGAACGCGACGGCTTTGTGGCGCTGGTGGAACGGCGCCGGGACAACGCACTCGGCAACGTGGGAGCGGCGGGTCTGCTTACCGAGACTGGCCTTGCCCCGCTGGTGTGGCGGGGAGACGTCCCGGCGTTCGCAGGCAAGGCTGGAGACCGTGTGGCGACCCCGGAGCAGGTCGACGGATTGCGACGCTTTCAGAACGATTTGGAATCCGCTCTGCGTCACGTCTGAAACGGCTTCACAGTCCCAGCGGGTAAAGAATCGTTAGGTGCGCTAACCAGATCCGTTTGGACGCGTATTTAATTGTGATGAGACTGAGGGGATGGAGACAAATAACGGTCGGACTGGTGCTGGCCGGGGCCGGAATGTTGATGACCACTCCGCTGCCGTCACAGGCTCTGGTGTTTGCGCGGGAATTCGAACGAAGCGGGAAGGGAACGGCGCAGGTGAGTTTGCAGGAGAGGGTGGTTTACAGCCTGCTGGAAGCTACTGAGCAGACGGCAAACCACCCAAATCGCTGCAACACTATCTAACTACTTCCTTTTGGCGGCGCCGGGCTTCCTGGCTGCGGCGGGACGTTTGGCCGGGGCTGCAGCCGCGGGCCAGCCCTTAAGGTCCTTCTTCTCGACTTCCATGACCACCATGAACGGCTCTTTGGTGTAGCTCTTCGCCACGCCGGAGATGGTGAGCTCGGTGCCGGGTTCGGCCTTGCCAGCCAGTGGAGCGTCGAGTTGCAGGGTCATCTCTGGAGTGGTCTTGTCGGCGACTGCCACGATCAGCTCTTTGTTGCTCTTCTGCTCCACCAGTGAGACCGTCAGCTTCGGTGTACCGTCAGCACCGGGGATACCAAAGCCAGCGTCCTTCATGCCCGCTTCCCAGTACTGCGCACCGTTGGCGCCCTGGAGTTCTTCCTTCACGCGCTTCCACAGCGCGAGCTGCGGATTGGCCTTGGCGGCGTCCTGCTCCTGCGCGATCTTTTCGGTCTGAACGTCTGTAACGCTCTTGATCTTGAAGTCGGCCGGGGGAAGTGGCTGAGCTTTAGCGAGCTTCTTGAGATCTTCCAGGCCGGAATCATCGCCGTGATAGCCGGCGTAGGCTTTCTTCAGGTAGCTGTCCACCTGCGTGCGTCCCTGGGCACCCATCGCGCCCGGACCGTCATAGGCTACCGCGCGGGCCACATGGAACAGACCGAGCGGGTAAAGTTCCACCTTCTTCATGCCCATGACTGTCTGTCCGAGCCAGTAAGAAACGTCGCCCTGAGCCGCGTTCTTTCCGAGCGATTTTGTGAAATTGGTCTGCGCGCCAGGAGCGTCCTTCCGAACCATTGCAATCCAGCCGAGAGTCTTGTACGACTGTGCTTCGGCGATGTCCTTCTGCTGCGCCCACTGCTGATCCGTCATCTGGGCGGGCTTCTTCGAAGCCTCAAAAATGGTTCCCAGCTGGCTCAAAATCCCGTTGGCGGCCTTCTCACCCATATCCAGCGCTTCCGGGCTGGTGTTGGCGAGGACGGGCGTGAAATAGGAAATCATGCTCAGTGCCAGCGCGTCGGCCGGATCGACGGCCAACACATCTTTTGCAGCCGTGTAGATGTTCGCCGACTGTCCCAGAGCCTGGTAGGTCTGCAGATACATCGCGGCGCGGAGCTTTTTAAAATCCGACCCCGGGTATTTTTCTTTCCACTGATTCAGCAGAGCGATCTTCTTGGTCGCGTCCGCTTCTTTGCCGACGGATTCGACAAGGTCATACTCGGCGCGGTCTTTCCACTGAGGTTGACCCTGCGCAGGAGCCTGAGCCCACATCGTCGCGCAAAGCATGGCCGTCATCGCGGCTCTGCCAATTACTCTCTTAAAACTAACCAGCACTCCTGGCCTCCCTATTGCGTTTGGGCGTACCTGTTGATCAACGGCACCGGCTGACCTGAAGTGATCTTCGCGTCGGCCGCGAAGGTCGCAACTCCATGGATAGCTACGTACTTGCGGAGTATAGCGGAATGAAACACATGCCTGCAACAGTGCCTGGAACAATAGATGCATCCAGGGGCCTCAATGTTCCCACAGGTCCACAGATTCCGGGTGTTGTATGGAACTTAACTAGTGCGCGAGCTAAACCACTGCAATCTCAGCGTCTGATATAGTCCTTAGAAACATGCACTATCTCGATATCGGGGTGATCGTCCTCTATCTGGTAGGCATTACCTGGTTTGGCTCCCGGTTTAAGAGTACTCAAAAAACTCTCAAAGACTACTTTCTCGGTGGGCGAACAGCCCCCTGGTGGGCCATCGGATTCTCCATAGTTTCGGCCGAAACGTCGACGCTGACTGTTATCGGTACTCCGGCCCTCGCGTTCAACGGCAACTTTGGGTTTCTCCAGGTGGTGCTGGGCTATCTGCTCGCCCGAATCGTGATCTCCACGGTTTTCCTGCCTCACTACTTCCGGGGCGAAATGTTCACCGCCTACGAGCTCATGGGCCGGCGCTTCGGTCCCCGCCTGCGGAAGCTCACAGCCGGAACTTTCCTCATCCTCCGGGCGCTGGCCGAGGGTGTTCGCGTCTTTGCCATTTCCATCGTCATTTCAATCATTCTCGGGACGGGCGAAATGGTCTCCATCGCCGTTATCGTCTGCCTGACGCTGTTCTATACATTCGAGGGTGGCATGTCGGCGGTAATCTGGACGGACGTCGTACAGATGTTCCTGTATGTCGGCGGCGCCATTGTGAGCCTCTTTGTGATCCTGGGGCAGGTGCAGGGCGGCTGGGCGCACGTGATGGACGTTGTGGTGCCGCTCGGGAAACTGCAGGTCTTCGATTTTCGATTTGAGCTCACTTCAGAGTTCTTTAGTCGGACTTACAGTTTCTGGGGTGGTTTTCTGGGCGGTGCATTCCTCACCACCGCGAGCCATGGGACAGAGCAACTGATGGTTCAGCGCCTGTTGTCGGCCAAATCTCAGCGCGAAAGCAGTCTGGCGCTATATGCGAGCTGGTTGGTAATTCTGTTCCAGTTCACGCTCTTCCTGTTCATCGGTGCAATCCTGTTCGTGTATTACCAGGACAACGGTCTGCCGGCTCCGGCCAAGACGGACCGAATATACCCGCAATTTGTCTGGGATTCGCTGCCACCGGGAATTTCGGGTCTGGTGATTGCGGCGATTCTCGCGGCCGCCATGTCGAATTTGAGCGCGGCTCTGAATTCGCTGGCATCCACGACGATTATGGACTTCTGGCGGCCACTCACCGGCAGCTCGGCGGAAACGCCGGAGGGTGAAGCGCGGCTGCTGCGGATCGCGAAATTGAGCACCATCGGCTGGGGAGCCTTGCTGTTCGGGATTGGCCTTGTTGCCCGGAACTGGGGCTCGGTGCTGGAGGCCGGGCTCTCGATCGCTTCGATTCTGTATGGTGCGCTTCTGGGGGTTTTCCTGCTCGGCATGCTGACGCGCAGGGTGGGTGAGGTGGGCGCCATGGCGGGCATGATGGCCAGCCTGCTGGTGATGCTGTGGGTTAAAACATCTACGTCGATAGCCTGGACCTGGTACGTTCTGATCGGTACGGCAGTGACATTTCTGGTCGGGGTGGCGGTTTCCGCGATACTCCCGGCCGCAAGGAGAACCGAATGAGCGTAGTCCAAAAGGTGCAGCCGGGGCTGAGACGAGATCTGGGACTGTGGGGCGCGGTTGCGATTGTGGTCGGCACAGTCATCGGATCCGGAATCTTTCTCGTTCCCAGGGCCATGGTGCTGAGCGTCGGAACGCCCCAGACTGTCTTTCTGGTCTGGGTATTCGGCGGGTTTCTCACCTTATTTGGCGCATTGACTTACGCCGAACTTGCGGCGGCAATGCCGGAAGCGGGTGGGGAATACGTGTATTTACGCGAGGCATACGGTCCATTCTTTGGATTCCTGTACGGATGGACCCAGACCTGGGTGGCCAAAAGCGCTTCGATTGCTACTCTGGCTACCGGATTTTTCCTATACCTGAGTAACTTTTATCCTGGTCTTGACCAGGTGGTTTTGCAGATCCCGCTGCCGATTGGACCACAGGGGGGACCGCTGGACGTACGAAGCGGTCAGTTTCTGGCGATGGCGGTGATCATGGGGCTCGCCGGTTTGAACTACTTCGGAGTGAAAATCGGCGGCGGCGTCCAGATCGCGGTCACTGCCATCAAGGTTCTGGCGATTGCGGCGATCGTCGCGCTGGGTCTGTTTGGGCCAGGAACTACGGCCAACTTTCAGAGCTCGGTTCCGGCGCCCGGGGGCTTCACTGGCTTCTTTGCCGCACTGGTGGCTGCGCTGTGGGCGTATGACGGGTGGAATAACGTCAACATGGTGGCCTCAGAGATCAAGGACCCGAAGCGCAACCTTCCTCTGGCTCTGATCGGCGGAACGCTGCTGGTGATGGCGATTTACCTCTCCGCCAACCTCGCCTATTTCTATGTCCTGCCGGCGTCCGGCGTCGCGGCGAGTGACCGGGTTGCCAGCGAAATGATGCGGGTAGTTCTGGGACCAGGCGGGGCCAATGCCGTCAGTATCGCCGCGATGATCTCAATCTTTGCGGCTCTGAACGGGTCCATTTTGTCGGGCTCGCGCGTCCCCTATGCGCTGGCGAGGGACGGCTATTTCTTCTCACCTTACGCGAACGTCAGCGAGAGATACCGCACACCCGGCGTCTCCATTTTGCTGCTCAGCGCGTGGTCCGCCGTACTGCTTCTAAGTGGGCGGTACGACGATCTGTACACACTGGTTATCTTTCCGAGCTGGATTCTCTACGCGATGGCGGCGGCTTCGGTGATTGTTCTGAGGCGGAAACGGCCTGATCTGGAGCGTCCTTACAAGACGCTCGGCTATCCTCTGGTGCCCATATTGTTTGTGTGCGTCGCGGTGGTTCTGATCATCTCGACCTTAGTCAACAAGCCTCGCGAGAGCCTTTTGGGGCTTTTGATCATAGCCGCCGGCATTCCGTTTTACCGGCATTGGCATCAAAAGATCACGCGCGCGGCCTGAATCCGCCCTTTTCAAACCCGAAACTCTGCCTTAATGTAAACTTTGTTCCGTTTTCCGAACAAGGGTCTTGAAAAATAGACGCGGATGCGATACAAACTCAGTGTAGGTTAGCCCTGTCCACGATGTTCTGTTCTGTTTTTGGAACAGGATGGCCCGGGGTGATGGTACAAATTAACTCTCGGGAGTGAAAATTCAGAGATGGATGTAACCAAAATGCTCGGCGAACTCAAGCAGGAGCGAGAGGCTCTTGAAGAGGCGATCATGATTTTGGAGCGGTTGGCGCGCGGACGTGGAAAACGTCGCGGCCGTCCCCCGGCATGGATGACTTCGATCACCAAGACAGCCAAAAAGGCTGGCCGCCCGGGGCGTCGTTCACAGAAAGAAGACAAAGCTTCCGCGTAGTAAGCTGCGTTTAACGGGGCAGAAGTTGTCGGATTTCTGCCCGTTTCTGGTGTGGCTCAGTCGGAATTAGTACAGCAGGAAGGCCTGGCGACGCACGTGAAAAGCCTCGGTATCAGCCTCGAACAGGCGCACTACCGTGGACGAGTCGGAGCCTTTCGAAATTGCTGACAGCACTTTTGTGCTTCCAGTGAGCTTTTCATTCACGCCCCACGTCATTTTCGCCGGAAACAGCTTCTCAAGGCCGACTGCCAGTTCGATACCGAAACGGACACTTCGAAATGTATTCCGGTCTGTGATGACAAAGCGTATGCCTTCAATCGTCTTGCCCATAAAGTTGGAAGCGGTGGGCCGAATCACGGTCGGGTACACACGGATGCCCGGGATGGCGCGACCGTTCAGATATGCCGCCAGTTTCTGTCCCTGAATCCAGTCGGCGCCGATCTGCTCGAATGGAGCATCTGTTCCGCGACCCACCGAGTACACCTTTGTATACTCGAACATCCCGATGCCCGGATACAGCAGCGCCGCGTTCAGGCTCCGCATGTTAGGCGACGGATCCACCCACTTCTGGCCGACCGAGTCGAACCAGTCGTTCCGATCCCAACCTTGCATCTTCACGACTGTCAGCCGGGCCTTTGGCTGCGCGGACGCGTTCGTCATGGTGGCCAGTTCCCCCATCGTCATGCCGTGGCGCAGCGGAATGTCCATGCAGCCGACAAAGGACTGGAGAGTGGGCTCCAGCAGTGGACCCTCCACCGTAACGCCGTTGATCGGATTTGGCCGATCAAGCAACATGAACTCGATATTCTGCTTCGCCGCTTCCTCCAGGGCGTTTTTCATCGTGCACATGTAGGTGTAAAAGCGGGTGCCGATGTCCTGAATGTCGAACACCAAAACGTCGATTCCCGCCAGCATTTTCTGGTCGGGGCGGCGATTTTTGCCTTCGTACAGACTCCAGACCGGCAGACCACTGGCGGCATCCTTCTCATGGCCAACGTCTTCCTTGTCTTCCCTTCCGGCAATTCCGTGCTCAGGAGAATACAAAGCGCGCAGATTCACTCCGCCAGCGAGCATCGCGTCGATGTTGCGCTTCCCGTCCAGAGTCAGGCCCGTGTGATTCGTAATCAGGCCCACCCGCTTGCCCTGCAGAGCACTGTAGTTACCCTCGGCGAGAACGTCGATGCCGTTCTTTACGGTCACCTGACGTGACGGCGTTTCAGCGGGAACACTCGGCACACTTCGGCGCGGCGCCGCACCGGCAGTCCGGGTGATGTCCAGCCCGGCGGCGGCTGCACTGGCGACCCGTCCCCGGATGGACGTAACCGGCAGGCGCAGTTTCGGATGCACGCTGTTCGACAACATAATCACAAAGGAATTTGAGGCCGGATCGACCCAGATGGACGTGCCTGTGAACCCGGTGTGACCGTAGGAGCCAACCGGGAACAGATCGCCGCGATTGCCTGAGAAGCGGGAATCGATATCCCACCCGAGTCCCCGAACGTCGGGTTTCCCGGCCGGGCTCGCAGGGCTGGTGAACATTTCGACGGTCAGCGGGCTGAATATCCGAACGCCGTCGAGTTCGCCGCCACGCAGCATCATTCGTGCGAACCGCGCCAGATCGGCCGCCGTCGAGAACAGCCCGGCGTGACCGGCGATGCCTCCCATAAAGCGAGACGTCGGGTCATGAACTAAGCCTCGCAGCACCTGGCCTTTCCACACTTCGGTGGGAGCAATTCGGCCGCGCAGCGAAGCGGGCGGCGTGAACATGGTGTCCTTCATGCCCAGCGGCTCGAAAACTTCTTCCCGGACAAAATCCGGGAGTGATTTCCCGCTCACCTGCCGCACAATTTCCCCGAGCAGTATGAAGTTGATGTCGCTGTAGGTGAAGCGAGTCTCCGGCGCCGCTCCCGGACGGTCCGCCAGCACTTTCGCGATTCCCGTTTCATAACCGGACCACTCAGGCTCGAGATCCAGGTCGGGCCGCATCCCCGAGTAATGTGTAAGCAGATTTCTAACCGTTATGTCGCTGATTCCGCCCTGAAAAGCGGGCAAATAGGTGGTGACTTTTTCGTTCATCCGCACCTTGCCCTGTTCCACCAGCCGCATCATGGCGGAGGTGGTGGCGACAACCTTGGTGAGCGAGGCCACGTCAAACACCGTATTAGCCGTCATTGCCTCACGAGCCGGTACGGTGGCCCGGTTACCGTACACTTTCTGATACACAATCTCGTCTTTGTGACCCACCAGCACTACGGCCCCGGGCAGGCGGTCCGTGCGGATAGCCTCATTGATGACGCCGTCAATAGCGGGACCTC
Organism: Bryobacteraceae bacterium; assembly: GCA_034408745.1. GTDB lineage: Bacteria > Acidobacteriota > Terriglobia > Bryobacterales > Bryobacteraceae > JAWXCM01. The sequence continues at coordinate 40,168 of JAWXCM010000364.1, forward strand.
CGCGAAATGGTGCGGCGGTGGCTGTCAGCAGCGACAGGAGAACAGGAAGTGCGGCGGAATATCGGGTCATAGGAGCTTCTGAGCCAGGGCTTCCAGTTGACTCGCGAGTTTGGTGTCCATGGGAGTGATGCCGCCTGAAGTGTGCGTCCAGAGGTCGATCCGCACAGTCGAGTACACGTTGAACCACTCAGGATGATGATCGAGCTTTTCAATCATTGTGGCAGCGCCGGCCATAAAGGCAAACGCGTAAGCGAAATCGACGAACTTGTATTCGCGGTGGAGCTTGCCGGCTTCTACTGACCAGTCGGGCAAACTGGCAAGAGCGTCGGCGAGCGCCTGTTCACTGTATTTTTCGTGGCTCATGATGGTGCTACATACTACTGTCGCGCGCCAGGCCGCGAGCCGCAACCAGTCCCCCGTATGATGGGAAGCATGTCACAGCCGCTTCCGCGCCTGCGGATGAACCTGGACTTCATGCCTTCACCCATGGAGGACAGACCTGGACTGCTAATCCGGGATTCTTATGGCTACTCGGATGCCGTGCTGATAGTGCCCCCGCCGCTGGTGGCGTGCCTCGAGTTCTTCGACGGCCAGCACACAGACCTCGATCTCAAAGAGATGCTCGTCCGACTGACAGGGGAGCTCGATGTAGCCCCGATTCTGGACGGTCTGAGTGAGGCGCTCGGTGCCGCCGGCTTCCTGCACGATGAAACCTACGAAGCGCTCCGCGAGCATGCGGAGCGCGATTTTGCCGAGGCCGCGCTTCGGGAAGCGAGTCACGCCGGCAGCGCTTATCCCGACGACCCGGCAACGCTGCGCGAGACTCTGTCGGAATACATGAAGGGGCCGGAGTCGGAGGCCGAGGGCTCGGATTTGATCGCGATTGTGGCGCCGCACGTGAGCCCGTTTGGTGGATGGGAGTCGTACCGCGAGGCCTACTCCGCGCTCGGGGAGGCGCACCGGGACCGGGTGTTTGTGATTCTCGGCACTTCACATTACGGCGAACCGGACTGCTACGGTTTGACCCGCAAACCCTACGTCACGCCCTACGGCACCGTACGGCCCGAGCTGGACTTGATCAACGAGCTCGCCGTGGAGCGTGCGGTGAAGATGGAAGACTACTGCCACGCCATTGAGCATTCCATCGAGTTCCAGATTCTGTTTCTGCAGCACCTCTACGGTCCCGATGTGCGGGTTCTGCCAATCCTTGTCGGCAGCTACGCGCGCAGCATTCACTCAGGCGGATTGCCGGAGGAGAACGAGGGTGTCGCTCGGTTCCTGGGCAAGCTCGGCGAGATTGGGGCAAGGGAAGGGAACAAGCTGCTTTGGGTGCTGGGCATCGACATGGCGCACATGGGCGCGCGCTATGGCGACGAGTTTGAAGCGCAGGCGAAACTCGGCCGGATGAACTACGTGGAGGAGCGGGACAAGGCTCGGATCGATCGTGTCAATGCGGCCGACGCGCGCGGCTTCTGGGATCTGGTGCAGGAGAATCGCGACGATCTGAAGTGGTGCGGCTCGTCACCGCTGTATACCTTTCTGAGGGCGATGCCCAATGCCCGCGGCTCACTGCGCCGCTATGATCAGTGGAACATTGATGACCGGAGCGTGGTCTCCTTCGGCGCGATGTCGTTCCGGCCGGCCTGACAGGAGTCCCTGCCATGCACATCGGACTCGGACTGTACCGGCACATGCTGACGCCCGACTACTTCGCCTTTGCGAGGCAGGCGGGATGCACGCACGTTGTGATACATCTGGTCGACTATTTCAACAAGGAGTCGGGGAATCCTCGCGACAACCAGCCCACAGGTGGTCGCAACGAGCCTTGGGGCTATGCGGGGGATCCGTCGCAGCTGTGGACGGTGGACGAGTTGAACAGGGTTCGCCGACAGATTGAGGACGCCGGGCTCACACTGGCGGCGATCGAGAATCTCGACCCGGCGCACTGGCACGATGTGCTGCTGGACGGCCCACTACGGCCTCGTCATATCGAGAACGTTAAGACGATCGTTCGGAACATGGGCGAGGCTGGAATCCCGGTGCTCGGATACAACTTCAGCATCGCGGGTGTCGCGGGCCGCGTGTCCGGGCCTTACGGGCGCGGAGGCGCGATCACGGTCGGCATGGACGGTCCGGTGGATGACCCGTTGCCGAATGGCGTCGTGTGGAACATGATCTGTGATCCGGAGGCGGCTGAGGGGACGGTTCCTGTAGCTACTCACGATCAGCTCTGGGACCGGCTGCGCCGGTTTTTAGATGACGTCCTGCCAGTAGCTGAAGCGGCTGGTGTTCGACTCGCCGCGCATCCCGACGATCCTCCGCTGCCGTTCGTGCGGCAGCAGCCACGGCTGGTGTATCAGCCCTCAATGTATCAGCGCCTCATTGACCTTGCACCGAGCCCGTCGAATGGTCTGGAGTTATGTGTCGGCACAATGGCCGAGATGACGGAGGGCGGGCTTTACGAGGCGATTGATTCGTACAGCGGGCAAGGCCGAATCGCCTACGTACACCTTCGGAATGTCACAGGCAAGGTGCCGACTTATCGAGAGACTTTCATTGATGAGGGCGATGTCGACATGTTGCGGATACTGGAAATCCTGCACCGCAATCAGTTCGACGGCGTGGTGATTCCGGACCACGCACCGCAAATGACGTGCTCGGCTCCATGGCACGCGGGCATGGCACATACGCTCGGATTCATCGCTGCGGCCCTGGCAGGATTGCGGAAGGCGAAGCCAGCTTGAAATTGTGAAAAGGGATGGTGAGCGCGGTAGGAATCGAACCTACAACCTACTGATTAAGAGTCAGTTGCTCTGCCAGTTGAGCTACGCGCCCGGGGTGGACGGGAATGAGGGTTGTCGAGACTAGTTTAGCAGCCTAAATGCGGCCGCCTCTTTTGTTCTTGACGCGCGACTGGTGGGTCTTGCGGCTGTTACGCTTCGGCTTCTTGAAAAGAAAAGTGCCGCTGCCGATGTACACGGCCTTGTAAAGGTCGGCGGGCTGCGGTTTTTGAGTGGTTTCCTGTGCGCTCATGGCTCGAAACTACCATTCTAGCGCAGACGCGGCCATTCCGCCACCTAACCCTTGAAAGGACTGCGATTGACGGCATACTTGATCGCGGACAGCGGCACTTCGAACTTCGTCATGCCCTTGTTGCCCATGTAGCCGACGTCCTTCACGCCAATCGGGCTGGTGTAGAACGCATCCGCTGTGAGGCGCCGCATCCAGTCAAAGAACGCGATGCCGTGACTGGTTTCATGCGTCTCGTTCTTCCGAAACGCGATGATGTCCAGCATCGCCGTTTGGTCACCCACTGCCGCCTCAACGAAGCTCTTGCCTGAGGCTCGCTTTTCCATGGCACGGTCCAGCCAGGCAAGGCCTCCGACCACCTCCGTGCGAAGGGCTTCGTTATTGGCGGCGATGAGGTCGATAAACTCGGGCGCACCCGCCTCGACCGCGCTTCCGGACACGTCGTCGGCGGGGATGATGAGTTCCGTCAATCGGCGTACGGTGGCGTACTCGTGGGCATTGAGCGCTTTGGGCGTGTACTTCCCGCCTGCGGCCGCTTTGGCCTCACCGGCCGCAATGTGGACGTGCTGTGCGGCGTCGGCGGGGACACCTGCCGCCACGGTCACGGCCATGGCGATATTCTTCAGAACTTCTCGGCGAGACTCAGACATTGCCTTTTCTCATTTCTTCGGCCAGGTACTCGGCGGTGCGCCATGCGAGAGCGCAGATGGTCAGCGTAGGGTTCTTGTCGGGGTTGCTGACGAACGGAGCCGCGTCAGCGACGAACAGGTTCTTCACATCGTGGGCCTGACAGTATTTATTGAGCGCCGACGTCGCCGGGTCGTTCCCCATGCGCACCGTGCCGAGCTCATGGATGATCGTGCCGCCAACGGAGATGCCGGCGGACTCGCGTTCCGGGTTGCGGAGTCCGAGCACGGTGCCGCCCATTGCCTCGATAATGTCGGTGAACGTGCGATGCATGTGCCGTACCTGATTGATCTCGGCTTCCGTCCACTTGAAGTGGAACCGCAGCACGGGAATTCCGAAGCGGTCAACGACGCTCGGGTCGATGTCGCAAAACGTGTCCTTGTTAGGAATCATCTCGCCGCGTCCGGAGAGCCCGATGGTGGTCCCGTAACGCTGACGCACATAACTCTTCAACGATTTTCCATAGCCTTCGTGCTGCCGGCACGCGCCGTGGAAGGAGCCGGCGACTGGCATCCCGTAGCCGCCGCCGATCTCGACGTGATAGCCGCGGGGGAACCCGATCTGGTTTTGCTTCTCCCACAGCCACCAGGGGATGTAGACGTGCATACCGCCGAAGCCGTCGTTGTCGTGCCGCTGCATGCCTTCGAGCGCCGGCACATACCCACTTAGTCCGTAACCTGTGGAGTCAGTAAGATTCTTACCGACTACTCCGGAGTTATTCGCGAGGCCGTTCGAGTAACCTGGGCCGCGCGAGTTTAGTAACAACCGGGCTGACTCACAGGCGCTGGCCGCGACGACGACTGCGCGGCATCGGATCTGTTTCTCGGTGCGCGTTGCCTTATCGATGTAAGAGACGGCCTTCACCTTACCCGGTCCGTCGGTTATTAGTTCGCGGGCCATTGCGTTCGGGAAGATTTTGAGCTTGCCGGTTTTCAGCGCCGGCATGATCTGCACCTGGCTCGACGAGTAGTTGGAGGCGGTAACACAACCCCGTCCGCACTGCCCGCAATAGTGGCAGGCGGCCCGTCCATGGGTGTTTTTGGTGATAATCGCCATCCGTGAAGGAATGACAGGGATGCCGAGTTTGTCGCCGGCTTTTTTTACAAGGACCTCGTGAACGCGCGGTGCGGGGGGAGTCTGGAAGACGCCGTCAGGAGCGCTGCGGATGTTTTCTTTTGTCCCTGTTACTCCGATAAAAGCTTCGGCCTTGTCGTACCAGGGAGCGATATCTTCGTAACTGATCGGCCAGTCGGTGCCGACGCTGTCGCGCGTGTACGGTTTGAAGTCATAATCGGCAAAGCGCAGGGAGATACGGCCGTAGTGGTTAGTACGGCCGCCGAGAATTCGGGAACGGAACCAGCGGAACTCACTGCCCGGGGCTACCGTATACGGCTCGCCTTCAATGCTCCAGTAGCCGTTAGGGGCGCTGAAAAACGAGAAGTTCTGGTGCTTTTGCTCCGTATAAATGCCGCCCTCGAGTGCTCCGCGGTGGGGGTAGTCGGAGGGCCACTTATGTTCTTTGAAGTCGCGGCCGGGATTGAGCAGCGGACCCGCTTCAATCAGGGCGACGTTGATACCCATCTGGGTTAGCACCTGTACGACGGTGCCGCCGCCGGCTCCCGAGCCGATTACGACTACGTCATATACTGGGCTGCTTCGTTGTACGTTGACCGCTCCGGCCTGCATATATTCGGCAAGCTTAGCAGGTCGGCGGCGCCGACTGCCGAACCCGCGGCGGCGCCGTCAGGGGCAGCCCTGGGGCGGGTTCGGCTCGAATGAGCGCAACAGATTACTGGATCGCGGGCGATGCGGTTGCCGATGCAATCGATTTGGGGGCCCTGCTGTGATTGTGTGTGTGCACGGACGCAGTTTCAGGGTGTTCCCAGGAGACTGGAAATTTACGAAGACACACCCGGCACTGGTAGTGGCCATTGACCGGCCACATGGGATCTGGATGCATGAGTTGACACCATGAGGAGCCAACTGAGGAAACGAGAGAACTGACAAAGCGAGTCATTGTGCTCCTTGCACCGGGCAGCATGCAGGTTATGCTCCCGATCGAGCCTGCTGTAACTTAGATGCCGAAACAAACAGTGCAGTTTCGCTGAGTTCCTAAGTTCCCTGCGCCATCCACATATAGACGCGCAGCCTGTTGGTTCCGCGGCTCACAGCGCAGTGTCGCCATGACAGCAGGGTTACTGTAACCTCGTGCGTTTTCGATGTAACAGATCGCGTGGGAATTCAGTCTAGTATCGAGTAAATGTTACCCGCCGTTTTGCTGGCTGCCGCCACCGTCGCACTCTGGCAGGAGCCTTCCGTATCTCCCGATGCCGTGCCCTTCGAAGTCGCAGCCCGAGGAGCGCCTGTTCCCCGGCAGCCGTTCCAGTTCGTGAAGGAAGAACTCAGCGGGACCAGCGCGAAAGTGATGGTGCGAGACGCAGCCGGACTGCTGTGGCAGGTAAAGGGTGGACTGGAAGGAAGGGCCGATGCCTTCGCCACTCGACTTGCATCCGCTGTCGGCTATTACGCCGACGCAGTCTGGTTCCTTCGCGAAGGGCGGATCGAAGGCGTGCGCGGGTCTCTTGGCCGGGCTGCTGGCTTTGTTCGTCCCGACGGCACCTTCACATACGCAGCGTTTGAACTGCGCGACAGCACAGCCCGGTATGTGGGTGACGACGTCTGGACATGGACTCGGAATCCCTTCGTCGGGTCGGCGGAATTGCGCGGGCTGAAGCTGCTGGTAATGCTGGTGTCGAACTGGGATAACAAAGATGCGCGCGACGTCCGTTCGGGAAGCAACGCCGGTGTTGTCGAAGTTACCGGTGCCAGTGGCGAGGTCCGTCGAACTTACTTCGTCAATGACTGGGGTCAGTCATTTGGATCCTGGGGTAACATTCTCTGGCTCGGACGGAGTAACTGGAATTGCGGGGCTTACAGGTCTCAGACTCCGGAGTTTGTACGTGTCGGTCCGGACAGTAAGCTGATATTCGGATACAGAGGCCAGCACACGGCTGACTTCAGCAACGACATCACACAGGCGGACGCCCGCTGGCTTCTGAGGCTGCTGCGCCGCATCAGGCCGGAGCAGATCCGCGCGGGTCTGACCGCGAGTGGAGCTTCAGCCGCCGAGGCGAGTTGCTTCGCGCCCGCGTTGATCGAGAGAATCGAAGTATTGCGACGCGCCGCTGAAGGCGGTCGCCGCGAGTTACCATAAGGGTCGCAATGTTCACATGGATTTGCCCTAAATGCGGGGGAGAAGTTCCTCCGGCTTACTCGGAGTGTCCGCGCTGCCACCCGCCTGCACCCAGGCAACCCGCGGCAACTGCAGCAGAGCCTGTGGAAGCCGCTTCTCCCGTACCGCCTTCTGGTGTGCCGACGAGGGCTGTGCCGCCGGCGCCCGCGCGGGAATTTGGCCGTCCTGTGGAGCCGGCGGCGCCACCACCACCTCCTCCGCCACCTGCGCAGCCGGCACCTCCGACCGCTGTGGGACAGGTTGCCTGGTCGGCCCCTCCGCCTCCGGCTCGTACGGTCTCTCCGGTGCTCGTGGGTATTGGCGCCGCAGCCGGGATCGTGGCGCTGCTGGCTGTCCTGTACATGTTCGTGTTACCCCACCGCGGCGATGCTCCGGCGGCCACTGCCGCGGATAAGCCGACGCTGGAAAAGGCGCCCGCAGCGGGTTCGAAGGCTGCCCCTGTGAATCCTCTGGCGAAGCATATCGAAGTCGGCGGCGTGCGCATCCAGGAGCATTCCGGCGGGAACGTGCGAATCGACTTCGTGGTGGTGAACCACTCCGCGGCCGACCTTCCGCAACTGACAATGGAAGTGCGCCTGGTGTCTGGCGGGCGGGAGTATTTCATTATCCCGGTGCAGATTCCGTCGATCGGTCCTTACGAATCCAAGGACATGTCGACTTCAGTGAAAACGAACCTCAAGCCTTACGAACTGCCGGACTGGCAGCTGGTGCAGGCGAAGTTCACGATTCAGGATTGAGCGCGGCCGGAGGTCTGACCTTCTGTGGTGGGCAGCTCTCCGGTTTCGAACCTGCATTGGGCACCAGCGTGTCCGGACTGGATCGCCACGCGAATCGCTTGCACTCTACAATGTGATCCGCGGGCCCATTCGCCCGCCACACCGAATATGTGTCGTCGAGTACCTGAACCGACTCGAGAGAAACAGCACGCGCGGCAAATTCTCGAAGTTACGCCAGAATTCATAGATCCGTTCCGGTGGTGCGGCGATCGTTGTCACCTGAGACGTGTGGCGGCTGTGGTAGTCCGGAACGGCTGTGTTAATCCCGGCGGCACGGGACACGGGGTTTTCCCGACATTCCGCGCCAGACCAGCAATCCGCCTGTGGCCGCAAGGGCCGCTGCCGCCCTCTTTCGGCCGTCCGACTTGCGTAGAGCGGCTGAGGCGAGCGCCCCACCGGCAAACACCGAGAGAACACGTTCGCCCGCGCCGACGTTCACTTCACGCGCCCCGGTTGCAGTCCGGGCACTTTTGTAGTCATGATCCGATTTCCCCCCGGCAGGGTGACTCGGCGATATGCGAGGGTGTTTCCGCAGGACCGTGCGGTTAACGGTGCGGCGTGCTATCGGGATCTGAGCAGACCGACGGTCAGCAGGAGCCACGCCGCAATGAATGCGACACCCCCAATGGGTGTCACGGCGCCGAGCGTCCGAATTCCGGTCACCGCAAGCACATAGAGGCTGCCCGAGAAAATCAGCACACCCGCGGCGAGCAGCCAGCAGACCCGGTCTGCCGATGTCGAGTCGAGCGATCCGGTTCGCGCGAGCAGAGGTACGATCAGCAATCCGAACGCGTGGACAAAATGATAAAATACAGCCTTTTCCCAGATACCGAGGGAGTAGGCATCCAAACGTGCGCGAAGCCCATGAGCTCCGAAAGCCCCGAGCCCCACGGCAGCCGCGAGCAAAGCGGCACCCACAGCTGGCCAGTTCATTACGTTAGGTACCTTTCAGGCAGGCCTGAAGGTCTTTCTCGGTCACGGCGCCTTCCTTGATCACACGCCAGTAAGGCTCGGTAATGTCGACCGTGGTAGCGCCCTCGCCGGCACACAGGCCGCCGTCGAGAACAAGGTCGACCGCACCGTCCATCGCCGCGAACACATCAATGCCAGTGCGTCCGGTAGGCTGGCCAGAGAGATTGGCGCTGGTCCCGATCACGGGCTGGCCAAGAGCCTCAACCAGACGTTGAACCACAGGAGATCGAGACTGGCGCAGACCGAGCCGCCCCGTATTTCCGGTCACTTTAAGCGGCATTTTGGACGCGGCAGGAACAATGATTGTCAGCGGTCCCGGCCAAAAATGCCGCGCCAGAAGATAGAAACGCGATGTTGCCGCTGCCGCTAGTTCCTCGGCCATGAGGATGTCGCGTACAAACAGGGGAAGCGAACGGGAAGTCTCGCGGCCCTTCGCTTTGAACACTTTGCCGACTGCCTGCAGGTTCAGAGGGTCGCCCACCAGTGTATACAGCGCATCGGTGGGAACAGCCACAATTCCGCCCCGGCGGATAATTGCCGCAGTTCTGGATATTGCTGCGTCGCTCGGCTTTTCGGCGTCAATTTCGATGAGATCTGTGGCCACGTTGAGAACTGTTTGCGGGAGGGAGTCCAGCGAGAATTATACCCTGGTTAGTTTCCTGAGCAATGCAATCTGACCACCGTGATACGCGGCATGCTGCACGACTCCCAGCAGCAGCACACCCAGGCTGTAAGCACGCCCAGACGCCTGTGTGTCGAGTTGTTCTTCCCGGATCTGGCCTGTGTATCCAGCCAGTTCTCCTGTCGCCTGCTTCAGGTCCGCCAAAGCACGGTCCCAGGGTGTCGATTCGGGTGAAGGCCAGTCATCTGGAAAGGGCCACTCTGGAATCCGTTGTGCATTCAGGGCGCCAGACGCGATTTCCACCCAGCGCGTGAGATGCAGGACGATCTCGTGCATGGAATGAGCGCCCGGGATCGGTTTCGCGGCGGCCGCTTCCGACGTGACCCCCGTCAGCAACTCGAACAAGGATTCCCCATGCCAGGCGGGACCCATCAGCGAGTGCTGTAACTCTGAAGCGATACGTTCCAGTTGAGTCATAGTGAATTACTTTTGACAGACAGCGCAGTAATAAGTGGACCGGGCTGCCTGACGCAGCCTGCGTATGGCCTGGCCGCAAACCACGCAAGGCTTACCTTCACGGCCATAGACGCGCCACGACATCCCGTTGTGACTCCCGGGCTGCGAATAAGAAGCCTCAGCCTCGGTCATCGCTTCCGTCAGCACCTCAACTATGGCGGCGTGCAGAGCTTTCACCTTCTTTTGTGAGATGCCGCAGGCCAGCCTCGCCGGATGGATGCGGGCGCGAAACAGGCTCTCCGCCGCATAGATGTTGCCGAGGCCAGCGACAACGTTCTGCTCCATCAGGAACACTTTGACCGGCCGGTGGCTTCGTTTTGCATGCGAAGCCAGAAAGCTGACCGTGAAGTCGGCGGACAAAGGCTCAACGCCAAGGTCGTTCAGTATTTCCTGAAGTTCGGAGTCAGTGTGCAGGTGGACCGTCCCGAGGACTCGCGGGTCCTCGAACCCGATGCCTCGGCCATCGCGTAGTGCGAAGACGACGCGCACTGTCTGCGAATGCAGAAGATGGCTCGGCAGCATGACCAGGTTGCCGGTCATGCGGAGATGCACGCGAATCGCGAGACTCCCACTGAGTCGCAGGATGATGTTCTTGCCACGCCGGTCGATGGCGTCGATCACACGCCCCGATGCCGACTGGAGCAGGGCAGAATGTTGCGGATGTGTGGATCGGGCCCGGAGTACCCGTACCTCGGAAATGAAGGCGCCTTCGGCCCGCGAGCGCAATTTACGGACCACCGCCTCCACTTCAGGCAGTTCCGGCAATCGGTTCGTCCTTCCAGTTTTGTTCGGCATCGGAGCGGCGCACGTAGTTGGCGTCCAGTGCCGCCGGATCGGCCGACTCGCCCATACACAGACGCGCCGATGCGATGCGCGCGACAGCCGCTGCAATCGCTCTGCGTCCGGAAAGGCTGATGTTCTTCGGAACATGCGGGCGGAATGGCTCAGGGTCGGGACAGACAATCTCGGAAACCTTCGGGGGAAGGGAGGCGAGCCACGAGGCAAACGGCCCCACCGTTTCCGGCAGCACCGGAGCGAGACCGGCATCGTATGCCGCGCCGTATACCTCGCCACGCCGCGCGTCGATCAGGGCTGCCCGCATCGGCGAGGTTCCGCACGCCGCCAGCGCCACGAGATTGGAGACGCCGACCGCCGGCTTTCCTGTTGCCTCGGCCAGGCTCTTGGCAGCCGTGAGGCCGACGCGCACACCTGTAAAGGAGCCCGGACCTGAGGCGGCTGCGAAACAATCGATGGCTTCGAGGGGGACGTCATGCCGGTTCAGCAACTGCCGGATGCGGTCAAACAGAATCGCGCCGAATCCATCGGGCGAGTGGAGAAGCACCTCTTCGACAAGTTGTGCACCATCCAGCAGGGCGATGCTGCCGAACGCGGCTGTGGTGTCCAGCGCGAGGATTCGCATTAAGGGATGGTGCGGACTATTTTGTCCGCGAAATACACTTTTCCGTTCGCATTCATTCCGTATACACGAATATTCATCACGCCTGGAGCTCGAAACGCGTTCGATTTCAGGTCCCAGGTGCCGGAGCTGCCTGTCCCGATGACGCGCATACCCTGCGCTTCGATCGGCATGTCGCCAGTCCAGAGATACAACATTGTGCGTGTGCCGCGAGTCTCGCGCTTCAGTTTGGCGGCAAACGCAGGCGGTTTTGAGAGCGAGATTTCGTCGGCTTTGGGCTCCGCAATCTCGAAGGGCACTTTCGTTGGCGCCGATTCCACTTCCTGCACCAGAAACGGCCGCGATTCGAACTTCCACGACCGGAGCATGCCTTCCTTGTGGCCCTCACGTGAGATATGAAGGACCCAGTCATGGTCGCGGCTGGGTGCTTCACCAGTGAATTTGTCGGACTTAAACTGCTTCAGAGGCACCGTCTCTCCGGTCGCCGGGTCGATCCACTTCACATCGTATTCGTGCTTCTCGACGCGAACCTCGATCGGCGCTGAAGGTTTCTCCACGTAAACGATGTACTCGGTTTCCGGAAGAGCGATCGCGCGTCCGCCATCCAGCTCGAAATAAGGCTCCAACTCCCAGTGCCGGGTGCCGTGAACCAGGTCGTACCAAACCGTCATGGCTTTCGCAGCCGCGGAATCGAGACTGCCGTCACCCGAGGGATATTGGCCATTCACAAAAGAGGTCCACAGGCGACGGCGAAACTCGGCTGGCGACGCCTTCGTTGTGCCGAGCCCGGTGTTGACGCCGGGCAACGGATAGATCTGATGCTCGACAGCGGCGAGCGCGTCGTCGGCACTGCCGTAAACGATGTGGTCCAGCCACCCATCCGGCAGCAGGGAACTGGCTGTGGCCGAAGCGTGAGTGGAGCGAGGGTGCCGGTATGGGTCATTGTTTTTCAGGAACAGACCCATCTGTTTGGCAAGCTCTCGCCCACCGGTGTAGGACTCGAAGTTTTCCAGCAGTTGCCAGGTGATGTCGAAAGCGGAGTACCGGGCGATGAGGTAGCGGATGAAACGCTCGCGCTGTACAGCCATCGGCAGACGTTTCGCCAACTCGCCGTCAGCGCCGCCGAGCACCATGTCGATCGTGATTCCCTTGCTGTTCAGGTAGGCCGCGCGCTCATCGAGGCGGTTGTAAAAGGCCAGGTCGGGCATCGAGGCGTCGCGCCAGTTGCCGCCGGCGTAGCCCCGAATATGGTTGAATTTTTCCGCTGCCCGGCCGTCGACGTAGGCGCGAAACTGCGCATCGTCCACCGAGCCGAGATCGAGCCTGGTGTCGCCCATCCACAAATGAGCCGCGCGCCCTTCGGTATATCGCCAGTGATGACCATTAGCGGGAATTACGAAGCCTCGTGCTTCGGCTTCGGTCGCCACAAACTTTCCCTGTTGCCCTTCGAATCGCCTGATGTTGCTGGTGATCTTGTATTCCCAGTCGCCGGGGTCCATGGGAGCGAATCGCACCATGAGCTTACCCTCGCCATTCCAAAACGCGGGCATCAACTGTGTGCGATGCCTTGGCGAGCGAAATTCTACCTGCAGTGTCGCCGTGAAATACGGATTGGGGTGTGTCTGACGCTCTGCGGGATTGAGTTCGAAGAGCAGCTCGCAGCGAGAATACACGGGCACCGAGCTGCATGGAGTCTGAGCAGCTGCGGCGTTCGCGAGAAGGACAGCGGCCGGCAGCAGGAACAGACGGACGGACATACTTTCAGTGTAGAGACTCAGTTGCCGTCAGGGACAAAGAAGCAAAACCGCGATCCCTCACCGGGGGTGCTGTCGACCCAGATACGACCGCCGTGGACCTCGACAATCTTTCGGCAGATAACCAAACCGATGCCTGTTCCCGGGTACTCCGCCCTGGAGTGAAGGCGCTGAAAAACTTCGAACACTCGGTGTTGATATTCGAGGTCAATGCCGATTCCGTTATCGGCGACGCTGCCCGGCCGTGATAGCCGCCCCAGCCGCGCCTCCGACATTCTGAATTGCCCGTTCGACAAGTCTGGCCAGTCTGTGCTTCCGCCGTACACGGCCGCTTTTGCCAACGTTCTGAAGCAAGAGCAGACCCTGAAGCAGAGCTCTCAGCCGCGTGGCACCTTCCACCGCGTACTCGATGAACTCATCGGCTTCGGCGTCGAGCTTGCCCCCGTACTTGCGCCGCAGCAGCTGGAGGTAGCTGGCAATGATCCGGAGCGGCTCCTGGAGATCGTGGGCCGACACGTAGGCGAGCTGTTCCAGTTCCGCGTTGAAGCGGGCGATATCGCGTGCCTGCCGGACCTGCTCATCGACAGACCGCTCCCTGGCCGTGACATCCAGATGCATGCCGACCCACATGCGAGTGCCGCCTTCGACCACGGGTATTCCACGGCTGAGTACCGTGAGCACCTCGCCAGCCGGGTTTTTCATGCGGTACTCGAAATCCCAAAAGTAGCCGTCGCGCATGCACCGGCTCCATTCGGCCAGCACCAGATTTCGCTATTCGGGCACGATCGGGGCGGTCCACCCGATTCCCAGCCCTTCTTCTGGTCCCAGCCCAAAGGTATTGCGGAACGATTCACTCAGGTGAATCATGTTGTGGTCGCCGTCGCTGATCCAGCCGCCAAAAGGGATCAGTTCGGCAAAATTTCGGAAGATCCGGTCGGATCGAGCCAGCGCTGCCTGGGTGCGGTAGAGGTTCGCGATCAGTCCCACGATCAAGCCGTTGACGCCCAGGAAGAAGCAGAATCTCAGAGCGGTGTTCAGGTCCTGAATTTGCAGCGCATAGTAAGGGGGCAGGAAGAAGTACAGGACAGGGAGGATGACTGTCAGCGAGACGCGCGTGAGAGTAGTACGGCCCTGGTCATGCCGGGCGGATGGGACGGAGTGGCCAGCCTTCATCAGGGAAGTTGGACGACGCTGCACCAAAAAAACTCGCAAGTCTGGATCGCTTTCAGGTACTCGTCCAGATCGCTCGGCTTTCTGATGTAGCAGTTGGCATGCAGTTCATAGGCTTGCTGCACGTCGTTGTTTGCATCCGAAGTCGTAAGTACGATAACTGGGATGGTCCGCAGATCCGGATCCTTCTTAATCTGTGCGAGTACTTCGCGACCATCTTTTCGTGGAAGATTGAGATCCAGAAAGATCAGGTCCGGACGGTCTGCATCCATGTATGGCGGCTTCCTGTGAAGGAAACGCAGAGCGGCCTCGCCGTCCTCTACTACCAGGAGACGGCTGGAGGTGCCGTTAGTCACCAGTGCTTCCCGCATAAGTCGAACATCACCCGGATTATCTTCCACCAGCAGGATGCTGATGACGGGGCGGGAAGCAGAGATCACGAATCACCTTCTAAGTGGGATAACTGCGAGGCGGAGAACAGAACGAGGTCACACAATTCTAACAAGCCTGCCACAAAAGTGGATGACAGATAACGATTCATAACCGTTAGGATCGGGAGCCCGCGCGCACAACCTGGACGTGCTGAGGAAAATCTCCGTAAAGTGTGCCTTGCGTAACATTAGTTTGCAGGGAACTACAACAGGGGGAGGGTGATCCCCGCGTTGTTCCCGTTCCATGTGGGCACCGTCCAGGTTATCATGAAATTTCAACCGGCAGACGTTGTATCAGGATTGCCAGGGTCACAGGCAGTGTGTGCTCACTGGGGATACACGCGACGGCGCATGGCCAGAAGGTAGCGAAATGCCCACAACGACGCTCGCAGAGATCTCGGATAAGACGAAGATTAGTAAGTTCTTTCTGGACGCAATCGAAAACGGAGAATTTAGCAAGCTGCCGGGCGGTATCTTTGACCGTAGCTTCATCCGTCAGTACGCCGAGGCGGCAGGGCTCGATGCCGAGCCCATCCTGGAGCGGTACCAGCAGTTTCATGAGCGGCGAGAGCAAATGGCGGCACCGGCCGCGCCTCGCCAAAGCCGGCCGGCTTCAGCCCTTCGCACGCTGTTTGCCTGGGCGACGTCCGGCTCCTGATTTCCCGGTTAGCAGGCAATTTGCTGCTGCGTCATGCAGTGAAGCGTCCCGAGCCCCAAAACCAAATCCAGGCAGTGAATGCCAGTCACCTCGCGATCCGGAAACAGTTCGGCGAGCGTGTTTAGCGCAACCCGGTCCCGCGGATCGTTGAACGTTGGAACCAGCACCATCTTGTTCGCGATGTAGAAGTTGGCATAACTGGCCGGAAGCGGCTGGCCTGCGAACTCCACCGGTGCGGGCATCGGAAGCGGCACCACGCGGAGTGGCTCACCGTCCTGGTCACGCATTTCTCGCAGTAACGAAATGTTTTCAAGCAGCGGCTCGTAGTTCGGACTTGCCGGATCGGCTTCGGACGCGATAACGACCGTGCGAGGGTCGGTAAAACGAGCCAGATCGTCGACGTGGCCGTGCGTGTCGTCCCCATAAATACCGTTGCGTAGCCACAGGGTGTGTCGGATGCCGAGATACTGGGCGAATACATCCTCCAGGTCCTCACGCGTAAGTCCGGGGTTCCGAGACTGCACGTCGCTGAGCAGGCACTCTTCGGTGGTGAGAATGGTGCCGAGGCCATTTACGTCGATGCTCCCGCCTTCCAGCACCACCCGTCGACCGCGAAATACCGGCTGAACTTCAGGTGTGCCCAGGCGTGCTGCGACAGCGGAAGGGACTGCGTCGTCCACCTGCCAGTTGTCGTACTTGGCCCAGCCGTTAAAACCCCAGTTGAGGATCACGGGCCGGCCCGCCTCGTCGCGAACCCAAATCGGGCAAAAGTCGCGGGTCCAGCTGCGATCCGTGGGGCATTCGAAAAAGTCCACGGCGGCAAGGTTAGCGCCAGCGTCTTCGAGCATGACTCGGGCCAGTTCCGCGCTGTCCGGATCATTGATAAGGATGTGGACGCGCTCGACGCGGGACAGCCGGCGGACGATGTCGCAGTACACCCACGGAATCGGTTCGAACTTGCCGGGCCAGTCGGTGCGTTCGTGCGGCCAGGCGAGCCATGTGCCTTCGTGCGGCTCCCATTCGGCCGGCATGCGGTAGCGAGTTGTGGTGGCCATCAGCCGATCCACCGGCTGGTGAGCGGGCCGTAGGCGTCGATGCGGCGGTCGCGCAGGAAGGGCCAGTTGCGCCGGACCTCGTCTATACGGGCTGGGTCGATTTCTGCCACCAGCACCTCTTCTTTATCGCCTGAAGCCTGGGCTATAACCTGCCCAAACGGATCGGCGATAAACGAATTACCCCAGAACTCGAGACCACTATCGGGTGTTCCTTCGAACCCGATCCGATTCACGGCGCAGACATAGATTCCGTTCGCGATCGCGTGTGCCCGCTGAATGGTGCGCCAGGCATCCAGCTGGGCAGCTCCGTATTGCTCCTTCTCCGCCGGGTGCCAGCCGATCGCCGTGGGGTAAAACAACACCGAAGCACCTCCAAGCGCCGACAGCCGGGCCCCTTCCGGATACCACTGATCCCAGCACACCAGCGTGCCGATGCGTCCGAATTTCGTATTGAAGTTCGGGAATCCTGTGTCGCCCGGGGTGAAGTAGAACTTCTCGTAGTACAGCGGATCGTCCGGGATGTGCATCTTGCGGTAGATGCCGAGCATTTCGCCGTCAGCGTCCAGAATGGCTGCCGTGTTGTGATACAACCCCTGTGCGCGCTTCTCAAACAGCGATGCCACTACCGCCACACCGGCCTCTTTCGCCACCTTGCCGATCACGTCCGTGGAGGGCCCGGGGATGGGTTCGGCCAGATCGAACAGGTCGGCGCTCTCCACGCGGCAGAAGTACTGAGAGCGAAACAGCTCCTGCAGGCAGACCACCTGCGCGCCCTGCTTCGCCGCTTCCCGAATTACCTCGACTGCCTTGTCGAGGTTTGCGTCCACATCGGTCGAGCACGCGAACTGTGCAATCCCAACCCGAAACTTGCTTTCCCGCATCGCTGCCATGCTTTCCATTATCCAGGTGCGCGGTATGCTGTCTGAATCATGCTTCAGCGAGTTTGTACGCTCCTGGTGTGTTGTGCGTTATGGTTGCCCGCCGCGGCTCCTCGTCCTAAAGAAGTGCTCGGTTTCGAACCGGGTGAGGACTACAAACTCGCCAACTATTCCCAGATCACGAGCTATTTTCAGAAGCTGGCGGCGTCGACGGACCGCATGCGCCTGGTGGAGTACGGAAAGACCTCGCAGGGCCGCACCTCTTATATGGCGTTCTTCTCGTCGCCGGAGAATCTGCGTCAGCTGGACCGGTTTAAAGAGATCAACCGCAAACTCGCTCTCGGCCTGGTCCCAGGCGCAGCGGAAGCGCAGGCACTGGCGAAAGAGGGCAAGGTTTTTGTCTGGATCGATTCTGGTCTGCACGCCACTGAGGTGGCTCCCGCACAGCATTCGCCGGAACTCGCTTACCGCATGGTCACGGAGGAATCCGATGAGATGCGCCGCATTCGGGACAGGGTAATCCTGATTCAGATACCGTGCATCAATCCGGATGGGCTCGACATGGTGGTCGAGTGGTACCGAAAGAATGTGGGCACTCCTTACGAGCTGGCTCCTCTGCCGGGTCTGTACCAGAAGTATGCCGGGCATGACAATAACCGCGACTGGTACATGATGAACCTGCAGGAAACTCGCAACGTAAGCAGGCTTCTGTTTGAGGAGTGGTTCCCGCAGATCGTTTACAACCAGCACCAGTCTCCTGCTTTCCCGGCTCGCATCTTCGTCCCGCCGTACGCCGAGCCGCTGAATCCGAATATCCCGGCGCCGGTAATGGAAGGTATCAACTTAATAGGTGCGGCGATGAAGGAGCGGTTCGCTCGGGAGAGTAAGCCGGGCATTTTGTCTTATTTCGGGTTCGACGCCTGGTGGAATGGCGGTCTCCGGTCCGTGCCGGCATTCCACAATATGCATGGAATTCTCACCGAAACCGCGCTCCACGGCTATGCTACGCCGCGTGTTTACAAGCCGGCCGATTTCCCTGAGCGATTCGGAAACGGCATGCCAACGAAGCAGCCGACCGTGTTTTATGAGCGTCCGTGGATGGGCGGCAAGTGGGGTACCCGGGAAGCCATCGATTACATGTTGACCGCGGACATGGCCATTCTCGATCTGGCGTCGACGCGCAGCGAAGCATTTCTGTCCAAAGCATGGCAAATGGCCCGAGACAATATCGAGGCTGGCAAGAAATCCGCGCCCTATGCTTACGTAATTCCTCAGGATCAGTGGGACAAATCGAGTTCGGTGGAGATGCTGCGACGCCTGCAAATGGGTGGCATCACGGTCCACCGTTCCACCTCGGCGTTCACAGTCGGAGGACAGAAGCACCCCGCCGGCACCTTCGTCCTGCTGGCGGCCCAGCCGTTTCGAGGATATCTTGTCGATTTGATGGAACCGCAGAAGTATCCGGAGATTCGTTCCGGTACAACGGGTCCGACAAAGCGGCCTTACGACGTCGCCGGCTGGACACTGCCGATGCAGATGGGTGTGAAGGTCCAGCGGTCCGACGATATGTTTCAGGCCTCGCTGGAGCCGGCGACCTCCCTTGCGCTGCCGCCGCCAGCCTGGGATTTCCGGGACACGGGTTCGTTTCGTACCGTCGCCGACGCGCTGGCGAAGAACGAGAATGTTCGCCGAGCCGAGGATGGCCGATTTCTGCGCTCATCGGACGGCGATTACCGCCGCGCAAAATGGGAGCTCGCCGCGCCGCGTGTAGGCCTCTACATGTCCTGGAGCCCCAACATCGACGCGGGCTGGACGCAATTCCTGCTGGACGAGTTCCGCGTCGGCAATACCGTTCTTCGCAATGACGACATTCGCAAAGGCAATCTGCGGGCGCGTTTCGACACCATCATCCTGCCGGATCAGGCCATGGAGTCGATACTGCACGGGTGGCGCGAAGGCCAGCAGGTGGGCGGTGGAGCCAACACCACCGCGGCGCAGCAGCGGCCCGAATTCACCGGAGGCATTGGACTCCAGGGAGCGGCTGCGCTGGAGGCCTTCGTGCGCGAAGGCGGCACGCTGCTCGCTTTTGACGATGCGTCGGACCTGCCCGTCCAGTTGTTCGGGCTGCCCGTACGCTCGGCACTTGCAGGTGCACCCGGAGGCGGAGCGGATGAGGCTGCGGACTCGGCCGCCGGGGCGGGGTACTACAGCCCGGGTTCCATCCTGAGAATTCAGGTTGACACGGCGCAGCCTGTCGCGCTGGGCATGCCCGCGGACTCGTTCGCATTCCAAAGCGGAGGCAAGGCGTGGGACATCCGGCTGCTTGCGGATTTCAACAAAGGAGACCGAGCCATCGCGTCGGTCGCGAAGTATGCGTCCCGCGATTTGCTCGCCTCGGGCTGGCTTTCCGGTGAAAAGCGAGTTGCCGGCAAGAGCCTTCTCATTGATGCGCGACACGGCCAGGGGCGCGTGGTGCTGTTTGGGTTTCGGCCTCAGTTCCGGGGGCAGTCGTGGGCCACGTTCCGGCTGGTTCTGAACGCGGTTTATCTGTCGTCGGCGAAAATGCTGTAATCGGGCCAGCGCGGTTACCGGTGCGTTCCATCTGGAGCAGTACTACCTGAAAGTCATGGAACCAAGGTTCCGGAGCGCCCTCGGGCACTACTGGTACCTCCGTCCCGTTGCATGGGAAAAGTACCATTACCCCTTTAAAAACAACTACTTGCATGTTGACTATCCTGCTCAGGCAGTGAGAACATTGCCAACGAAGCATTTATTTTTACAAGGGATGAACATGAAGAAATTCTTGCAAGCTGGAGTCTGGGTTCTGCTGTCGATGGTTGGGGCGACGGAGGCCTTCGCGACACAGGCCACCTTCAACTTCACGTCGAACCAGATCGTCGCGGCATTTTCGACCGACTCGTGGAACGGGACCACAGGCTGGCTCGGATCCTACGCATACGGCACGGCCGGCGGGGGGGGGCGGCCCAATAACTACAACGGAGCTTTGGGCGACTGGCAGTCGTTTCCGGGGGATTCCACTGCCGTGATCACCGATTTCTATATGCGTCCTGACAACCTGGACGGTCTTACGGCCGCTACATACAGCGTGATATCGCAGACCAGCGGATCCTCTCCTAACT
Source organism: Bryobacteraceae bacterium (assembly GCA_034408745.1). Classification (GTDB taxonomy): domain Bacteria; phylum Acidobacteriota; class Terriglobia; order Bryobacterales; family Bryobacteraceae; genus JAWXCM01. The sequence goes on from JAWXCM010000364.1 coordinate 60,527, forward strand.
TCGCGGTCCGCGGTAGTGGTTCTCTGCTGCCGAACTACCTCAGCAGTCAGTACCAGGGCTCGAACAGCGGGCTACCGACTTACATTGCCAACTCGAATTCCAGCCACTTGTTTGCGGAGTACGGCGACGCCGCTGCGACTACCAACCCGCGCTACGGCATTTTTGCCAGCAGCGTGACCACCAGCACTTTGCCTGCCGAATACAGCAAGATTCAGAACGTCGGCTACAGCGTTACGCTGGATGGTAGTTACACAATAGGTACGTCCTATAAGTTCGTCTTCTATCTTTGGGGCGATCAGTTGAACAATAACTTTGGCGCTTCCCCTGCCTGGCTTTCCCCGTCGAGCGGAAGTAAAGATCAGTTTCTCGGCGCATTTGCTCTGAATGTGACCGCGGAAACGCCGGAGCCGGGCACGTTTGCACTGCTCGCAGCCGGATTGGTAAGTGCTGTTGCGATCAGCCGCCGTCGTAAGAGCGCGTGAGGTAACTTCCTGGCGAAGCGAACTGATACGCGGCCGTAACACTATCTGTTTCCAATACATGGGAATCACTAAGGCGGGCCCTTTTGGCTCGCCCTTTCTGCGACTTGGCAACCCTGGTGCGCTGTGGCGAAATCTGCCGGATAAGTGCAGGTATTCAGGCACCTTAGTCCTGGTACTATTTCGCGCGAAAGCAGAACCCGGGTTACTTGTTTTCAACTTAGGTACGTGACAGACTTCTGTTTCAGGTGACTTGACTGAAGTGTTAGGCTCAGTTTTTTCCTGCTTAACAACGGCATCCGATTCTATTTTGTGGGAGCTCCGATGAGAACTAGAATTTCTTTGTTGTCCCTATTAATCCTCATGTTCCTTGGCCTGCTGACGGCGCCTCAGGCAGCCGCTCAGTGTGCAACATGCGGCATTCAGGCAGTAAATCTACCGATTGCAGCGGTTAACGTCTCGCAGATCGAAACCAACAATGTCGGCGCAAGCAGTTTCGCTCGCATCCGAACCCAGGGCACAGTGACGGCTGGTACGTCTCTTGTAAACGGGACGCCATATCTTGCATGGTGCATCGGCGAATCTACCGAGCCACTCTCGGCAGCAAACTCGGTAGTTTTCGTATCGTCTTTGACTCCCGTGCTGCCAGTCCCGTTCCAAAACGCAAACTGGGGCAGGATCAACTGGATTTTGAACAATAAGCAAGGTACCTATGTCGACGTTCAGCGCGCGATCTGGACCCTGCTCGGCAAGACGATCCGGCCGGACTTCCCTGCTGCAACAGTTCCGGGTCAGGGCGGTGATGCGACGGTCGCCGACACGTTACTGCGGCTGAGCCTGCCTAACACTTCCTTTGTCCCCGGCCCCGGCCAGGTTCTCGGGTTGATTGCTATTCAGTCAGCTCCGAGCCAACCGCTGATGATGGAACTGCCTGTTCCATCGTGCCCCTACAAGATCGGCGACTTTGTCTGGTCTGACACGAACGCCAACGGTATTCAGGATGGCGGCGAACCCGGCATCAACGGCGTGACCGTCCGCCTTCTTAGTGCCACCGGTTCGTTACTGGCCACCACCACCACGAACACCAACATGAGTCAGAATGGCTGGTATGAATTCGGCAACCTGATGTGTGGGACTACCTATCAGGTTCAGGTGGACACAGCCAGCGCTCCCCTCGCAGGCATGGTCCGTTCGCCCGAGGTCGGTACACCGAACACCGCTCTCGACAGCAATCCGAATCCCGCCATTGTGACCATCACACAGGGCGCGGACCTGACCATCGACTTCGGCTTCTACACTCCGATACCCTGCACGGGTCAGATCGGCGATTTCGTTTTCAACGACAAGAACGCCAACGGCATCCAGGATGGACTTGACGCCGCGATCGGTTCGGTCAAGGTCCTGTTGAGCGGCCCTGGCGGCCTGAGCACGTTTGCCATCACCGACGGTAACGGCAAGTACTCCTTCATGGGTCTGTGCGCCGGAAGCTACACGGTAAGTGTGGACAACACAACGATTCCTGCCGGATTCTTGTCGAGTACGCCTGGCGCGCCCGGAAGCACGACAGCCGACGACAGCAACCCGAATCCCACCACTGTGGTTCTCACCACCAGCAGCAGCATCGACAATACGATCGACTTCGGTTATCACGCGCCATGCGATTCCGCGCTCGGTGACGTGGTTTGGTCGGATCTGAACGCCAACGGCATTCAGGATCCGGGTGAGCCCGGTTTGAACGGCGTAATGCTGGAACTCCGTAATTCGCTCAACGTCGTTCTGGGAACCGCCACCACAACCCAGATTGGCAGCGTCAACGGCTCCTACCTGTTTAGCGGGTTGTGCGCTGGTATGTACACGGTAAAGGTCGTCAGTGGTGTTCCCACCAACTACGTACCGACGACTCCGACGGCACCTGGCAGCACGACTTCCAACGACAGCAACGGCAGCCCGGCTGACGTGACGCTCCCGCAGAGCACCACCGACCGCACGGTCGATTTCGGTTTTGTGCCGCCCTGCGAAGGTGTGATCGGCGATTTTGTGTGGAACGATGTCAATGCCAACGGCATTCAGGACACAGGCGAACTTCCGCTGACCGGCTTCACGGTCAACCTCCGCAAGGCCAGCGACAACTCCGTGCTGCAGACGACGACCACTTCAACCGGTCCGGGACCGAACTATAAGTTCATGGGTCTTTGCACCGGCAGTTACCGCGTGGAAGTAATTCCGCAGACCGGTTATGTTGCCTCCCCCACCGGCGCCGGAACCCCGACCACCGACAGCAACCCGAACGCCGCACCGGTCACGTTGCCTGCCAACAACGCCAGCGATCTGACCATCGACTTCGGCTACTACCAGGCTCCCATCTCCAGCTGCGTGTCATTCAGCGCAGTCCAGAACAGAGCAATCACGGCCATCCAGCTTCCCGCTTCCGGCGGCGCCGGCGCACCGTACACCTTCCTTGTCACCGGTCTTCCGACTGGTCTTGTTGTCTCGGCCTCGGGCCTGATTACCGGTACTCCTTCGGTGTCGGGAACGTTCCCCTACAACATCAAGGTCACGGATCGCCTGGGCAACATCGGAAGCATCGATTGCTCGGTCACGGTACACCCGCCGATCACCTCCAGCTGCGTGTTTATCGGCGCGAATGCCGGTATACCGATCACCCCTGTTCAGCTTCCCGCCTCCGGCGGCGCTGGTGGTCCATACACCTTCACGGCCACTGGTTTGCCGAACGGTCTGGTTATCTCCACTGGCGGCGTTATCTCAGGTACTCCGACCGTTGGTGGCTCGTTCCCGTACGTGGTCACGATCACTGACAAGAACGGAAACACGGGTACTCTGAACTGCACCGTCAATGTCGGAATCCCCGACGTCGTCTGCACTCCGGGTACGTTCACGCTCACAGGCAACTCCTCTACCACGGGTACCGCGGGCAACATCCGGACCTTCACCGCTTCGAACGGAACCCTGGTGAAAGCCAGTGCGTTCAGCCGGATCAAGACGACCGGCGCGTGGTCAACCGCCTACCTGGGCGCCTACGGCCCGGGTCTCGGCGTTACGGACGGCTCTGAGGATGGAAGCGACCCCGGCCACAAGGTGGACAACGTCGGCACACGCACAAACTACGTGATGCTCGAGTTCTCCTCGCCCGTTATTGTGAACCGCGCGTTCCTGGACTCGGTTTCCAGTGACAGCGACATCACCGTGTGGGTTGGTACAAAGACCGATCCTTACAACAACCACCTCACGCTGAGTGATGCGCTTCTCTCCAGTCTCACGATGGAAGAAGACACCACCACGCTGACCACTTCCCGCTGGGCGGAGTTCAACGGCGCCAGGCTTCAGGGGAACGTTGTCATCATCGCGGCTCTGGTGTCTGACACGAGTGCCGAAGACAACTTCAAACTCTCCAAAATCGACACCACGTGCCCGGGTACGACCACCTGCACCGGCACGGCCGGCAACTTCGTCTGGAAGGACCTTAACGGCAACGGAATCCAGGACGGCACCACCGAAACTGGTATCTCCGGCGTCACGCTCCAGCTCAAGAACAGCAGTTCGGCTGTAGTCGCCACCACAGTCACTGACGCGAACGGCGCTTATCAGTTCACCGCCGCCTGCGGCACCTACACGGTAGTGATTCCAACGTCACCGACCGGCTACACGGCGTCTCCCAGCCTTGCAGGCACAAACCGTGCCGTGGACAGCAACGGCAGCGCCACCGCGGTCACTCTGAGCGCAACCGCGGATCAGACTGTCGACTTCGGCTTTGTTCCTGCCGGACCGGTGGTTTGCGCTCCGGGCACGTTCACTCTGACCGGCAACTCCGGCACGACCGGAACCGCTGGCAACATCCGCACCTTCACCGGCACCAATGGTGTCCAGGTCAAGGCGAGCGCCTTCAGCCGCAACAAGACCTCCGGCGCATGGGCGACTGCTTATCTTGGTTCCTACGGGCCGGGACTGGGCGTCACCGACGGTTCGGAGAATGGCTCCGCTCCGGGCCACACGGTCGACAACGTCGGCTCGCACATCAACTACGTTCTGTTCGAGTTCTCGTCCCCAGTGGTGATCAACCGCGCCTTCCTGGATTCTGTTACCAGCGACAGCGACATCACCGTCTGGGTCGGAACCAGGAACAATCCTTTCACCAGTCACGTGGCCCTCAATGACTCGGTTCTCGCGGGTCTGACCAAAGAAGAGAACGCGACCACGCTGACCAGCGCTCGCTGGGCGGATATCAACTCGGGCAACCTCGAAGGCAACTTCGTTGTCATCGCCGCGATGGTGTCTGACACCACCCCCGAAGACCAGTTCAAGCTTTCCAAACTGGAAACCTCCTGCCCCTCCGGCACCACCACCTGCACGGGCAAGATCGGCAACCTGGTCTGGAAGGACTCTTCCGGCAACGGACTCCGTGAATCCACCGAAGTGGGCCTCGGCAGCGTGATCCTGCAGTTGAAGCAGGGCAGCACCGTTCTGAAATCGGTCGCAACGGACACCACGGGCTTCTATCAGTTCAGCGGCCTGTGCGCGGGTACCTACACCGTTGTCGCCCCGGTCGTTCCCACCGGCTACTCGGCGTCCCCGAGCCTGGTTGGTACGAACCGAGCGGTCGACAGCAATGGCAGTGGCACGACGGTAACTCTGGCGACGAATACCACCGAAGATCTGACCGTAGACTTCGGGTACGTTCCCCAGGCCGCCTGCGTCGCCACCACTTACACGCTTACCGGCAGCAGCGCCACTGACGGAACCAACGGCAACATTCGCACCTTCACGGCCCCCAACGGCGCCCAGGTGAAGGCGAGTGCGTTCAGCCGCAACAAGAGCAACGGTGCCTGGTCAACGGCCTGGCTCGGAGCTTATGGCTCGGGTCTCGGCGTTACCAACAACGCGGAAGACGGTTCCGATCCAGGCCACAGACTGGATAACGTCGGCAGCAACAATGACTTCGTGTTGTTCGAGTTCTCTTCGAATGTAGTCGTGGACAAAGCGTTCCTCGATTACGTCGGCGCGGACAGCGACCTCACGGTCTGGATTGGCAAGAAGACCAATCCGTTCACCAATCACCTGTCGCTTAACGATTCGGTTCTGGCCAGCCTCGGAACAGTGGAAGAAAGCCTCACCTCTTCACCTGACTCCCGCTGGGCGGACCTGAACAGCGGCGCCGTCGAGGGCAATGTCCTCGTCATCGCTGCCTGGCTGGCGGATACTACCGGAGAAGACGAGTTCAAGCTCAGCAAGATCTTGACCGCCTGCAAGTAAGCAACAACGTAGTTCGACTCGAAGCCGCCGGTTCCCTTTGGGGGATCGGCGGCTTTTTTCATGTGTCGTCGCCAAATGGAGTAGAACGGAAGGTATGCAATTCGGGCGCAGAGATCTGTTGAAGGTAGCGGGCGGGGCTGCGGTCAATCGATCGCTGACGGGAGGGGCTCAGGCCGGGGCGAAACATCCAAATATCCTTTTCCTGTTTCCGGACCAGCTGCGGCACGACTTTGTGGAGCAGCCAGGTGTTTCGTCCCCAGGCATCCCGGTTCGCACCCCGAACGTCAGGAAGCTGATGCAGGAAGGCGTCTGGTTCACACGCGCGGTGACTCCTGCTCCTCTCTGCGCGCCAGCCCGGGCCTGCCTGGCCTCGGGTCTGGAGTACGACAACTGCCGCGTGCCGACGAACGCCCAAAACTATCCGTCGGACCAGCCGACGTTTTACCAGATGCTGCGGACGGCCGGCTACCACGTGATGGGGTGCGGTAAGTTCGATCTGCACAAGCCGGAACTCGACTGGGGACTCGACGGCAAACGGAAGATAGCCGAGTGGGGTTTTTCCGATGGCATCGACAACGAAGGCAAGCACGACGCTACTGGCGCGTGGAAGCGGGCAGGGAACAAGCCAAAAGGCCCGTTCATGGCGTATCTGGACAAGATCGGCATGGCTCACGCCCACGTCGAGGATTACGAGAAGCGCAAGGGGCACGGCGAGACGTTTCCCACGCCGTTGAGCGATGAGGCATACGGCGACAACTGGATCGCCCGCAACGGCCTGGGTCTCCTCGATGCTGCGCCGAAGGACAAGCCCTGGTTTCTCCAGGTCAATTTCAATGGCCCGCACAATCCCTGGGACATTACCACCTCAATGGAGAAGCGGTGGAGAGGTGTCAAGTTCGCGCAGCCGAATCGGTGTACCGAATTAACTCCGGCCAACCATGAGCTGGTCCGGCAGAATTATGCCGCAATGATCGGGAATATCGACCGGCGGGTCGGCGAATTTGTTGCAAAGGTGCGGGATCGCGGGGAGCTTTCGAACACCCTGATTGTCTTCGCCAGCGACCACGGAGAGATGCTGGGCGACCACAACCTCTGGGCGAAGCGCCATCCTTATCACGGTTCGGTCGGCGTGCCTCTGGTCGTCTGGGGTCAGGACGTGAAACGGGGGCTGAAGATCGATGCCCCTTCCACTACGCTCGACTTAACCGCAACCTTCCTCGACTATGCGGGCGTGACTCGTCCTGCGAAGATGGACAGCCGGTCGCTTCGGCCTTTGGTCACGGGTAAGACGGCCCAGGGCAGGGAACACGTGCTCTCCGGAATGGACGACTGGCGGCTGGTGATGCAGGGCCGCTACAAGTACTTCCGCGGGTTCGGCAAAGAAGGCCCGATGCTTTTCGACACGTTGGCCGATCCGCATGAGAATGACAATCTGGCAACGCGCGAGCCCGCCCTGTGCTCGCGCATGGAGAAACTACTCAGCGCTTAGTCGTTAGCGTTTGCGCCCGTGTAGGGTTGCAGCGGATTCTTCAGGTCGGCCGGTTCCTGAGGCGGCGCCGGAAGCTTCGCCAGCAGCGTCTGAAAGCGCTTCTTCACACCGAGGATCTCGGGCGACAACTCCGTCGTGACGTCGCGGTAATTCGATCCGTCGCGGGATTCGCCGCAGTCGTAAAGCGACCCGTCCCCCTCCATCAGGAAGCGCTTGTCGCGAATCATCCGGTCGTATCCCAGATAGCTGAAGATCCACTCACGCCGGGCGCCTTCGCGGCCCTGTAGTTCGGGCGCGAACGATGTGCCATCGTGCTCGCCAGCCGGTACTTTGGCACCGGTGAGCTCGGCCATGGTCGGCAGGATGTCGGAGAAGTCGATGAGGTCGCGGCTGACAAAGTCTTTGCGGACACCCGGGCCGCGCACGATCATCGGCACGCGGACACCTTTCTCGGTAACGCTGCCCTTGCCGTTCTTCCCCGTGCCGTTATCTCCGCAGAAGAAGACGTACGTATTCTCAGCGAGGCCGAGTTCTTCCAGAGCCTGGAGTACTTTGCCCACCACATGATCCATGTACTCGATGTTGTGGTTCATGCCGCCTGACGTCTTTGCTTCGGGCTTGCTGAGATCGGGTGTCGGATCCCAGGGCTCGTGGATCAGGCACATGGGATAGTAGGCGAGGAACGGGCGGCCGCGGTGCCGCTTCATGAAGTTGATAATCCAGTCGGAGTACAGGTCCTCACCGTGCTGTTCGGGCGTCGTCGACACGTACTTCCCATTCGAAACGATCGCCGGATGCCAGTACCGCTGCCTTTCCCGACCCTCGGCGGGCGATCCTTTGGGCTGGCCGCCTTTGGTCCACGACCAGGAAAAGTACTCATCGAAGCCGGAGTCGTGGATCATCGTTGGGTGCGGAGAAATGAGGCCAAGCTGCCATTTCCCCGCAAGACCGGTGGCATATCCGCGTGACTTCAGCATGTCGGCGAAGGTGAGCTCCTCCTCCTGCAGTCGCATCTTGCGCGTGGTGACGCGGCCAATGAAATTCGTAAAGCCTGTCCGGAATCCATAGCGCCCAGTCATCAACAAAACACGTGAGGGGGAGCACAGAGGCGTAGCGTAGCAAGTCTCAAATCGAACGCCCTGCGTGGCAAGTCGATCGATATTCGGAGTCTTTACTTTACGATTCCCGTAGCAGCCGACCTCGCTGGCTCCCAGATCGTCTGACATGATGAAGACAATATTCGGGGGGCGACGCTGTTGTTGCTGCGCGCCCGCGAGACCGGCCGTAGCGCACAGTGCCAGAAAATCCCGCCTCTTCAGAGTGGCCATCCTGACTCCTCCCGAACCCTCTAATGCTCGTACACCACCGCACGATTTCCGGAAACGCTTCCAGCATTACACGATGCCAGTCGAACATTTCGACGAGCGGCACTCCCTGCCGGGGCAGCATCCTGCCGGGTCAGTTCACCCGGGAAACGAAACGAGTTCGGTGCAGCAGCCGCAGTGTAGTCAGCAGGAATTGTATGTGGTCATCGGATCGGCAAGAACCACGTTAAGTTACTGGCAGGATGGCTCCAGGTCGTGGACGCGTTTCGAACTTTTGTGGGGTGCCCACCGCCGGCAATCAGCGATTTTCGAACAGATTCAGGACCGTGCAGGCCTTTGAGCATCTCAAGGGCAAATACGCCCAGGGTATCGTGTGCCGTTTGCCGGGTGATCTGGAAATTGGGCTCTCCTGGTTTCGCTCAGGTAGCATGAAGGGTGAGCCGTTCCCGTCACCTGACACTGGTGTCTCCTCTGGACAATGCTCGGTTGGCCGTTCGGTTTCCTCTCACGGCATTCCACATATTCAAGGACCGCATGGCTGGCTCGGGCGCCACGGGCTTCCCTCGTCGCCTGGGGCTATTCCTGACCAGTCGATGCGATTTTTCCTGTAACATGTGCGCGGTCCAGGACACCCGAAACGACGGGCTTGCACGCGGGAAAGATCTGCCGTTCGACTTTGTGGAAAGGGTACTGGCGGAGTGTTCCCCCCATCAGCCGAATCGGCACTCCCTGTGCTGCAAGTTTCACTGGACGGTTGGAATGAGGAATCACAGACGGCTCGCGGACAGGTAAAAGGATCGCTGGAGCTCGCCTGCGAAGGTATTCGTGCCGTACGCGAGGCCCCGGGGTAGGCGACCCTTCCCGATCATCCGAATTCTGACCGCGATCACTCGGGTCAACCACGCGTATTTAGATCGCATCCACAGCATGATTGCCGCGTTGGGTGTCCGCTATTGGGGGATCTCGAATTATTTCTATCTAAATCGTACCGCCCACGAAAGACATCGAACGTTTGCACTGCTAAATGGACTGAGCGGAGCCGTTGCGGCCCATGCGATCCCCGAAGATGTTTACCTCACCGCGGAACAAGTCAGAGAGTTAAAATCCTCCCTGCAGCGCGTCAAAGAGGCAAACCGCAGGCTTGGTCTGAGCATCGCATACGCATGGAACATCGATATGGAGGCATATTATTCTGTACGCGAAGCATCCCGCGCGTCGCTCTGCCAGCTGCCTTATACCCGGCTGGATATTCATACCGACGGCCACATGGCGGTCTGCGTGAGCGGCAAACGAGTCGGCCAGGTCGGGCGAGATTCGATTGCGGAAGTTTGGAGCAACAAACGCATGGCCCAATATCGGAATTTGTACGAACGCACAAGACCCATGCCAATGTGCTTTCGTTGTTGTGGTCTCTCCCAGACCATAACGTTCGAGTCTCGTCCGCGAAGTTGATTGGCCCCGCGTAGCTGCACGTACGGCCGGACCGTGATGTGGCGTTCACCTGTCACGGGCGCTTGACCGGCAATCCGGAAGATCCGATATTGGGCGTCTGCACTGCACGATTTCCGTAGCAGCCGACCTCGCTCGCTCCCAGATCGTCTGACATGAGGAAGACAATATTCGCGAGGCGACGCGCCTGCGAGACCGGCCGTAGCGCACAGTGCCAGAAAATCCCGCCTCTTCACGGTGGCCATCGTGACTCCTCCCGAACCCTCTAACTTAACTAACGCTCGTACACCGCCGCTCGCGTTCCGGAAACGCTTCCGGCATTACACGAGCATTTCGGCGGGCGGAACTGGCGTGAGACGTCCTCGTAGTCTGCGAGGAGGATTGTGAAACAGGCAGGTTCGAGCTACTGCGGGGAATCGAAACGTGACGAGCAAAGGATCCATGCGGATCGGTTCCAGCGCTGCCGTTTGTACCTTGCCGGAACCGCTGTCCCCCGAAAACCCCAATGGTCCCGTCCAGGACGGGCATTAATGGCGTAGAGCCAGGAAATTGGCTCAATTCGCCGCTGACATCGCCGCCACCCGCCAGTTAGCAGCCACGCATCGGCGATGTTAACCAATTCGAATTCCCGGCTTCGGACACGTTGAGCCGCCGCCACCTCCATGCCCTATTGCCAGCGGAGCTAAATAGAAAAAAGGAGGTCGAGCGCGAACGCGGCTTGTGAACTATCACATCAACGTTGCCCGCGAAGCCGAGAAGGTTCTCGACCGCCTCGACCGGGCCACGGAGCGTTGCATCCGGCAGCGAATCGCTATTTTGGCCGAAGATCCATTTGACCCTAGCGCTAGCTTAGCAGCTAAGATAGTTTTCGACTCTTAATCATGAATCAGCCCCTGTGGATTTGGTGCATTTTCCCGAGCGTCGCCATGAGCCTCGGCTGGATGTTGCGTGGAACTATCGGAGGTGGCTTTTTAGGCGCCATGATTCCGGGAGCGATGGTCGCGCTGGCTCTGTGTCTGCTGCTGAAACGCGAGACGGGAGCGGGGCTCGCGGCCGGACTCGCGGCTGTCGGTGTCGGCTTTGGCGGCCAGGAAACATATGGGCAGACGGTAGGCCTGTCGCTGAACGCGGAGACGTACTGGTGGGCGATCCTCGGCTTCTTTCTCAAGGGTGGAGTGTGGGGGCTGCTGGGCGGTGCGGTGATCGGCATCTCGTTTTCGAAGCGGCTGCACAAGACCTCCGATTTGCTGGTTTCCTTCGGGCTGATGATTGCCGGGACTTACGCCGGCTGGCGGCTGGTGGATCGCCCGAAGCTGATGTACTTTTCCGACCCTCTGGTAAAGCCGCGGGAGGAGATGTGGTTCGGTCTGCTGGTGGGCGCTCTCCTGCTGCTGGTCTGGCTTGCGATTCGTTCGGGGGCTGGTGCCCGACTTCCCATGCAGTTTGCGTTGTGGGGCTTTGTCGGGGGAAGCGCGGGCTTCGCTCTGGGCGCCGCCGCGCAGGCATGGGGCCGACCCAACGCACCGAGCTTCCCCTTCGGCTGGTGGAAGTTCATGGAGATGACGTTTGGCGCGCTGCTTGGGCTGGCCTACGGCTACTGCGCGTGGAGGAATCGCTCGCAAATTGAACCGCAGCCTGCCCGGTCTCCGGCTCACGCGACACTTCCGGCGCTGGCGTGGGGCATGCTCTCCATCGCGATCGTGGTCCTGCTGGAGCCGCGACTGCACGTGCGTTTCGAATCGACGGTCGCGGGAGCGCTGCTGCTTGGTATCGCGCTGTACTCGGAGGCGTTCGCATGGCAAACGGGCATCACCACCACGTTCTGCGCCTTTGCCATCGACCTGAACCGCAACCGGCCCATACTCCCGCCTGAATATGCCTGGACATTGATTGCGCTGAGCACGCTGGCGGTGGCGATCTTTGTGGCGCGCCGGCCTCGCGCGCTCGACACATTCCTTCTTCTGATGTGGACCGGCACCCTGGTGGCACTGCTCAAGTTCCACCTGCCGCCGTCGGGCAACCGGGAGTCGGCCGTCCTCGAAGGAGTCTTTGTGTTGTACGCCGTCCTGAGCAGCTTGTGGGCGTGGCGGACCGCGTTGTTACTGCGCGCCGGCAGTCGCCACCCCGATGGGCAGGCTCAGGACGGCCGCGAGTAGACGGACTCGGCAAACCGGGCGACGCGGGAGGTTTGGAGCCCGAGCGCTTCACAGGCGGCCGAGCTGTCAAACACCCACTCGCCCGAATCGATAATCAGCATCAGCGCGGCGAATGACTTCTCCAGAAGGTGGTGTGTTTGCTCGTGCTGGTTGCGCAAGATCTGAATGGGGACGTGATCGCGGCTAAACGGCTGCCCGCCCGCCGCTTCGAAGGCCCGCACCAGGTCGAGCTGTGTGAGCGGCTCCGGTCCACCCATCTGCAACACACAGTTCAGGGCGCGCGGATTGTCGAGGGCGAGTACGCATGCCTCGGCTACGTCGAAGAACGAGATCCAGTTCATCGGCGCGTTGCCGCTGCCGAAAATTCTCGCTTCATGCGCTCGCGCATCGAAGCCGAGCGGCGGGCTGCACCACACTTCCCAGAAGTGCGTCGGTCTGAGGACGGTGTACGGCAGACCGCTCGACATGAGCGTCATTTCCACCTCGCGTTTGGCGTCCTGCAGTGGAAACGGGATGCTGGTCTCTGGGAAGGAGACGAGGACGAACTGCTGAACTCCCGCGGCGTGAGCCGCCGCAATGGCATTTCGCTGACCGTCGCGGTCGACTGTGAGGATGTCATCGCCTTCCTGAGCGGACAAGGTCGCCGAAGCTGTCGAGATGACGTGGGTAACGCCATGCATGGCCGTGGCCAGCGTCTGGGGAACCTTCAAATCGCCATGGACGGTCTCTGCTCCGGCATCGCGCAGAGCCTGGACTTTCCCGGGGGCGGACGTGGAGCGCACCAGCGCCCGGACGGACTCTCCGCGAGCCCGCAGGCGCCGCACCACCTCACTGCCGAGGACGCCGGTGGCTCCGATGATCAACGTGGTTTTCATCCTGTCTCCTTCGTGCTCAGCTTAATTATCCCTTAGATCGGACTGGCACACGGTGAATTGCGGCATGCGGGCCCGAGTGCAGGGAGGCAATTCGAGTCGACGGCAGTGGACAGGCGTGGCCTGACACAGCCGCGCTTCTGTCGAAGTCACCGGGTGCGGTATCTTGTGTCGGATGACCCAACCCGACGCGATTCTCCGCCGTACGCTTCTCGCGCGAACCGGCCAATATCTGGCACTGACACTTGCGTCGCGTCGGGCGATCCTGCCGCGGACGGCGTTGTCCTCTGGACACGGCTCGCTCCTGATCCGCTCAATGGCGGCGGCATACCGGCCGGGCAGTTTGAGGTCGAGTGGACGGTCGCCAGTGACGAGGCGATGTCGCGGGTCGTTCGCCGCGGCAAAACAATAGCCTCGCGGGCCATTCCGTGCACGTCGAGGTTCGCGGCCTCGATCCCGCACGCTGGTATTGGTACCGGTTCCGCGTCGGCTCCCATGAGAGCATCGTCGGACGTACCCGAACGGCTCCCGATCCAAAGCAGCGGCTCGACCGCCTCTCCTTCGCATTTGCATCCTGCCAGCACTACGAAACCGGCTATTACACCGCTTACCGGCATATGGCGGAGGAATCGCTCGAACTTCATCGTCCACCTCGGCGATTACATCTACGAAGGCAAGGGTCTCCCGGGTCGAACGCGCCTGCACAAGGGTTTGGAAATCAATTCGCTGACGGATTACCGCAACCGGTACGCGCCGTACAAGCTGGACCCGGATCTGCAACGCGCCCACGCCCTGTTCCCGTGGATCGTCACCTGGGACGACCACGAAGTCGACAACAATTACGCGAGCGACAAAGGCGAGGATGGCACTCCGCGCGACAAGTTCCTCGAGCGCCGGGCCAATGCGTATCAGGCTTACTACGAGAACATGCCCCTGCGCCGGACCTCGCTGCCGCGCGGCACCAGTCTGATGCTTTATCGGCGGCTCCAGTTCGGCGACCCGGCGGAGTTCTCGGTGCTCGACACGCGCCAGTATCGCAGCGATCAGCCCTGCGATGACGGCAACAAGCCACAGTGCCCCGACGCTTTGTCGGCGCAGCAGACCATGCTCGGTGCGCAGCAGGAGCGCTGGCTGTTCGATGGACTGGGACGGTCGAAGGCGAAGTGGAATGTGCTGGCTCAGCAGGTAATGATGGCGAAAGTCGACCGCATGGCTGGTCCCGAGCAGCGTTACGCCATGGATCAGTGGAGCGGATACGAAGTGCCCCGGACTCGCGTTCTGGAGTTCGTAAACAAAGCGCGCCCCTCAAATCCGGTCGTAATTACGGGCGATATTCATTCGAACTGGGTCGCGGATTTAAAGCTCGACTGGTCGAACGTGAAGGCTCCGGCTGTGGGTACGGAATTCGTTGGCACCTCGATCACATCCGGGGGCGACGGTGCGGACACGATGGCGGCCGTTCAGGCTGTGCTTCCTGAAAATCCGCACGTGCATTTCTACAACAACCAGCGTGGCTACGTACGGTGTCAGTTAACTCCGCAGCGCTGGCAGTCGGATTACCGCGTGGTGCCCTTCGTGAGCAGGCAGGGAGCTCCGGTTCAGACCCGCGCCACGTTTGTCGTAGAGAGCGGGAAGCCCGGGGCGCAGCGGGGCTGACGGGCCGCGCTCCGTTTTCGACTCCGCGCGGTTGCTACTGAGCGAACCGTGTGTCAAATCCACCGGGCCACGTAGTCGAAGAAATTCTTCACGCTGTTCGAGTATTGGCCGGGCGTCTTTTCGCATTCCCTGCAGGGCGTCGCGCCGTGTGTCGCGCCCTCGACGACAATGAACTCCTTGTCCTTGCTGGCGGCGAGCTCGTAGTGCAGTTCATTGTCGCGGATGAACGTGTAGGAAGGAACGCACGGTCAGGACTCGGGCCGTCTCGCGAAAGCTTCGGGCAGTTCGGGCCGGCGCGCCATATTGCATTGCACTTTCCACGATTTGTGTCGAGATGGACCCGTCGTTGCGGAGCAGTTTGCGGGGCTGTGCGGTTCGGTCGCGCAGGCCCGGGTCAAAGGAGATCAACCGCGCACCTTGTCCCTGGGTAATGACGAACACATCGTCATCCTTGTAGGAATATGTTCCTTCCTTCATCTGCTTCACCCGGCCGAGAGCGTCGCCGATGAGGCGGTTCATCCGCTCGGCCTGTGCGCGAAAATAGCGCTGCGTGAAGTCGCTGGAGTAACTGGAAGGGCCGTTTGGGTTAAAGCCGTTTTTCGGGCTGAACGGATACAGGGAGGGGTCGATTTTAGTGAGATCGTTCCCGATAATGGCTGGATTGATACTCCGCAGTCCATTGATGGAGTTGCCGGGGTGCGCATCCATGAAGACCACTCCGTCGGCACGCGGCAGGCCGGCGAGCGCGTTCGAACACGGTACCAGTTTGGAGGCGGCCTGGCATACGGCTGGTCCCTTCTCGGCGACCGACTGGTAGTAACCCATGGAAGTGCCCCCGCCGCTGTGTCCAAACAGGATCACTTTGGTGATGCCGGGCTGTTTGCGCAGAAACTCGACGCCCGACTTGATGTCGAGAGCGATTTCGTCCCAGTTGACGGCAGCTTCGTTGTTCTCAAAGCGCGGGTTCATTGCCAGCACGAGGAAGCCGCGGCTCGACAGCTCGCGAGTGGCGATGTGGGAGAGGAAATTGGCCGTACGGTGCGTGAGGATCACGCCTACCCGCGGTGCCGGGCCGGAGTTCGGACGGTACAGGGCGCCTTTCGTCGTCGAAGGTGAGAACGGAATGTAGACCGGATGATCCTGCGCAAGGCATGCACACGCGGCGAGAGCGAGAAGGCAGAGCCTCATGGTGTCTTACGTTATCGCATACTCGGTGCTTTGACTTCCCTGCCGCACCATCAACGTTCCGGTATACGCCACCCGGTGCGCTCGTTTGCAGGTGAGGCGTGCAGGGGAAGCCGCCGACTTCCATCTCCAGGGAACCAAAGACGGTGAACTGAAAGGCACGGGCGGCTGGGGAGCCGATTAAAAGGGGCACTTGCCGAAGCGGGTGAATCGTACCCTCCCGATCGACAGGCGCGCGGCGCAATTCGCCTCAACAGATCAGAACGCCGCTCGGCGTTGGCAGTCCGGCGCTGTTGCAGGACCAGGTGCGCCCGAAATCGTCCGAGCCGTACAGGTTGCCGGCCCTGTCAGCGACCGCAATGAACGAGCCGTTTGCAGCGATGCAGCCGGTGTCCGCTTTACCCTCGGTCCAGACTGGCATTCCACCCTGGACGGCTGCTATGAATCCATCCGGCCTGACCGGCCGCCGATAGATTCGCCCCTCAGCAGCGAAAGGATCGGTCGACGCCGAGAAGATGATGTCGTCGCCCGAAAACGCCGCTGCGGAGCAGTGCGGTGCGTGGAGGCCCTCGCGTTCTGTGATCCACGTCATGCCGGAGTCGCGGCTAATGCAAAGGCCAACAGCGGCCGCTGCGACGACGATGTCGGGATGCATGAGGTGTGCGCGCACCTCATGCACGTCGCTGTTGATATCTATGGTTGGCTGCCAGGTTTTACCGCCGTCGATGGAGCGCGGAATTCCGCCCACGTGAACGTTGGCGAACAAGATGTTCCCGGTCGCGTTGGCCGCGACAGACCGAATACCCAGCGGTGGCCCAAGACGCTGCCCATTGACAATTGCCGAACCAGCAAACCAGGTCTCCCGCCCCGCGACACCCTCAAAACCATCCAATGGATCAAGCGAACCGCCGGGATGGCTCAGCCGCAGCATGCGTGCGTCGTCCGTTCCAGCGTAGACCGCGTCTCCAACCGCCATACAGCACGAAAGCTCGAACTCGCTTGTTGCGACGGTTGTCCACTCGCCTCCAGGTGCACGCCTGCGGATCGAATGTCGGCCGACAATGGCGAGCGCACCGCCACGTCCATCGGGTGCAAGTCCTCTTACGGGCTGGTCCGCAATCTCTTGCGTGCGCCCATTGCCGGTGACTGCGAACAGCCCATCGCCCCACGTTGCCACAAGTATCGTCGGTTGTGTCACGGAGTAACCTCCTTCTTGCTCGGCCGCCTTCCGATCATTGTTCACACCGGTACGTGGCGGTGCAACTCGTCAAAGAAATTCTCGATGCCTGGGCCGCAGCTTTGTCATCCTTAGGACGAGGAAATGCCCTCGTCAGTCGAACGCGATGCGCCAGTCCCAGGCCGTAACCTGCCGTTTGCCTGTCGCGCGACTGGTCCGCGCGATAAATCCGGTTGCGTCGTCCTCCACCACCACCAGTTCGCGCATGCCGCTGACGATCAGTGTCCCCCATGAACCTGAAGATAGGCTGAAGACGCCGTTCAGGCAATCTTCAGGTTTCGCGTTCCCGCGGATCGCAAACTCTCCCATACACTCGCGCGTGCGCTGCCTCCCGGGGTGGCGCTCGACAAGCCCCTTTCGTCGGACAATGCCGCGGCAATCGCCTTTTTGAAAAAAGGTCAGCTTCGCGGAGCCAGGCCTTCCGAACTCCTGCTCAGTCTGCCGGTTGGGGTGGCGGCCGCGATGCTGCCGGGGCTCGACCTGTCGGATGACCGGTGAGAGTGATTACGCGAGTTGTGCGGCAAGCCAGGTCCTTGCGAAATCCCAGTCCCGCTTTAGGGTGGCAGGCGAGATGTGGAGCACTTCCGCCGCGTCCGCTTCCGTCAGCCCTCCGAAGAAGCGCAACTCAACGACCTTCGCGGCGCGGGGATCGAGAGTCTCCAGGCGCGCCAAAGCCTCGTCCAGCGCCAACAGGCGCTCGTCCACGACGACCGCACTGCCGTCCACGTCATATAGCGACAGTTTGACGATGCCGCCTCCTCGCTTTTCGCTTTGCGCCCGACGGGCGTGATCCAGCAATACACGCCTTAACTGCTTTGCCGCTATGGCGTAGAAATGAGCGCGATCCTTACACTCGATTGTCTCGGAACGGAAGATTCGAAGATAAGCTTCGTGCAGCAAGGCAGTGGTCTGCAAGGTGTGCCCACCCTGCTCGCGGCGCATCTGCCGCGCGGCAATGCGATGCAGATCGCCGTAAACCAGTTCCATGAGTTGGTTGCCGGCGTTCCCGTCGCCCAGCCTCCACCGGTCGAGCAGGCCGGTTATGTCGTGTGTTTCGGGATCGTTTGTGGTATCGCGCATAGCGGAGCCTTCGGCCCTGTGCTCTTCTGGGGAGTCTGCGGACAATGGAGCCTCAGCGCCGTCCAGGGTGGTGTCTTCACCGCCAAGCTTTGTCTGCTTCCCGCATATCATTGCAGTCTGTTGTGAGCTAGTTTATGCTGGCGCAGCGCTACGCTTACCAGGAGGGCACACAGCGATGACGCCCGAAGAAGTTGTCCGGATCCGCAGAATCTACGAGGAAGCACTGTCGATGAGCGGCTCGGCCAGGGAAGAGTACCTGATGCGGGAGTGTCAGGGGGAGGAAGCCGTCCGTGCCGAGGTCGAGCGGTTACTGAAGGCTCACAACAACATCCCTGGCTGGCTTGACCAGCCCGTTTTCGGTACAGCCAGAATGCTTCCAGCCTTCGAGCCTCCGAAGTTGGAGGGCCGCACTCTCCACGGTTACACCCTGATCCGCGAGATCGGCCGCGGTGGCATGGGCGTGGTGTATCTGGCTGAGCGATCCGACGAAACCTTCCATCGCCGCGCCGCCATCAAGCTTGTATTGCCTCCGGCCGGCTCGGCGGAAATCATCGCCCGGTTCCAGCAGGAACGCGAGATTCTCGCTTCGCTGGACCACCCCAATATCGCCAGGCTGCTGGACGCCGGCGTCACGGAAGAGGGCTGGCCGTACTTCGTCATGGAGTTTGTGGAAGGGCAGCCCATCCATACCTGGTGCGACGAACGGAATCTGAACATCCGCCAGCGGGTAGAGTTGTTTCGTGGCGTGATCGAAGCTGTCCGCTACGCTCACGGGCATCTGGTGGTCCACCGGGATTTGAAACCAGGCAACATTTTCGTCACCAGGGATGGAGTGGTGAAGTTGCTCGACTTTGGAATAGCCAAGGTGCTGTCCAGCGAGGTGGTTGAAGGAGAAGTCGCCACCTTGACGCTGGCGCGGATGATGACTCCGGAGTACGCGAGCCCGGAGCAGGTGAAGGGCACCGCTATCACCACTCTGTCCGATGTGTATTCGCTCGGCGTGGTGCTGTATGAATTGTTAACCGGACACAGGCCGTACCGCCTGTTGAGTGCGGCCATGCATGAGGTCGCCCGGGTGATCGCGGAGGTGGAGCCTGCTCGTCCGAGTGATGTCGTGGCAACGTCCGTGCCAGCCACCGGAGGCCACCGAACTCAGATCACGCCTGAAATGGTGAGTGCCGCCAGAGAGGGCGATCCGGACCGCCTGCGCAGGCGCCTGAAGGGAGATCTGGATTCCATCCTTTTGATGGCGCTGCGAAAAGAACCAGCAGGCAGGTACGGTTCGGCGGAGGCCTTTTCGGAAGACCTTCAGCGGCATCTGGAACATCGGGCCATTCGCGCCCGGGAGGCCACTCCGTGGGAGCGCTTCCGGCGCTTTCAGCGGCGGGATCCCGGAATATTTGCCATGGGTGTCGTTTTCCTGATCGCTTTTCTTTTCGGTCTGGCCGCCGTAGCGTTGCAAGCCCGCCATGACATTCAGGCCGCGATCCGGGATGCGAGTATCGCGGCCTTCCCAGCGCCACTGTTGCTCTACATCTTTGGCCTCTCAATTTGCGGTGTTTGTGCGGCAGTTTATTTTGCCCGGGCCGGCAAGGCGCGGCTGTCAGGTGCGGTGGGAGGAGGCTTGATTTGGGCACTCGGCATGATTGGGAGGCTGTGGGTCGAAGGGAATAATGGGTGGTGGCGCAGTCGAATCGCGGGGCAGCCCGATCCCTTAATGTTCCTTTCACCCGTGACCTGGGTGGCAGCTGCACTGCTCGGGGTGGCTGTAATGCTGGTTCTTTTAATGATCGGACGGCGATTTGGCTGGAAAGGTCAGGCGCTTGTGCTGCTGTTGCTTGGATTCGGCCAACCGATCCGCGAACGGATCTGGTTCGGCGAGTTCATTCCGGCACTGCAGTTTGATTGGGGCGTAGCGCCGATTCTTGGCAGCGCCGGCATGCTGATCGCCGCTGGGGTGTTCGCTTTATTGGTGATGCGCCTGATTGCTGGGCCGGAAGCCAGAAGCCGCGAACGGCAATGAGCGTTTAGAGGAGACGGGACCAGCGCCTCAGCCGGGCGATCCAGCCCTGTAGCCGTCGCGGCTCAAATCGACATGGCCCGGGAAGGCTGTGGCCAGGAGGCAGGCGCAGCGATTGGTGTCGCGATCTGTTTGGCACAGGTCCAACCCCGCCGAGCCGATTCCAGTTTGGGCCTTTCAAATGGCTCTGGGGGGCCCCCGCGTATGGGCGGCGCCAGCCGATGCTAAAAGCCAAAAGATTTTTTGACCCATTCCTCAATGCAGTTGCGCTAAAGCAGGTAGAAGCCGACAGCATCGCACCTGGAGCGTTACTCCCGGTGCGGCCAGTCCGTTTCCGAAAGCCGCTGAAAATCGCGGCTTTTAATGGGCAGTAAAGTTTTAACCGCATCGGAGAAACCCATATGAAACAATTGATTTTCCTGTTTACGCCCTTCCTGTTGTGCGCTGCCGACGTGGACCGAGTTGCCGATCTGATCGAGACCATGCGTCAGTTGACCTTTGCGGGAGACCTGCCTGGCGCCGGCCGCCTGGCGCCGGAACTGATCAATGAGCTTGCCGCGCCACACCCGCTGGCCTGGCTCGGCTGGAACCAAATCGGCGTTTACTATGTCACCAGAGGCAAACTCGCCGAAGCCGAACGGGCTTATCTGCGCGGTGTGAAGCTGCTGGAACGGAACGGGACGGGCGGCAGCGACATGGCGCTCCTGCTGGTGAACCTGAGCGAACTTTACCTGACCATTGGCGCGCGAAACGCGCAGGCCGAAGCGCTCGCACGGCGTGCACTGCAACTGGCCGAACAGTCGTATCCCCCGGACACCCCGGCCCTTGCACACTTCATCTTCACGCTCGGCGCGGCGCACCAACAATCGGGACATAACAAAGACGCGCTGATGCATTTTGAACGGGCGCTTGCTGTCGCTGGAAATGATAAAGATGGAAAGATCCGTCGCGGCTTTATACTTGCCAACCTCGGTGTGATACACGGGCGAAGCAAGCGGTGGACCGATGCCAGGGACGCGATGTCGCAAGCCGTCACCTTGCTCCAGGAGAACCTCGGATCGCGGCATGCCGATCTGATTCCCACGTACATCAATCTGGCGATGATCCACACTGAGTTTAAGCTGTGGGATTCGGCCAGCGCCGCCCTGGAGCAGGCGCGGACGATTACCGAATCGCAGCTCGGCCCGGACCACCCGTACATGGTTACCATCCTCGAATGCTCCGCATTCCTATTGAAAAAGACGGGGCATGGAGCCGAGGCCAGGGATCGACTTCGCCGCGCTAAATCGATTGCCGCGTTGAGGCCGCACGACACGGTACCGGAAACCTGGATCCACGTTTCGGACTTGCGCAAGTAGTCCCGGTGGTCTTGAATCCGGCTCAGAATTCGAGCTGCGGTTGTTCATTTCTTCTTAAACTAACGATATCGTAATCTTGCAGATGTCTGAACACAGCGTGGAACACCGGTAGCACGGGGAACAAGATGAAGCAGTTTGGGCAGTACACGCGCAGGGAGTTTGCATGCGTCCTTCTTGCCGCGAACGAAGAGAACCGAACCACCAAAGCGAAGGAACCAGTCACGACCAAAGCGGAGTGGCAGACTCTGCGGCGCTCGACCCTCGCCGGCATGCAGGAGGTAATGGGCCCGCTTCCCAGATCGCCGGCGGATCCACCTGAAATGAAAGTCGTGGAAGAGTATGCTTCTGAGCGATGGATCAGAAGAAGAATTACATTCTCATCGGGCGACGGAGATGCGGTGCCGGCCTGGCTGTTTACACCGCGAAGTCGCAACGGCCGTCACAGAGCGGCGCTGTGCCTGCATCAGACCACCGCGACAGGTAAAGCCGAACCAGCCGGACTCGGTGGAAAACCAAATCTGCACTACGCTCTCGAGTTGGCCGAGCGAGGCTTTGTCACACTTGCACCGGACTACCCCAAGTTTGGCGATTACCAAACGAATCCGTATTCGATGGGGTATGTGAGTACGACGATGAAGGGTGTTCGGAATCACCGGCGTGCCGTGGATCTGCTCTGTTCTCTGCCAAATGTCAGCCCCCGCAGAATCGCTGCAATTGGTCATTCTCTCGGCGGGCATAACGCCCTGTTCCTGGCAGCCTTCGATCCGAGAGTACAGGTCGTAGTGACAAGCTGTGGCTTCACATCTTTCGCGAAATACTATGGCGGAGACCTGGCCGGATGGAGCCACGCCGGCTACATGCCCCGCATTGCTTCGGTTTATGGGAAGGATCCGGCAAGAGTACCCTTTGATTTCCCGGCGATTCTTCAGAGCCTGGCTCCGCGCCCGCTGTTTATCAATGCTCCACTGCGTGATTCCAACTTCGACGTGTCGGGCGTTGACGACTGTGTTCGGGCAGCGCAGGATGTGTATCGAAGGGTGTTTCGTACGTCTCGCCGGATACAGGTCGAGCACCCCGACTGCGGCCATGATTTCCCACCAGAAATACGAACCGCGGCCTACGACTTTATGATGCGAATGCTTTAAAGGCCGCGACGCTTATGGGCAAGGAAGCTCCGGTACAGCCACCGGTATTTCCTGATTTCCAGGATGCAATTATTTCCGGGCGACGCCGGTGGCAGATTGACTCGGATTGCAAGCCAGGTTAGGGTAGGTATCGCGTAGCAATGCGACAACTGTTCCTTTCGTACCGATTTCGGCCGGATGACGAGCCCTGGGCCGCCAGATTCAAGCGCCTTGTGGACAGCCACTGCCTCAGCTGCGTCACGGGCGAGGATCTCGGAGCCGAGCCGATACTGACAGAGGTAACCAGGCGAATATCCCAGTCCGACGCACTCGTAGCTCTGTTCCTTAATCCATATAAATCGGACGATTTTCACAAATGGATCTTCAGAGAATACACGGATGCCCTCAGGGGCGGAAAACGCGTAGTCGCAGTGGTTCAGGACGGTTTTCCGTGGGTTAACCTGGAAGACAAAGAGTACGTGAAGTTCGATCCGGCCGATCCAGTGCCTGCGTTTCTGAAGCTGTCGAAGATCATCGGCGACTGGCGTCACCAGGCGGGCCGCACCGTGCTCATTCGGCTTTCGCCCCCGCTGGCTGCTCGCGACGCCTACATGCCCGGGGCGACCTGTCGCTACCGGCTTAGACGGAGGTTCGAGGTCGTCAAGGACTGGGCACTCGCAAAGCCCGACCGGCTCGACGGCACCGGGGTTGGCTTCGCAGTGCACGGCGTTCCCGATGATGTACAGATCGAAATTCAGGTCACGGGCGGCAATACCGGAAGCACATACATCTCCGTGGTCAATCCAGAATTGCTGGCAGTGGAACTGACAAAAGACGAACTCGCCTGAGGAGAACGACAATGGACCTCTCCCTGAACCAGAAAGCAGTTCAGCTGGCCCCCGAGTGGTGGCAGTGGGAGGTATTCCTCGACGGCCCGGATTCGGATCTGGACCAGGTTGCCTCGGTCGAGTACCTCCTGCATCCCACTTTCTCCGAGCCCCGTCCCCGTCGGACCGATCGCGCGTCGCGTTTTGCCGTACGCAGCGAGGCATGGGGCGAATTCATGGTCTATGCCGAGGTTCAGCTACGCATCGGCGAACCTATTCACCTCAGACACTGGCTCCGGCTGCAGGCACCGGCCAGGGGGGATAGCTGCACAATGTTGCTCGTGGGTTCGCCTGGCGATGAAGCATTCACAGATGAACTCCAGACGCGCCTCGAAAACTGTGGGTTCACCGTTCATCGCATCGTCGACACGGCATCGCTCCGCGACGCCACGGTGGCAGTGGCCCTGCTGTCCGCTGGGACGAATCCATGGCTTGAGAAAGACCTCGAGCAGTTTGCAGAGGCACACAAGACAGTGCTGACCGTTGGCTTCGATGACGTCGAGCCTCCGCCGTGTCTCGCGCACTACCGTTGCCCCCCAGACGCAGCTACACGCCTCAGGAATACCGAGCAATGGCTGGTTCAGGTGCTCGACCGTTCAGATTTTCCATTTACCGGCGACACGATTCCGCCCGTGCCGAGCGCTTTCTGGAGCCGCAGGCTGGCGCTTGCAAGTTTCGATCTGCAACGCGCCACAGCCTCCATGTTCCCGCTCGCAGCGGACGGCGTCGTGCGGTGTACCGCTGTCGCGGTTGCTCCGGACCGGCTGATCGCACCTCTGGAAGTCCTGATGGACGCGACCTCGTTTTCCATCAACGGTGTTTCGATTCAGCCACTGCCAAATCAGGGCAAAGACGTCATGGCGTTCGAGTATCCTGTACCGAACGGCAGCTTCATCCCGCTGTCGCAAACCGCGCCGCTCGATCCGGCGATTGGGGTCGTGCGCTGTGACGAAAGCACGGTGCCGCAAACGGATCGCGGCTACAGACTCTCCTTCGGCTGGTTATGCTCGCCTCCCGGCCAGGAAATCGCCCATGATGTTCCAAACGTGGCATCCGGCGCAGCGATCGTCTCGCTGGAGACCGGAGACCTTCTGGGACTTCAGTTGCGACCGCAACGTATGGTTAGCGCAGCCAGTATCCGCCGCGCTTTGGGTGAGGCTGTCGGCGACGAAACGCGCCCGGCAGAGCTGGAATCCAGAGGCGGCGCGGAGGACGCGGCATTCCTCGAGCGGCGAGCGAACGCCGAAGACTATGCAGACCGCAACGGCTACGATACGGATTTCCTGGGCATTTCCGTTCCGCTCCCGAAGACCTCAGCCGAGTCCACCGTACTCAGGTACAGGAACTTCAGCGTGGCGATGCACCGGCAGAGGCAACTCGCGCTATATGCCGTTGTGAATATCGACGGAAAGCACGTGGTGGAGGAGCATCGGTCCGGCGATCCCTGGCAACTGGATCCGCGGCTTGCCGGCGATCTGCAGGTGGGCCAAAGCTACTACGCGGGAACTCCGCTGGATCGCGGCCACATGGTGCGCCGTATCGATCCGGTGTGGGGCGACAACTTCAAACAGGCTGAGTTAGATACGTTTCATTACCCGAATTCCTGCCCTCAGCATAAAAACCTGAACAGGAAAACGTGGAATGATCTCGAAGATTATATCTATTTCCACTTAAAAAGCGATAAGCAGCGGGTGACCGTGTTTACCGGGCCCGTGCTCGCGGCTGACGATCCTGTTTTTCATGGCAGGAAACTGCCGCGGGAGTTCTGGAAAATCATTGCCTTCCGGTTGCCTGACGGCAATTTATCGGCGACGGCATATATCCTCAGCCAGGAAGACATGATCCGCGGTTTGGAATTCGTTTTCGGCGAGTTCCGCACTTACCAGGTCCCCGTAGCTCTGATCGAAAAGAAAACACGGCTCGACTTCGGTAGTCTGCGTAAACATGATCCAAAGGCCAGAAGTCGGGGCATGCTCGAGGGCGCGGCGCCTTCGGAGATTCGCGGGGCGGCGGATCTCGATATCGGCGACGTGGATGCCGGGCCGGCGACTGGCGCACGTGGCATAACCGGCCCGGCCTGGCGCGACAAGCTGGATTTCCAGACGCAGTTCGACGCTGCGTTGGAAACATTCGACTGGAAGACGGTAGACACACTGGTGGAATCGCTGGTCATGCGTCTGGGGCAGGGTACCACCGAGCTGGATCCTGCTTTCGCGAATCGCACGTTGATGCGGCTCCAGCGCAAGCGGCGGTTCGGCGCAATGACGCGTGCCGGCGAGGCCTTTCTGCATGCGGGATTCCGCGGTCCACAGGTCCGCCGGCGATATGCGCAGGCCCTGATCGACCAGGGAGTCTTTCAGGCAGCTGCACTTGTGCTCCAGGGCATCGTCAGCGACGACAAGGCTCCACCGGCGGAACAGGAGGAAGCGCAGGGTCTGCTTGGGAGGATCTCAAAACAGATCTATACAAACCTGAACTGCCCCGGCAACCCGCGTAACGTCGCGTCGCTGCAGGAGGCGGTGGACACCTATTTTCTCAGTTATTCGGTCAATCCAGCAAAAAATTACTGGCACGGAATCAACGTCGCCGCCTGTCTGCTGCGGGCGGAGCGGGACGGTATCAGGCTCCGATTTACGTCAGATCCCAGGCAGATCCTCCAGGATATTCTCGACAACATGCTGCGCCGTGAGGAGCAGTCGACCAGCGGAGAGCTGAACGCGTATGAACAGGCAACGTGCATGGAGGCCTGTATCGGACTCGGCGACTTCGACAGCGCGCTGCAACGCGCGAAGATGTTTGCCGGTTCGAAAGATGCGGATGCGTTCGAATTCGCATCGTGCCTCCGGCAACTCGAGGAGGTCTGGCAACTTCGTTCCGATTCCGAGCCCGGGAGTTTAATCCTGCCCGAACTGCGTGCCGCGTTACTGAGCAGATCCGGCGGATCCCTTCAGGTTTCGCCTTCAGCGGCGCAGAGCAACCTGCAAAAAGTGTTCGGGGCCGACGGGTCTCTCGCACTGGAGTGGTACCAACTCGGCCTGCGAAGAGCCGAATCCGTGGTTCGTATCGAGACAAACCAGAAGGGCTACGGGACCGGGTGGCTGCTGGACATCGGAAAGCTGGTTCCCGGCAAGCCAAACCGGACACTGTTGATCACAAATGCCCACGTAATCGGTCCAGATAC
Organism: Bryobacteraceae bacterium; assembly: GCA_034408745.1. Taxonomy (GTDB): domain Bacteria; phylum Acidobacteriota; class Terriglobia; order Bryobacterales; family Bryobacteraceae; genus JAWXCM01. Next base: position 87,293 of record JAWXCM010000364.1, read on the forward strand.
TTCCGACCGTTATCCCGGCGCCCTGACGCCGGAGCAGGCGACCGTCAACTTCCTGATGTTGAATCAGAAAGTGCCGGCGGGAAAAGTGATTTTCCATTCGCCGGTGAACCAGCTCGACGCCACACTGCTGGAGTTGCCCGAACTCCCGGCGGGTGTGACGCCGCTGGAAATCGACGTCCAGCCGATCCGTGTGGAGGAGAAGGACCCGAGCCGTTTGTACATGATTGGCTGTCCGGCCGGCCGCAGTCTCGAATTCTCGCTGCACGATAATTTCCTGCTCGCGGCAAATCAAAGGCTCGTGCATTACCGGACTCCGTCCGAGCCCGGATCTTCCGGCAGCCCGGTTTTCGGGCCAACGGACTGGAGAGTGGTCGCGCTCCACCATGCCGGCAGCAGGGAAATGCCGTGTCTCGACCGCAGCGGAACTTACGAAGCGAACGAAGGAATCGCATTGGGAGCCCTGGCGAAGTGGATTGCTGAGGCGTCTTCTAAGTCGTGACGAGCTACTTCAATGCCACCTCCCGAGGCTATTCTGGCCCAGATGCGTGAGTCTGGGGGGACAGATTTCTCGTCTGGAAGAAATTAAATCGACCTGGATTCAAAAGATTAGCTTCCGTATAACTGAAAATAACCGGCCAATGTTGAAATGAGGCGAGTCGCCGCGGAACAGCGTGGCGCGATATTCTTTTCTCGTTTGAATTGACTTTGCCGGGAGGGAGAAGGCCCGGCCAGCAGATCGAGACTTGGCAGGCGACGGTCAACGGCGGGCCTTCACACCAGCCGTGATTATTTTTATCGCACTGCCTGAGGTGAAACACAACTTCGACCCGGGGTAGTGCCGCTGGATCAACTGGACTGCTCGCCAGATGCTCTCGATTCTCAGCAACCACGTCTACGCGGGATTGGTCGTCCACGGCTTCGCGTTCCACGAAGGATGTCATGCCGCGCTTGGTTGTCGAGAACCACGATTCGGGGAGCGCAGCCCAGCCGTTGAAAGGCGCGCTCGTGTAATTCGGCCCAGATCTGCGTACCCGGCCGGAATGAAAGCAGGCGTACCGACTTGCGACTGTAGCCCAGTGTGAGCACGAACAAACGCGTGCGACGGTACTTGCCCGTCTGTGGATCGCGAACCATTGGGCCAGTGCCATAGTCGACCTGTGCTTCTTCACCCGGCGGCGTCAGGATGACGCAGCGGGCAACCTGTGGCTTTGCACCGCGGAGTCTCCGGGCATAGCGCTTGACCGTTTCGTACGCCCCGGTGAGGCCATGCTGATCGACCAGGTCCTGCCAGATCGCCTTCGGCCTCGCGACAGGTCCGCTTCGATCTGCTCCCGCCATGGCTCGCAGACACTGGCCGAAGTGGTTTCGTTCCTCTCCGGGGCCACGGAGTCGGTGGTCACCTCATTGGCCGGTTTTGAAATCTCAGGGTCGGCGGTCACCTCGGCAGCAAGCGGAGCGTTGGCCGGTTTTGCCGGCGGCCTTCGCCCCCAGCTCCCGGGCGGTCGCACCGGAATGCCCTCTGCTTTCAAATACCCGGCCGCCGTCTCTCGCCGGATTCCCGTTGTCTTCTCAATGCGCCGAAGCGGCCAACCCATCCGGCCCAGCGCAATCACCTGCTGTCGTTTGTCTTCGCTCAAGACATTGCTCACGTCGAGCGAGCTTATCCCTCGCCTCCGACTTCTGTCTGAGCGCCTCTTTCCGTTGGCCGGTTTTCAGGTGACCCCCGAGCCATCGACGAGGGGCTGTAGCCACCGCCGATCACCACCGGCGGCGTAGGATTCCCACGTTTGAATTAAAGCGAAAGTTCGCGAAATCATCGCGCGCGGGGGAGCAACCCCTGGGAGCAACCCCGGCGACTGAGGTGGAAAGCCAGTCACGCATCTGGGCCGGTTCCAACGGATCGAGAACAACGTCACCGATTCCAACGTCCAAATGGAACTTCACAAAAGTGCGCCCGCCCATGATGGACTCCACCGGATAGCGCGCTCCGCCATAGGGTGCTCCGTCGAGGTCCATCATCGTTTCACCAACGCGGAACGAGAAAAAGTCGCCCAGGTCCACGGCGCCTGCATCCTGGATCTCCTTGAGCATTACGTCGTCGGTCCCGGCCGGCGCGACTCGCACGGTGAAATCGAGATCCTTGGTGGTGCGTGCGGTTTGGAACCGCAGTTCCATTGCGTAGCCGCCCTTTAGG